>NZ_JAWOWA010000011.1:0-181549 GCF_033340195.1 Vibrio sp. 1457
ACCGGAAGTAATCGCAGACCGGATATATACCGGACTAGAAAAGATAAAGGCGCATGAATTTCTTCATACGCCTTTCGAAATATGGTGGCCCCTCGCAGACTTGAACTGCGGACCAATCGATTATGAGTCGACTGCTCTAACCACTGAGCTAAGGGGCCTTAATAGGACAACGATTATAGGGGAAGCGTTGCAAGGTGTCTAGATACCAACTAGGGCAATTGCGCTTAGTTTTTATCCACTTAGAACAGTAGATAATAAAAAAGGTGACCTAAAGTCACCTTTTTTGATTTCTAAAAGCTTGTATGCGCTGCGATTATTCGTCTAGGAAGCTGCGCAGAGTCTCTGAGCGGCTTGGGTGACGAAGTTTACGTAGTGCTTTTGCTTCGATCTGACGGATACGCTCACGAGTAACGTCGAACTGCTTACCAACTTCTTCTAGAGTATGGTCAGTGTTCATGTCGATACCAAAGCGCATACGAAGTACTTTCGCTTCACGTGGCGTTAGACCTGCAAGCACGTCTTTTGTTGCCACTTTAAGGCTAGTTGCTGTTGCAGAATCTAGCGGAAGTTCTAGCGTTGTATCTTCGATAAAATCACCTAGATGCGAATCTTCGTCGTCACCGATTGGTGTCTCCATTGAGATAGGCTCTTTAGCGATTTTTAGAACTTTACGAATCTTGTCTTCTGGCATTTGCATGCGCTCTGCCAGTTCTTCCGGTAGTGGCTCGCGACCCATCTCTTGCAACATTTGACGAGAAATACGGTTTAGCTTGTTGATCGTTTCGATCATGTGTACCGGGATACGAATCGTACGTGCTTGGTCCGCGATTGAACGAGTGATTGCCTGACGGATCCACCACGTTGCGTAAGTCGAGAACTTGTAACCACGACGATATTCGAACTTATCTACCGCTTTCATCAGACCGATGTTACCTTCCTGGATCAGATCCAAGAACTGTAGGCCACGGTTGGTGTATTTCTTCGCGATAGAAATTACAAGACGCAAGTTCGCTTCAACCATCTCTTTCTTCGCACGGCGAGCTTTTGCTTCACCGATAGACATACGACGGCTGATGTCTTTAATGTTCTGTACGTTTAGAGAAGTCTCTTCTTCAATCATTTTTAGCTTAGCGATTGAACGACGGATTTCTTCTTCGTTACGTTTGATCTTTTCAGCGTATGGCTTGTCTGAAGCAAGAACTTCATCCAGCCAAGCTTCACTTGATTCATTACCAGTGAACAGCGCGATGAATGATTTCTTCGGCATTTTGCCGTATTCAACCACTGACTTCATGATCAGACGCTCTTGTGTACGAACGCGATCCATAGCAGTACGCAGTTCATTCACTAGGTGATCAAACTGTTTAGGCGTTAGACGAAACTCGCGGAATACGTCTAGCATCATTTCATTAGCAACGGTTGCTTTCGGGCTGTTATAGCCGTACTCGTTGATTGCTAATTGAAGATTTTGATAGGTGCTGCGTAGTTGGTTGAATTTCTCTAGCGCTAATTCAGGATCGATACCTACATCTTCTTCAGAATCATCTGAATCGTCATCGCTATCTTCGTCGTCATCAACGTCTTCATCGTCTTCTTCTTCTAACTGAGATTCAGTCAGTTCAGAACCGATGTGTGTTGCCGTTGGTGCAGCGGTGTCGTCAGCATCTGGATCTACAAAACCTGAAATTAGGTCTGTAAGACGTAGTTCTTCAGCTTGAACTTTGTCAAATTGCTCAAGAATGTACGGAATTGTGCCTGGGTATTCAGCAACAGACGATTGAACTTGGTTAATACCTTCTTCAATACGTTTTGCGATGTCGATTTCGCCTTCGCGAGTTAGAAGTTCGACAGTACCCATCTCACGCATGTACATACGTACTGGGTCTGTTGTACGACCAATCTCACTCTCTACGCTAGAAAGTGCAGCGGCTGCAGCTTCAGCTGCATCTTCATCGGTAATATTTGTGTCATCGTTCAGTGCTAAATCATCAGCATCAGGAGCAGTTTCTACTACCTTAATGCCCATGTCGTTGATCATCTGAATGATGTCTTCTACCTGTTCTGAATCTACGATTTCAGCAGGTAGGTGGTCATTTACTTCGGCGTAGGTCAGATAGCCTTGTTCCTTGCCTTTAATAACAAGTGACTTTAGCTGTGACTGCGGATTGTGATCCATAGACGGTATCCAACTTCGTAATCTGGTGAAGGAATCAGTATGCGAAATGCAAACCACTTACTATAACAAATTAAATCGTTGCTGACTAATTAAACAGGGTTACGCTTTTAAATCTAGCATAAGTGCTAGCAGCTCCCTTTTCTCTTCGGCTGATAAACCGACACTTCTTGCTTTGGCCTGCAGGTTTTCAATTTGTTTTTCTACGCACTGGGCAATAATTTTATCCAGTGAGTCTAAAAAGATTTCTTCTTGGTTGTCCTCATCGAGTGGAATGTCCCAACTCGCGAGACGAGACAGAAGGGTCTCATTTTGGCTGTTTCGCCAATGCTCTAATAATTGGCCTGTGTTGATATGGGGATGCGCTTGGCATTTATCAAGTACATCAACAAATAAACTTAGACCAGGAATGGGCAAATCTCTAACGCTAGTTAGATCTGGCACCATACTTACGTATTGTGGGTTTTGAATCAGTAACGCGATCACTTCTCGCATCGGCGTTCGCTTGATTTCTTTATGAGGTTGAGGCCTTTTATCCTCTTTACCTTGTTTTGAAATTAGCTGCTGTAGTTGGCGTTCATCAACCAAACCCAAACGGCGGCCAAGCAATTCTCTCAAGTATAGTCTTAAAGTGCCGCCAGGGACTTTATCAATGAGAGGAACCGCAAGAGTACTCAGTTTTGCCATGCCTTCTTTCGTGCTCATATCGACCTGCTGAGTCAATGAGCTGAACATGAATTCAGACAAGGGCATCGCATTAGACACTTGCTGCTCAAATGCTTGTTTTCCGTTTTGTCGGATATAAGAGTCGGGATCTTCTCCATCCGGCAAAAACATGAATTTTAACTGGCGACCATCCGTTAGGTAAGGCAATGCATTTTCCATGGCACGCCACGCGGCTTCACGGCCTGCGCGGTCACCGTCATAACAACACACGACGGTGCTTGTTTGCCTGAATAACACTTGCAAGTGATCGCCCGTTGTCGAGGTTCCCAATGAGGCAACGGAATAATCTACGCCATATTGAGCAAGCGCGACAACATCCATATAGCCTTCAACCACTAAAATTTGTGGTGGCTCACGGTACGCTTGTAGTACTTCATAAAGGCCATACAACTCTTTACCTTTATGAAATATCGGGGTTTCGGGTGAGTTAAGATATTTTGGTGTCCCATCACCTAATACTCGACCACCAAAGCCTATTACTCGACCGCGTCTGTCTCGAATAGGAAACATCACTCGACCACGGAATCGGTCGTAGCGGTTGCCTTTATCGTTTTCAATCAACATGCCGCCAGTGACGAGCATGTCTTGGTTTTCTTTATTCTGGCCAAAGTTCTTACGAACTAAATCCCATTCATCAGCCACATAGCCGATGCCAAACTTCTGGACGATTTCACCAGACAGGCCGCGATCTTTTAGATACTCAATCGCCACCTTACTTGCTGGCTGTTTGAGTTGGTTACGATAAAATTGAGCAATGCTGCCCATTAAGTCGTATAGGTTACGTTTTTCACTGCTGCTTGCTTGTGGGCCTGATTGAAACGAACCATTACCGCCGCTACGTTGTTCGCGAGGAACATCTAAACCCAAGTATGAAGCGAGTTCTTCAATGGCTTCGACGAATTCTAGTCGGTCGAATTCCATCAAAAAATCGATGGCATTTCCATGCGCGCCACAACCAAAACAATGGTAGAACTGCTTTTCTTGACTGACACTGAATGAGGGTGTCTTTTCGTTGTGGAACGGGCAGCATGCGCCGTAGTTTTTGCCTTTTTTCTTAAGTTTCACACGTGCGTCGATGATATCGACAATATCAAGTCGAGCTAGAAGGTCATCGATAAAACTGCGAGGGATGTGTCCAGCCATAAAACCTAACAAAAAAAGAAGATGATGAGTGGAGTGAATGCCTTAAAAGAATGAGCGTATTGCCCATTGATTTCATTCCATCCATCCAGATACAAACAAGCCGTGCGCTCCAAAGGATAGCACGGCTTGCTGCAATTGGGTGGGGTACCTTAAGCCAATTTAGCGCGAACTAAACCGCTTACTTTACCCATATCTGCACGCCCTTGAATTTGCGGTTTCAGAACGCCCATTACTTTGCCCATGTCTTGCATGCCAGCTGCGCCAGATTCAGCAATCGCGTTCTCGATGAGAGCCGCTACTTCTTCGTCTGTCAGTGGTTGAGGCATAAAGTCCTCAAGAACGGTAATTTCTGCTTGTTCCGCATCAGCAAGATCTTGACGACCCGCTGCTTCAAACTGCGCTACAGAATCGCGACGTTGTTTAACCATCTTGGTCAATACTGCAAGAATGTCGTCATCGTTCAGAGTAATCTGTTCGTCAACTTCACGTTGCTTGATTGCTGATAGGGCTAAACGAATAGTACCAAGGCGCAATTTGTCCTTGGCTTTCATCGCTAATTTTTGCTCTTCTTTGAGTTGATCAATCAGAGCCATAACTAAATTCCTTTTGGAGCTCAGTTATTAGTACAGGCGAACGCGACGAGCGTTTTCGCGAGCTAGCTTCTTAGCGTGACGCTTTTGAGCTGCTGCTTTAGCGCGTTTGCGAACTGTAGTTGGTTTTTCGTAGTGCTCACGACGACGCACTTCAGAAAGGATACCTGCTTTTTCGCAAGAGCGCTTAAAACGACGTAGAGCAACGTCGAACGGTTCGTTTTCACGTACTTTAACTACTGGCATATGCCTTTCACCTCAGGGGTTATTCGTTAACGCTGGTATTCAACAGACCAAATCACAATTGTTAGGTCTCTTACCAGCTTGATCAAAAATGGTGCGGAATTTTAATCCGATCACAACTACTTTGTAAAGCCTTTTGTCGATTATTGTCTGTACAAAATTTGTTTGCAGCACCAAGGCGAGGTAATATGACGCCCAAATTTCCTCTATACAGAAAGCATACTGAGAAAACCATGCGCATTATTGGTATTGAAACCTCTTGTGACGAGACTGGCATCGCAATTTATGACGATGAAAACGGTCTCTTGTCACACAAGCTATACAGCCAAGTAAAACTGCACGCAGATTACGGCGGTGTGGTGCCTGAGTTGGCTTCACGTGACCACGTAAAGAAAACCATTCCTCTTATTAAAGAGGCACTAAAAGAAGCGAACTTAACTTCAAAAGACATCGATGGTGTCGCGTATACCGCGGGGCCTGGTCTTGTTGGGGCGCTATTAGTGGGTGCGACTATCGGTCGCAGTATTGCTTATGCTTGGGGAGTGCCAGCGGTACCTGTTCATCATATGGAAGGTCACCTATTGGCCCCAATGTTGGAAGATAACCCTCCACCGTTCCCGTTTGTGGCGGTATTAGTATCGGGCGGTCACTCTATGATGGTGGAAGTGAGAGGCATCGGTGAGTACAAAATTCTAGGTGAGTCGATTGATGATGCGGCGGGCGAAGCGTTTGATAAAACAGCGAAGCTAATGGGTTTGGATTACCCAGGCGGTCCACTATTATCTAAACTGGCGGAAAAAGGTACACCGGGCCGCTTTAAGTTCCCGCGCCCAATGACGAATGTGCCAGGTTTGGACATGAGTTTCTCTGGTCTAAAAACCTTTACGGCTAACACGATTGCTGCAAACGGTGATGACGAGCAAACCCGCGCGGACATCGCATTGGCATTTGAAGAGGCTGTGTGTGCTACGTTGGCTATTAAATGTAAGCGCGCGCTTGAGCAAACAGGCATGAAACGCATTGTTATTGCTGGTGGTGTGAGTGCTAACCGTCGTTTGCGAGCTGAGTTAGAGAAGTTAGCGAAGAAAGTTGGCGGCGAAGTTTACTACCCACGTACTGAGTTCTGTACAGATAACGGTGCGATGATCGCTTACGCAGGCATGCAGCGCTTGAAGAATGGCGAAGTGGCTGATATGTCAGTAGAGGCTCGTCCACGTTGGCCAATTGATCAACTAACACCTGTCGCTTAGTCAAATTTATGCGGTAGGTTTGAAACCGGTTCTTTGTAATAAAGGTCTCTGCTCCTCAGAGGCCTTTATTTTTAATTATTCAATGAACCGCCTCGTTTTACATTCTGACTGATGCGATCAGTTCGCGATTGTTTCAGTGCTAGGATGACGTGGAAGAATAAGAAATGGATATAACAATGAATAAGTTTGAAATTGAAGGTCAGCAACTTGCTTATCTAGATAAAGGTGAGGGCCCTGTGCTTCTATTTGGTCATAGTTACCTTTGGGATAGCCAAATGTGGGCGCCACAAGTTGAGGTTTTAAGCCAGTCATTCCGTTGTATTGTGCCAGATCTTTGGGCACATGGTGAATCGGACGCTGCACCTGCATCGACACAGTCATTGGCCGACTATGCACAACATATGTTGGCATTGATGGATCATTTAGATATCGAAGAATTCTCGATAGTGGGCTTATCTGTTGGCGGCATGTGGGGAGCTGAGCTAACGGCTCAAGCGCCGCAACGTGTTAAGTCACTGGTATTGATGGATACCTTCATTGGCTGGGAGCCAGAAGTTACGTATAAAAAGTATTTTGCAATGCTTGATACCATCAGCCAAGTCCAAGCAGTGCCTGCGCCAATTATTGAAGCCGTTGTGCCGCTGTTCTTTGCCAACAACGTCAATCAGGATAACCCTAAACTTGTCGCTTCATTCAAACGCAGTTTAGAAGAGCTGAACGGTGAGCGTGCGGTGGAAGTAGCTCGCATGGGGCGCATGGTGTTTGGTCGCCGTGATGTGATTGAAGATTCGGAAAAATTCGCTCTGCCGACGTTAATTGCGGTGGGCTGTGAAGATAAGCCTCGCCCGGTTTTCGAATCGTATTTAATGAAAGACTGTATCACGGGCAGTGAGTTGGTAGAAATTCCGCAAGCGGGACACATCAGTTGTTTAGAACAGCCGGAGTTCGTCAACCAAATGTTGTTGAACTTCCTGAATCGAGTTCATGCGTAACCAATGCATCCCTCTTTAAACGAAAAACTCGGCATTAAGCCGAGTTTTTTTGTGTCAGTTTCTTCTCGCCGATTTTTGGCTCGTCGCCAGACAAAAGCCGACGAATATTTTGATGATGCTTAAATACGATTAAGCAACACAGCATAGCAACAGGTAACGTGTATTGCGGTTTAAACATCCAAGTATAAAACGGAGTGACCAAAACCGTGACGAGAGCCGCTAAGGATGAATAGCGGAATAGCGCGGCTACTGACAGCCAAGTTAACATCACCAATCCTGTTAAGTCCAAACCAATCGGAGCGATAGCGCCAAGCGCGGTTGCGACACCTTTTCCGCCTTTAAAGTGGAAAAAGATGGGGTACATGTGGCCAAGACAGGCAGCAATGGCGATGACGCCAAGAATGATAGGGTCGATACCAAGAAAGTATCCGCCCCACACGGGGATAGTGCCTTTGAGCATATCGCACAACAAGACTGAAACAGCGGCTCCTCGTCCGCCAATACGCAATACGTTCGTTGCTCCAGGATTGTTAGATCCCACACTGCGTGGGTCTGGCAGTTTTAAGAGTCGACAGATCAAAACCGCACTGGAAACCGAACCTAATAAATAGGCGGCCATTGTCATTATCAGTGCCAGTGCGTCCATAGAAGTCCTTGATGGATTGGAATTTAATGCTCGGTTCCCGCGTAGTTGCTATCATACCCCGAATTTACATAATGCAGAAATCCTCACTGTGATAGAGCTTGCATTATGTGATTTCTTGTATATAAAGATGCTTTCGCAGTTTATACCTAAGTAACATTGTGATGACCAAAGTAAATGTTACTTAGGTATAGAATACTACGATCAAATTACCCCTCACGGGTATCCGACCTCTGTAATAGAAGGACATAAGATGGCTCTGGATAAAGTTTTTATTGAACAGTTAGAAGTAATCACCACAATTGGCGTGTACGACTGGGAGCAACAAATCAAACAAAAGTTGGTTCTAGATATTGAAATGGCACACGATAATAAACCTGCGGGCAAAAGTGATGATGTGCAAGATGCACTGGATTATTCGCAGGTGAGTGAGGCGGTACTTAACCACATTGAAAATGGTCGTTTCTTACTGGTCGAGCGCGTGGCTGAAGAAGTAGCAGAGCTTATCATGCTGCGTTTCTCAGTGCCTTGGGTGAAAATCCGCCTAGCGAAGCCTGGCGCCGTGCCGCAAGCACGTGCTGTTGGTGTGGTGATTGAGCGAGGCCGAGCATGATCACCACCTATATCGGTGTTGGGACGAACGTAGAAAGAGAGCAACATGTGCTTGCTGCGTATCAGGAGCTGCAACGGCTTGGAGAAAATCTCCTCGTATCACCGATATATGAATGCGAACCTATTGGTTTTAGCAGCAAGAATTTCTACAACTTTGTCGTTGCAATGCGTACCGAGTTGTCATTAGAAGAGTTGAGCCATCAACTACGCGAGATTGAATTTAAGTGGGGACGCGAAGAAAACGCGCAAAAGTATCAGGATCGAACACTGGATCTCGATATAGTGTTGTTCGGTGAGCGCGTCTCCAAGAAAAAACCTGAGCTACCTCGCAGTGATATCTACAAATATCCTTTTGTCACAAAGCCGCTGTATGATCTCGAACCGCAATTAGTGATCCCAGGCGATGGACGCACAGTCGCAGACATTTGGCATGCTATGCAGCCAGTCGATTCGCTCAAACCCGTTTCCTTTCATTTTTAATTTGAGTTGTTTACATGAGTTATTTTGAAGCCTTTATTTTGGCTCTGATTCAGGGGCTGACAGAGTTTTTGCCTATTTCAAGCTCTGCCCATTTGATCCTGCCTTCCGCTATTTTAGGATGGGAAGACCAAGGTCTAGCCTTTGATGTTGCTGTTCACGTCGGTACATTAATGGCTGTCGTGATCTATTTTCGTCATGAAGTAATCACTTTGTTTCAAGCGTTATTTGCTTCGATCTTTAAAGGAGATCGCAGTAAAGAAGCTAAATTGGCTTGGATGATCGTGATTGCGACGATTCCAGCTTGTGTGTTCGGCTTATTGATGAAAGACATCATTGAAGTGTATCTACGTAGCGCTTACGTCATCGCGACTACTACGATCGTATTTGGCCTGTTGCTATGGTGGGTAGACAAAAACGCTAAACTCGTTGCCGATGAATACCAAACGGGTTGGAAGAAAGCTGTATTTATCGGTATTGCTCAAGCCTTAGCGATGATTCCTGGAACTTCACGTTCAGGGGCGACCATCACAGCAGCGCTTTACCTTGGCTTTACTCGAGAAGCGGCTGCCCGATTTTCGTTTTTAATGTCGATCCCAATCATTACATTAGCTGGTAGCTACTTAGGCATGAAGTTAGTGACCAGTGGTGAACCTGTCCATGTTGGTTTCTTAATGACTGGCATTATCACATCGTTTATCAGTGCGTACACCTGTATCCACTTCTTCTTGAAGATGATTTCACGAATGGGCATGACACCGTTTGTGATTTACCGTCTCATTTTGGGCGTCGGTTTGTTCGCTTTTCTATTAAGTGCATAATTGATGTTAACGAAAAACGCACGCGAAATCCGCGGGCGTTTTTGTTTGTTCGTTACTTCTTAAGTGCTGCTTTCACTGCTTCAATACGTCGTTTTTCTTGCTCGTCACGAATCGCAGGGCCTTTAAAGCCCTCTTTGATAATGGCTTGAACGTCAACTGCCGCTGCTGCTTGGTAGGCTTGCCTAAAAATATCCGCCTGTGGATATGGTTGCGTTTCCAGTCCTTTACGACCAGCGTGATCCGCTTGGCAGCAAAGCAAGATATCTTGCAGACGTTCGGACTTACGCCACACATCAAGTTTATTGAGTATTTTAATTATGGTTTGTGGTTTAAGTTCAGCCGCGCGATGAATATTGGAGTGCTGTTCGCACACCATCAAGGCTAAATCACGAAACTCATTTGGTACCCGGACACGTTCGCACAGCTTTTTGATCAGTTTTAATCCTGTATGGCAATGCATTTTGTGGCTTGGCCATTCGCTCTCTGGCGTCACGCCCTTACCCAAGTCATGCACTTGGGCGGCAAACCTGACGGGGAGTGAGTTACTCAATTTTGCGGCTTGCTCTGCCACCATCAAAGTATGGATGCCAGTATCGATTTCTGGATGCCACTTCTCAGGTTGAGGTACGCCAAATAGTGCATCAATTTCAGGTAACACCACGGTTAATGCACCACAGTCTCGTAGAACCGATAAGAAAATATCAGGGCGAGGAGTAGAGAGAGATTTATGCCATTCTTGCCAAACACGCTCGGGAGTCAGTGTGCTCAGCTCTCCGGACTCTGCCATGTGACGCATTAACCGCATGGTTTCGTCGGCAACCGTATAGTTTAGATCAGCAAGCTTCGCTGCGAAGCGAGCGACACGTAAAACGCGTAGAGGGTCTTCAATAAAGGCGTCTGATACATGGCGTAGCAGTTTATCGTTGAGATCTTGCTGGCCACCATATGGGTCATGGATCGTGCCATCACTCTCCATTGCCATCGCGTTAATGGTTAAATCACGACGTATCAAATCTTCTTCTAAGGTGACGTTTTGATCGAAGAAACATTCAAAACCAGTGTAACCAGAACCTGACTTTCTCTCTGTTCGTGCAAGGGCATATTCTTCTTTACTTTTGGGATGCAGAAATACAGGAAAGTCTTTACCAACGGCGGTGTATCCTTGGGACAGCATCATCTCGGGCGTCGCGCCTACGACCACCCAGTCGTTGTCATAACTATCAATTCCGAGCAATTTATCTCGAACTGCGCCACCTACTAAATAAACTTGCACGAATTACCTCTTAATTTATGGATATGCCGTTGGACATTGTAGCAAGCAATGGTACTTTTCTTTACTCCTAAGAATAGAAGAAGAGCGTTTATACCATGTCTGACTATTCCCAGGTGGTTTTTTAGCTGGAGAGCCTAATGTATAAGGACTTTTTTGGGTTTGTCGAACAACCATTTTCGATTGTTCCAAACTCACGTTATTTGTATTTAAGCCAACGTCACAAAGAGGCAATCACACATCTCCAAGCTGGGCTAGGCGATGGCGGTGGCTTTGCTATGCTTACTGGCGAAGTAGGTACAGGCAAAACGACCGTCGCAAAAGCGATGCTGGCGAATTTGGGTGATAACACCAAAGCGGGTCTTATTCTCAATCCCACGTTTTCGAGTAGAGACTTGCTCGAAGCCATTTGCGATGAGTTCAAAATCACCTATCCGCCAGATGCAAACCTCAAACAGCTAAACCAGGTTATCCATCAATATTTGCTGCGTAATTATCGTTCAGGCTGGCAGACATTGCTGGTCATTGATGAGGCTCAACACCTTGCTGCCGACGTTCTAGAGCAGTTGCGCTTGTTGACCAACTTGGAAACCGATACCAGAAAATTGCTCAAAGTGTTGTTGGTCGGGCAGCCTGAATTGCAGCGGTTATTACAAACAACACAACTACGCCAACTTGCCCAGCGTATTACCGGGCGTTATCACCTGTTGCCGTTGGATGAAAAAGAGACAGAAGATTACATCGCATTTCGACTACATACAGCAGGTGGCGACCAGCAACTGTTTAATCGTGCTTCTTGTAAACTTATAGCCAAATACAGTCACGGTATACCGCGGCTCATCAACCTTATCTGTGACAAATCCCTCAACATTAGTTATCACCAGGGTAATGTGGTGGTGGATAAGCAAACCGTTCAGCAGGCCTGTGAAGAAGTGATGCAGTTTCAGGCAGATATTTATCAGCAAGATAAAAAAGAGCGCCGGACTTTCCGTTGGCCTGCTTGGGGCTCTGTCACGGTAGGCCTTATTGCTGCATTAAGTACGGGGTGGGCGGTCGTGAATTATATGCCAGCTCAAGCGACGTCAGTGTTGACACAAGTGACGGAGCCAAGAGTAGAGCCAACACCAACCGTCGTCAGCCAACAGTTAACTGATGAGCAGCGTGATTTATTGTTAACACAAAAACAGTCGAACCTCGCTGTAAATGATTTGTATCGTTTGTGGGGATATCAAGCATCGGTTCGCGATAATCTTTGTTTGTCAGAACCGCAGTCGACTATGCGTTGTGAGCGTAAAATGGCGACTTGGCCGCTGTTGATGCAACAAAATCGCCCTGTGATCTTGGAGTTGAATTATCAAGGTGATGTTGGGTATGTCATTCTATATGCCGTCGGTAATGACCAAGCTGAAGTGCTCAATGGTAAGCAGCGTCTTCGTCTGCCAGTTTCGTGGCTAAAGCCGTTGTGGCAGGGCAATATTATCGAACTGTGGCATGCTCCGCTGAATGAAACATTACGTTTAGACATGGAAGGCCCTGCGATTGAAGTATTAGACCGATTATTAGCAGAAGCGGTGAGTGAGCCACTGCTTGAAACGTCTATTTTTGATGGTGCGATGAAAGAGCGAGTCGAATTATTTCAACGTTGGCAAGGAATTGGTGTCGATGGTATTGCAGGTAAGCGAACGCTAGACCGACTTCAGCAAAATGTTCAGCCAGATGCGCCTCAACTGGCGAGAATCGAGAAGGAGGACGCATAATGTCAGCTGTGAAACATATAGGTCTGTTCTTGCTGCCAATCACTGCTTCTGCTATCGGAGTCGCTTGGTACTTAGATCTCTTTGCACCGAGTGTTGAAGTAGATACAACGTCCCCGATAGAAAAGGTCGAAGTGGTATCACCTTTCAAAGTATTGGACTATCCAGAGAACACCCAGTTGGCCCAATTGCCAAGAGAGTGGCCAAGTGCAGAGCTATCGCGTGATTTTGGTACATTTACCACCCCCGATGAATACACGAGCCATACACCAAGCAGAGATGAAACACGCAACTCAGCATCAACCCAAACGACTTCTGCTGCTGAAGAGGACCTCGGGTTGTCTTTGGATGATCTGGATTTATCCTCATTATCTCCTGATTTAGCTAGGAAGGTCGAAAATGCCTTATCCCGAGATGATGACAATTCGTCATCACAAACGGCACGCGTGAACGATTTAGAGCGCAACGCTCACCAGTGGCAAGGGCGTCTACCTGCGCTTAATTTGCAAACCCATATGTATGCCAGTGATGAAAATCGCCGTTGGGTGAAAATTAACAATGTTGAGTATCATCAAGGGGATGTCGTTGATGATCAGGTCACTCTAAGAGAAATACAACCGCAAGCTGTGATTGTTGAGTTCCAAGGTGAGCAAATTCGTATACCAGCGTTGTATGAGTGGAAAGGGTAACTCTTGTAGAAACACATCAAGCCAGCGAAATCATATCGCTGGCTTTTTATTTTTCAGAGCATCTTTTGCATCTATTCTGATGATGATTTTTAGATACTCAAACAAGCAAAATATAGCTTTTCTCAGTCGTTTAAATAGCACCAATATCATTCATCTATTGATAGCGCGATTCCAGTCAGCGTTGTGTAAAAAGACACCATCTTCACGAACTTCGGAGTAATGACTTGGTCCACGTTAGACCCCATCACATAATAGGAGTCTAAACAGAGACACATGCGTATTCTGATTTTTTCTTTAAGCATTGTTGCATCGACAAGCTATGCAGCAAAGCCAGACCCATTCCCAGTTACACCAGATAGTCGCGGGCAAGATTTCATGGTCAGTGCGACGAATCCTTACGTGAGCAGTACCGGTTACTCAATATTGAAAGAAGGCGGTAACGCTGTTGATGCTATGGTTGCGATGCAGATGGTGATGTCTGTCGTTGAGCCAGATATGACCGGAATTGGCGGCGGGACTTTCGCGCTGTTTTATCAACATGACGAGAAAAAATTTCTGGCCCTTGATGGTCGAGATGAAGCACCCTCTAGCGCGAACCCTGAAATGTTTGTTGAGAATGGGGAAGTACTCAGTCGCAACGAAATATTAGGCCCTCGTTCTGTTGCGGTTCCGGGCACGTTGCGGTTGCTTTACACCACTCATGAACAATACGGCAAGTTGCCATGGGCAGAGCTGATTAAGCCGGCGATTACATTGGCGAGCAATGGGTACGCGATGAACAGCTACACCTACGACATCGTAGTAAGAGAGCAAAGCCGACTTGAGCAAGATCCGGAAGTGAAAGCCTTGTATTGGCAAGGGGACGATATTAAGCCGACGGGAACCTTGATGAAGAACCCTAAGATGGCTGAGACGCTGAGGAAGATCGCGCAACAAGGCGATCGTTACCTTTATGGTGGTGAGCTTGGTCAGCACATCGTAGAGACGGTTAATAGTCGTATTGATGACCAACACGAGAAGTTGTCTTTAGAAGATTTTAAACATTACCAAGTGAAGCAGCGTGACATCATTGAGAGCGACTACCGTGGGAATAAAATCGTCTCTTTTGGTTACCCAGCTTCGGGCGGTGTGATGGTCGCTCAGAGTCTTGAACTGCTCGCACCCTATGACATTGCCCATATGGCGAAAACGGATGTGGAACCTTGGCGTCTCATGACTGAAGCGATGCGAATTGCAAAAGCCGATCGTATTGCGTATGCCGGAGATCCGGATTATGTGGAAACGCCAGTTGAACAGTTGTTGTCTAAAGCCTATCTAGATCAGAGACGTGATTTAATCCCTGATAATGGCACTTTAAAAGAGGATCCAAAAGCAGGACAGATAACGCAAACTCAGTATGCGCAATATCAAGGCTTCGAGAGCAAAGATACAGGGCATATTTCTATCGTCGATAGAGATGGAAATGCAATTGCGATGACCAGCACGGTAGGAACGGGTATGGGCTCGGGTGTGATGGTCGATGGCGTTATCTTGAATGCACAAATGGCGAACTTTTCACCTCAACCAACGCTTAACGGTAAGCCTACTCAAAACTCGATTGAAGCGGGTAAGCGTCCACGCTCAGCCATTACGCCATTAATGGTGATGGACAGTGATGATAACTTGCGTTTGGTGGTTGGGTCACCAGGTAGTTCACAAATCCCGGGGTATGTACTCAAAACCGTGGTTGGGGTGCTGGATTGGAATTTATCAGCGCAAGAGGCTATTGACTTACCAAACATCCAGTATGGCACTAAGATAGACCGCACCAAGTCTTATGACCCGACTGGTTTGCTGGTGGAAAAGAAAACGTTCGCAGAAATGTTGGTGCCTGAGTTTATGGAGCTTGGCTACCCAGTGCACGTTATTCCAGTGGTAAGCGGTTTGAATGCAATTGAGCTAAAAGATGGCAAGCTTTATGGCGCAACGGATCGTCGTCGAGCCTCTAGTTCAATTGGGGAGTAGTACTCACTTCTGTCAAACGAAGCAAACTAAAAAGCCAGTCAATATCGACTGGCTTTTGCGTTCTTTTTAAAGATAAAAGCGTAAGGGTTTATGCCCAACCCGCAGGAGAGCGCTTTCTACGAGGCATGACATGCGGAAGAATCAAACCAAATAGTAAACCTAAACCTGCAACACCGCCGCCATAAGTGAAGTACTTAAGCAGCATGTCATCTTTTTGTGTATCCAGTTTTG
The DNA here is from genome assembly GCF_033340195.1 of Vibrio sp. 1457. Classification (NCBI taxonomy): domain Bacteria; kingdom Pseudomonadati; phylum Pseudomonadota; class Gammaproteobacteria; order Vibrionales; family Vibrionaceae; genus Vibrio; species Vibrio sp. 1457. Next base: position 15,619 of record NZ_JAWOWA010000011.1, read on the forward strand.
CGCGTAGCTCGCGGTTTTCTGTTTCAACAGAAGTAAGCTGATCGCTGATCTCAGAGTATTTATTTTCTAGATCTGAAATTTGTTGGTTACGTGTTTCGAGAGAGGTAACAAGACCGGCTTTCTCTGCATCAGAAGTTTGACGAGCATTAGCAAGCTGCTCTTTTACTTCGGCTAGCTCTTTCTCAATGCGAGGAAGGCGAATTGCCATGCTCTCTTGGTTTGTCACAAACTTGCTTTGTACCCAACCAGTGCGACCACGGTCATCACGAACTTGCGTATAGCCAGTATCTCGGTTGGTTTTAATCAGTTGTACTTTAGAACCGGCGTTAACACTACCGATAATACGGTAGGTGTTATTTGGACCTGAGTGCATAAAAGTGAAGAGGTCATCAGAAATATAACGGTCTGCTGCTAGGGCCGCTGGCGCTGCTAGCAAAGTAAACAAAACCGTGATGATTAGTTTTTTCACAGTAAATCCCTTAACGATTTTTCTTGGAGACAGCGTTGGCACCGAATGATTGGAGCCGGAAATAGACGAATAGTATGCAGTTTCAAACCTCGGTGCAACAAAGAAGGGAGGCAAAGCCTCCCTTTCTGTGCGTTTGAGTCAATAATGACAAAGCGCTTACATTCTATTGACGAGTGTCTTAAGCGAACATCGCTTGAAGTCCGTAGAAGAATACTACGGCCAATAACGCACCCGCTGGTAGTGTAACGATCCATGATGCCACGATGTTACGAACTACGCCTAGGTTCAGTGCTGCGATACCACGAGCAAAGCCAACACCGAGAACTGCACCAACCAATGTTTGAGTGGTTGAAATTGGCAGGCCTGTACCAGACGCTAGAACTACTGTACATGCTGTTGCTAGCTGTGCTGCAAAACCGCGGCTAGGCGTTAGCTCAGTGATGCCTGTACCAACGGTTGCCATTACTTTGTGACCCAGTGTTGCAAGACCGACAACGATACCAATACCACCAAGAGGTAGAATCCACCAAGCGATGGTGCTTTTCGTGCTGATTTCGCCCATGTGTTCAACAGTCGATACGACAGCAGACAGTGGACCAATGGCGTTTGCAACGTCGTTTGAACCGTGTGCAAATGCCATCGCACAAGCGGTGATAACCATCAGAACGCTGAAGATACCTTCCACGCCAGAAAAGCTGCGGTCTTCTTCGCGATTAGCGAATTTTTTCTGGATGTATACGTAGCCGCCAATCATCACAAGTGCTGAAACTGCTGCTGCCCACATCCAGGCTTCACCATTGGTCAGGTGAAGACCAACGTGTTTTAGACCTTTTTTGATGGTTACAAGTGCAATCACCATTGTTGTGATGAACATGTAAACAGGTACAAAACGTTTCGCATTAAACAGAGGGTTCTCTGTATCAAAAATCAGGCGTTGTGCGCTGACAAAGATAACGTAAGCAAAGAAACCTGAAATCACTGGCGTAATAATCCAGCTACCAACAATGCCTTGAACGCTGCCCCAGTCAACCGCTTCAGTACCTACTGATACGCATGCAAAACCAATGATTGCACCGATGATTGAGTGAGTCGTTGATACTGGCCAGCCCATGTAAGAAGCAAGAAGCAGCCATGTACCTGCTGCTAAAAGCGCAGACATCATGCCGTAGACAAGAACATCTGGTTGACTAGCAAATAAAGAAGTTTCGATTACACCTTTACGGATAGTGTCGGTTACTTCACCGCCTGCAAGGTAAGCACCTGCAAATTCGAAGATCATCGCAATGATGATAGCTTGTTTTACAGTTAGCGCTTTTGAACCTACAGATGTACCCATCGCATTAGCAACGTCGTTCGCGCCAATACCAATCGCCATCATGAAACCAAAAATCGCTGCAACAATAATCAGGACAGTGCCGTAGTTCGCAAGGATATCCATCGTAATACCTAGTTGTTTTATAACAAGCGGAACAAAATTTTACGCGCGCCAAACCATAAGACGATGAAAATAGTCATCGTCCCTATGACACGTGTTAATTATGCTCTTCGTTATGTCGTTAACTTTATGTTTTAAGATCGAGATAGCATGACTTCCAAACGAGCACCTACGCGCTGCGCTTGGTCGGCAATACCACCTACCCATTCAAGAATCTTGTACAGGAACATGACATCGATAGGGTTCATGTCAGCTTCAATCACCATCAACTGTTGGCGAAGTTCAATCTGCATGGCATCGGTATCATCTTCGATAACGTCTAATTGATGAATCATTTCAGCGACGAGCGTCACTTCACGGCCTTTGAAGCCGGTTTCTAGCAATTCATCAAGTTCATTGATTACCTTTTGCGCCTGATCGGCAGCATCAAGACAACGTTGAACGTAAGCGAGGAAGTTTGGTTGGAGAGCCTCAGGGATGACAAGTTGACGACCATATACACGGCCAGCAATGTCTTTTGCCAGGTTTGCAAGTTTGTCCTGTTGAGTCAAAAGCTCAAGCATGTCAGTACGGTCGACTGGCATGAACAAACCGCGAGGCAGTTTTAGACGGATTTCACGTTTCAGCACATCCGCTTCTTTCTCTAGGTGAGAAATTTGTGCACGGATTTCTGCTGCTTTTTCCCAATCACCCTTTGAAGATACTTCAAAGAATTTCACCAAGTGTGAACAACATTCGTTGACACACACAACGTGGCGTTGCAAAGGCTTAATTGGGGACTTTGCAAATAACCCCATAATTGTATTTACTGGCATGGTCATTCAACCTAATAACTATAACCTTAAAAAAACATACACCATTTCTGAGTGCTTGGCGAAATGTTGAACGATGGCTATAAAGGCGCGCATGGTAACGCATTAAATCGCTCATTAAAACTGTTTTAGATCATCAATCCGGCGATATTTCTCTCTTGCCGTGTGAGAAATTACGCAATATCCTGTTTCTATCTGCTTTGAAAGGTATAGCTATGGAAACCGAAATAGAACTGAAGTTTTTTGTTTCTCCTGAATTTTCAGAAACTTTAAAAGAAAAAATTTCTGAGACAAAAGTACTTCAGCATAGTTGTCGTGACTTGGGTAACACCTATTTTGATACTGCCGATAAATGGCTCAGAAAGCACGACATTGGTTTAAGAATTCGCCGTTTTGATGATGTATTCGTCCAAACCGTAAAGACAGCAGGACGCGTCGTCGCAGGCTTACATCAAAGACCAGAATACAATGCTGAGCACACTAGCGACGAGCCTAATCTGTCGCTTCATCCTCTAGATATTTGGCCTCCAGGTAAAGATGCAGAAACGCTGCAATCCGAGCTTATGCCATTATTCTCGACCAACTTCACACGTGAACAATGGCTGATTGGCATGCCCGATGGCAGTCAGATTGAAGTTGCCTTTGACCAAGGCTTAGTTGTAGCCAAAGGTGAAGACGAAGAAGAGAAGCAAGAGCCGATTTGCGAAGTTGAACTGGAACTTAAGTCTGGCCAAACCGAAGCTTTATTCACGCTGGCACGCAGCTTTTGCGAGCAAGGCGGTATGCGTTTGGGTAACTTGAGCAAAGCGGCGAAAGGTTATCGACTTGCAAGCGGTTATGCGGGTGATGAAGTAAAATCATTGGCACTTGTGGACAGTAGTCCGACGGATACCGTTGAATTTTGCTTGATCAACTCTTTAGAGCACGCTTTGTCTCATTGGCATTATCACGAGCAAATTTATGCTGAGCGTGACAGCGTGGAAGCACTGCGTGAAATCAGTAATGCCATTCGTTTCATTCGTCAAACATTGACTATTTTGGGCGGGATTGTCCCTCGTCGCGCGAGTGCGATTCTGCGCCAAGAGCTTAAATGGTTGGAAGAAGAACTGAGTTGGTTAGATGAGCATGCACACCTTGAAGAGCTCTTAGATGACAAAGGCAATGTGCTGCGTAAGTTGGATGCGCGTAAGTTCTTAGTATCTGAGCTGACTCAGCAGTTACAAGAGTTGCCAAGCCGTGAAGAAGTGCTAGGGTTGCTCAATTCCGCGCGTTACACAGGGTTACTGCTGGATCTAAGCCGCTGGATCTTAGCACGCGGTTGGCAGCCATTTCTTGATGAAAAAGCACGTGAAAAAATGGCAAGTAACATCATGCCGTTTTCAGTTACTCAGCTCGATCGCACTTGGGCTGAGCTAATGGAAGCTTTCCCAGCAGAGCGCGATCTGACGGCGCAAGAGTACGTTGATCAGCGTTATCGCTTATTGCGTAACCTCTATACTGGTATTGGTTTCGCGAGTTTGTATAACTCGGATGAGCGTAACAGCTTCCGTTTACCATGGGCGGATCTAGTGCATGGTATCGATGATCTGCTAATGCTGAACCACTTACTCCCGTTGGTTGATATGCTGGAAGACGCAGAAAAAGAGCAGTTAGAACGCTGGTTGCACCGTCAAGAGCGCTCAATTTTGCATGCAATGGATCAAACCCGAGCGATCAGTGTGGAAGTTCAGCCTTATTGGCGTGAATGATCGTTCTGGTGATAAGAACAAAAAAATAGGACCGCATGGTCCTATTTTTTTGTCTCTGTTTTACGTTGTTGTAGCTCTTTTTCCATGAAATCGAGTCGTTCTAGTATTTGCGCTTGTTGGCTTAGGAGCTGCTCGAGCATACGTTCTTTATTGATTGAACTGTGCGTCTGTTGTTTCGTTGGGGCAGTAAGGATAGAGGTGATAAGACCCGAGATCATACCAAAGATACCCACCCCGCAAACAATGATGATGACAGCCAAAAACTTTCCTATGGAGGTCACAGGATAATGATCGCCGTAACCAACCGTTGAGATCGTTACAAATACCCACCACAAAGCATCGGCGCCAGTGCGAATATTCGCTTCTGGGTTTTTCGCTTCGATAAACAGCATTGCACTAGAACCGAGCGTTATGAGGATAACCATCAATAGCAGTATAGAGGCGACCGTAGTTTCGCGGCGGTTTTCTTTGAGCTGATGCAAAATGAACTTTGACGAACGCAGTACTAATACCACTCGCATAATATGAAAAATACGAGCAAAGCGCAGGGGCTCTATCAATGGGATGCTCGCCACGAAATCTATCCAATGACGTTTAAGGAATAACCAGCGATCTGTGGACCGGATCAAATCAATGGTGAGCTGTAGTAGAAAAATACTACAGATTATGAAATCCAGACCGATAAGAACTTGACGGGTTTCGTGATCGATCGGGAAAAACAACAAGCCAGAGATCACAAATAGTGCCATAAAAGACAATATTAGTGACAACAGGCCCATCGGTCGTGTGCTGTCTTTGATATCATTGTTTTTCATACGAAGCTCAAAATAAATCGCGTAACCACGCAAAGCGCGAACATAACTATAAGTAATATAAAGATTATAGATAAAGACTATATAAGACTCGGTGGAGAACTGACAATGGAAAAGCTGGCATTTAAGCCATGGGAAAGGGTCATATCCGACATTCGACTGGTGCCTAAAATGGTCATGTTGATGGTCTTCAGTACTGTCCTGATCGTGGCAAAACAACTGTGGGACGCAAACACTTTTTACGACTCACTTTTAGCGGCGACACAAAACGCGCAAGTTGCCCAACAGCATTATGAAGCATACTTAACGCAAGTTGCTTGGCAAACCGCCTTATTGATAGTGGTTTTTGTCGTGCTCTTATTAGCGGCGGCTAGAGTGATGTTGCGTCAAACACAGTATCTGAGCGACGCGATCAAACTGATGGCGAGCAAGAACCTCTCTGTTCCATTTGGTATGGATTGTAAAGATGAATACGGAGACGTGGCACGTGAATTAGAAAAGACACGTCGACAATTGCACGATGTGATTCAAATGCAAATTAATGCGTCTGATGAATTATCAACGCTCACCGAAGTCATGACACTGAGCATGTCGGAAACGAAGGAATCGGCGCAAGAAGAGTTTAACGAAATTGATCAACTTGCTACGGCGATGAGTGAAATGTCGTCGACGGTCCAAACGGTTGCGGAACATGCCCAGACGGCATCTTCTCTAACAGAGCAAGCTTCCGCACAAGCAATTTCTGGTCAGCAGTTCTTGCAAAGTACAATGGCGAAAATGAGTGAACTTTCGTCGGATATCGCTTCATCGGCACAAGCGGTTAACCAAGTTGAAGAACGTGTTGAAGCCATTGGTAGCGTTGTGGGGACGATTCAAGGCATTTCTGAGCAAACCAACCTGCTTGCACTGAATGCGGCGATTGAAGCGGCGCGAGCTGGCGAGGCTGGGCGGGGTTTTGCTGTGGTTGCAGATGAAGTTCGTAACCTTGCCCAACGCACACAACAAGCGACGGTAGAAATTCAAGAGATGATCGCACAGCTGCAAACCAGTGCTGAATCTGCGGTAGAACTCATGGAAAAAAGCGTTGTGGAAGCGGCAGATGGAAACGAGCTGGTTTCTAATGCTGGATCTGAGCTCGATGGTATTGTTGGGCAAGTGACGCAAATCAATGACATGAACTTCCAGATCGCGACGGCGTCTGGTCAGCAAAGCAGTGTTGCAGAAGAGATGAGCCAAAACCTCACTAATGTACGTGAGTTGGTGGAAGCCTCAGTTGTTGTTGTTACCGAGCTGCTAGAAACCTCTGAAATGATGCAAAATAATGCAGGTGAGCTAGACAAGAAGATCAAATCTTTCCAAGTTTAATATTCGATCCCGAACTTTTGATAAAACGCCCACAAACCTTTTGTGGGCGTTTTTATTTGCTTTCAGTCTGGTATAAAGAATGAGTTACCGTGCTTTTCAAACAAGGAAGAAAAATGCAGCTGCCTTCGCCACTGATTTCTATCGCTGAATCTGCCGTACAAAACGCCCAAGACGCAGGTTATTTTCCCCTTTGGCCCGATGAGGTTGCGCAGCAATTTCGTTATGTGGCGGGCTTAAGCCAATTTATAACCGAAGCCATTCATCGCGATGAAGTCCTAGCCCGTGAGTTGCCAAGTATGTTAGCGCAGCCAAGTCGTCAGGAGTCTTACCGCTCACGCCTTGCTGAACTGTTGGAACAATGTCCTGATGAGATGTCTGGTCATCGCGTATTGCGTCAGTTTCGCAATCGAGAAATGGTGTACATTGCGTGGAAGGATTTCACGCATGCATGGTCTCTAGAGACGTCTTTAAGCCACTTATCTGAGTTGGCAGAAGCGATGATTTTTGAAACCTATCAATGGCAATATCAAGTGTGTTGTCAGGAGTGGGGCACGCCAACAAGTGAGGACGGTGAAGTGCAGCCGATGTTAATTATCGGCATGGGGAAACTGGGTGGTGGCGAGCTAAACTTTTCTTCCGATATTGATCTAATTTTCACGTACCCAGAGAATGGCGAAACCCAAGGCGCACGCCGCAGCATTGCCAATGCCCAGTTCTTTACTCGTCTTGGTCAACGCATCATCAAAGCGCTCGACCAACAAACCTTCGATGGTTTTTGCTACCGCGTCGACATGCGACTTCGCCCATTTGGAGAAAGTGGCCCTTTGGTAATGAGCTATGCCGCACTTGAAGATTATTACCAAGAACAGGGGCGAGATTGGGAACGTTACGCGATGATCAAAGCTCGGGTGATGGGATGTGAGATGTACCCGCAGTATCAAGAGCTACGCCAAATGCTGCGCCCTTTTGTTTTTCGTCGTTATATTGATTTCAGTGCGATTCAATCTTTGCGACGAATGAAGTCGATGATCAGTAGCGAGGTTCGCCGCCGAGGGTTGAATAACAACATTAAGCTAGGTGCGGGTGGCATCCGAGAAATTGAATTTATCGCTCAAGTTTTTCAATTGATTCGAGGTGGTCGAGAGCCTTCTTTGCGTAATCGAGGGCTGTTGGAAACGCTGCAAGGCATTGAAGAACTGGCATTGCTTACTCCAAAAGAAATCAGCGATCTAGAAGCTGCATACAAGTACTTGCGTCAATTAGAAAACTTGTTGCAAGCAATGGCGGATAAGCAAACCCAGACGCTGCCTGATTGCGAAACCGAACGCTTAAAGCTCGCCACTGCGATGAAAATGAGCTGTTGGGAGCAATTAATTGAGCAAACCCAGCAGCATATGGCAAATGTTCACCAAGTTTTTGAATCACTAATTGGTGATGATGAAGAAGACGAGGGGACTACTGTTGCTCGTCATTTTCATGAGCTATGGGATATGGCCGACAAACAAGACGTTCTTGAGCATATCTTGCAGCAGGATATTCAGATTGAAGACTTTGCTTCATGCGCGAAAACCATCATCAACTTTAAAACCGATCTGGCCAAAAAAACGTTAGGCCCACGTGGACGCGAAGTGCTCAATCGTTTGATGCCGAAAGTGTTTGATGCGGTCTTTGCCCATCCTGATGCACAGTTTGGTTTATCTCGTGTACTTCACTTGCTACACAACATCTGCACTCGCACAACTTACTTGGAATTATTGGATGAGCATCCAGCGGCTCTGGTGCAGCTCGTACGTTTGTGTACCGCAAGCCCAATGATTTCAGAGCAGCTGTCTCGTTATCCTATCTTGCTTGATGAGTTAATCGACCCTGCGCAGCTGTACAATCCCATTCCATTAGACAGTTACCGTACAGAGCTACGTGATTATTTGGCGCGTATTCCTGAAGATGATATGGAACAGCAAATGGAAGCGTTGCGTCAGTTTAAGCAAATTTGTATTTTGCGTATTGCAGCGGCAGATATTGCTGGCGCATTGCCAGTGATGAAAGTGAGTGACCATTTAACTTATTTAGCGGAAGCTATCGTGGATGCGGTGATCAGTCAGGCTTGGTTGCAAGTGTCTGAAAAGTACGGCGAGCCAACGCATGTGAAAGATCGTGAAGGCAAAGGCTTTGCTGTAATTGGTTATGGTAAAGTCGGAGGGTGGGAGCTCGGCTATAACTCCGATTTGGATATTGTCTTCATGCATGACTGCCCAGTCAATGTTTACACTGACGGCAAAAAAGAGATTGATGGTCGTCAGTTCTACCTTCGTTTAGCACAGCGTATCATTCATATTTTCTCCACTCGCACCGCTTCCGGTATTTTATACGAGGTCGATACCCGATTGCGTCCGTCCGGTGCATCGGGTTTGTTGGTTAGCCCAACGGACGCGTTCGACGACTATCAACATCAAGACGCGTGGACATGGGAGCATCAAGCACTTGTCCGCGCGCGCATGATTTATGGTGATGAACCACTGGCAATTGCATTTCACAATACGCGGCATGATGTGTTGTGCAAAGCACGCGATCAAACTGAACTGAAAAAAGACGTTGTCGAAATGAGAGAAAAAATGCGCGGTCATCTTGGGGGGAAAAAGCCAGGCCGCTTTATGCTCAAGCAAGATGTAGGTGGGATTACCGATATCGAATTTCTCGCTCAGTACCTAGTGCTCAACTATAGTCACGATAAGCCGAAATTGACGCGTTGGTGTGATAATGTGCGCATCTTTGAAACGCTCATTGCGCAAGATGTTATGGACGAAGACCAAGCAATGCAGTTGATACGTGCTTACACGACAATGCGCAACGAAATACACCGCCGAAATCTACTCAATTTAGACGCTGATGTGGTGGAAGATAAGTTTGTTGCCGAAAGGGAGTGGGTAAAACAGGCTTGGAATCAGTGGTTCAGTTAAGACCATATATTTAGCCTCGATAAGGGCTGTGATAAACTCACTTCGATTTAATTTTTGGAGACCAACAATGAAACCAATTCTACCTGATTACAACAGCGCTGGTGTGCTCATCATCGGTGATGTCATGCTAGATCGTTACTGGTATGGCCCAACCGGGCGCATTTCTCCTGAAGCGCCGGTTCCTGTTGTAAAAGTAGAAAACAATGAAGAGCGTCCTGGTGGTGCTGCGAACGTTGCGATGAACATCGCATCACTAGGTGGCCATGCTCACATTGTTGGTCTAACTGGGGAAGATGAGCCTGCAAAAGTGCTGACGGAGACGCTGAGCTCACTCAATGTGAAGTGCGATTTCGTTGCACTGCCTGATTACCCAACGATTACGAAGCTTCGCGTAATGAGCCGTGGACAACAGCTTATTCGTCTCGACTTCGAAGACAAGTTTGAAAACACAGATTCTGCACCTGTGCTATCACGTATGGATGCCGCACTGCCAAACGTTAAAGCCGTGATTATGTCTGACTACGCAAAAGGTTCGTTAGAGCATGTTCAGGCATACATTCAAAAAGCGCGCGCAGCAAATATTCCGGTTTTCATTGACCCGAAAGGTGCGGATTTTGAACGCTACCGTGGCGCAACACTTCTTACGCCAAACATGAAAGAGTTCGAAGACGTTGTAGGTAAAGTGAAATCTGACCAAGAGCTAGTAGAGAAAGCACTGGCTTTGGTTGAAGAGTTTGAATTTGAAGCGCTTTTAGTGACACGCAGCGAAAACGGAATGACCTTGATTCGTCGTGGCCAGGAACCGTTCCACCTTCCAACTCAAGCGAAAGAAGTGTACGACGTGACAGGTGCGGGCGACACGGTTATCTCTGTATTGGCAGCGTCTGTTGCCGCAGGCAAATCATTTGAAGAAGCGTGTGCACTAGCAAACGCAGCGGCAGGTGTTGTGGTTGGTAAACTAGGCACGTCAACGCTTTCTGAGATTGAATTAGCAGAAGCGGTACATGGCAGCCAAGACACGGATTACGGTGTGATTTCAGAAAAAGCACTGATCGAAGCGGTGAAAAAAGCACGTGCTCGTGGCGAGAAAGTCGTTATGACAAACGGCTGCTTTGATATTCTACACGCTGGGCATGTGTCTTACTTAAACCATGCTGCTGAACTGGGCGATCGCCTAATCGTTGCGGTTAATACCGATGAGTCAGTAAAACGCCTTAAAGGCCCTGGTCGTCCGGTAAACCCAACCGATCGCCGCATGGCGGTGTTGGCAGGTTTGGGCGCTGTGGATTGGGTTGTACCATTTAGTGAAGATACGCCGCAGCGTTTGATCTCAGAAGTTCTACCAAGCTTGCTAGTAAAAGGCGGTGACTACAAACCAGAAGAGATTGCTGGTGGTAAAGAAGTCATTGCGGCGGGTGGTGAAGTTCGTGTATTGAACTTTGAAGATGGCTGCTCGACCAGTGAAATCATTAATGCAATCAAAGGCGGTAAGGGCTAAGGCTGCTGTTTGTTAGCATTGAAATGCTATTTGCTCATAAAGGTCGCTAAGTGCGGCCTTTTTGATACTTGTAGTTCAGAGGCACTTTTAAGCTCTGAACTACAAGTAATAAAAAACGCCAGCTGATAACTCAACTGGCGTTTTTTATTTATTAAGACCTGAAGTATTCAGTTCGCGGTTATTTTGCCGCTTTCAAACCTGCATCAACGTCCAAGATGTCTTGTTCGCTTAGCGTACCAACTGCTTGGCGTAGCTGAAGAACACTTAAAATGTAGTCGTAACGAGCGTTCGATAGGTTTTTGTTCGCATCGTATAGACGACGAGTCGCGTCCAGTACATCAACGATAGTACGAGTACCTACATCAAAGCCAGCTTCTGTTGCTTCTAGTGCAGAGCGTGCAGAAATAACCGCTTGCTCATACGCACGTAATGCGCCGATAGAGGCGTTAATGTTGTTGTTTTGTGCGCGAACATCTTTGACTACGCTACGGTACTGTGCTTCAAGATCTTCGCTTGCTGCCACGTACGCGTATTCAGCCTGTTTGGTTTGAGAGGTTACGTTACCACCTGTGTATAGCGGTACTGCAAGGTTCACACCAATATTGAAGTTGTCTGTCGTGTTGTCACGAGAGCTATGAGAAGTATCACCGTAGTTGTAACCACCATCTAGAGAGAGCGTTGGTAGGTGGCCAGAGCTTGCTAGTGAAATATTGTCACGCGCAATGTCTTGAAGAATACGTGAAGATAGCAAGGTCAGGTTTTTGGTTTTTGCTTCATCAATGAGCGATTCAGCTGGTACGGTCGATGGGCTAGCAGTGAAGCGGCCAGTGTCCAAAATGTTGAGATCTTTGTGCTCTTGGCCTGTAATTTCACGCAGTGACTCGTAGCTATTAGTGAGCGCGTTTTCTGCCAACACTTCGTCCGCTAGCACTTGGTCGTACTGAGCTTGTGCGTCATGCACGTCAGTGATTGCAGACAAACCTACTTCAAAACGCTGTTTAGTTTGCTCAAGTTGACGGCCAACCGCGGCTTTTTCTGCACGTACGAAAACAAGATTATCTTGTGCGCGTAGAACTTCAAAATACGCTTGTGACACGCGAAGAATCAGTGCCTGTTGCGTCGCTGCGTAAGTTGCGTCTGCTTGGCGAGCACTTTTCTCAGCAGTATCTAGAGAGATCCAAGATGCGCGGTTGTAAAGTGCTTGTGAAAAGCTAACGCCAGCGGTTAGCGCGTTGCCATCGTTTGATACGTCGCTAATTAGATTTGAATCGTATTCAGTATCACCACGAGTTAAATTGTAACCCGCAGTAAGGTTGATCTGTGGTAATAGAGCACTACGGCTTGAGGTGATTGCTTCGAAAGCTTGGTCACGTTGTGCTGCTACACTGAGCAATTGTGGATCATTTTGTTTTGCCAAGTCGTAGATTTCAGCCAAAGAGTCTGCGAACGCAGACGTACTCATGCTACCTAGCGCTGCACTGATAAATAGTGGAAGCAATTTTTTCATTTTCTATTCCCGCGGTCCATAGATTGGTTAATTCTCAGTAGTTTAACTCAATTTGCACGATATTTACTCTAAAGTTTGCACTTTTTTACACGTAATTATCCACTTGTGCAATAAATTTTTAGCGAAGACTTAAATTAATTTGTAACTATTATACAAAAAGTTGAGCCAAGTCCTTTGAGCAAGCGAATAACAATGAGTAAACTACAGGATTCACTCAGAGAGGTGTTGAATGCAACAGCGTGACAAACAACAACAAGATTTTACTTCGCGAGATGTAAAAGTCATCTCGAAAGAAACCTTATTTGAAGGTTTTTTCAAAATGGTGAAATACCGCTTTCAGCATAGGCTATTTGCTGGTGGTTGGAGTGGAGTTGTCGAACGAGAAATGTTCGAGCGTGGTCACGCAGCAGCGATGCTTCCTTATGATCCAAAGACGGACCAGGTCGTAATCATTGAACAGATTCGTATTGGCGCGTTGGAACATGAACACCCTTGGCAGCTAGAAATTGTCGCCGGTATGATTGACCGCGATGAATCAGCTGAAGCCGTAATTCGTCGAGAGGCTGTCGAAGAAGCGGGGATTCAGGTGGGGCGCGTTATACCTGTCACTTCTTATTATCCTTCGGCTGGTGGTTGCTCGGAAAAGCTAGACGTCTTTGTTGGTGAAGTGGATGCGTCTAAAGCGCACGGCATTCATGGTTTAGACTATGAGAATGAAGATATCCGAGTTCATGTCATGAGTCGTGAAACGGCGTATCAATGGGTGAAGGACGGGAAATTTGAAAATGGTGCGTCGATTATTGCGTTGCAATGGCTGCAATTACACCATCAAGAGTTAAAGTCAGAATGGGGACAATCCCAAACGGTGGAGAGTGAGTAATGGCACAATTGGCTGAAAAACAACAATATCATGTTGATTTAGCTGGTCTTATGAGAACGTATGAGACCAACTACGCTAAGTTGAACGCCTTATTGCCTGCTTCTGCCGAAGTTGGGGATGTACGTTGCTACCAAGCGGCGAACATGGTTTACCAATTGACCGTGAATGAAATCACAAAATACACTACAGTTGTTGAGATATGTCAGAGTGATGAAACGCCAGTGTTTCCTTTACCGACGATGTCTGTCAGGCTTTATCATGATGCGAGAGTAGCCGAAGTATGCTCAAGCGGAGAGTTCTCTCGCATAAAAGCTAAGTATGATTATCCCAATGACCAACTGATGCAGAAAGATGAAAAGCATCAATTAAACACATTCCTCGGTGAATGGCTGACGTTTTGTTTACGAAGTGGTATCAGTAGAACACCACTTGCCTTCAATTGATCGTCACGTCACTAAAGGAAAATAACAAATAACGATATAGTGGACGAATCAGGTTTTCATTTTGCAATCATCTAGTGACAGCATCAAACTTTTACAAATTACGGATACTCATCTGTTTGCTGCCGATGAGGGAAGTTTGCTAAGCGTAAAAACAGTCGATAGCTTCAATGCTGTTGTTGCTGATGTTTTACGCCGCAACGTGGCGTTTGATTACATCTTGGCGACGGGGGATATTTCCCAAGACCATAGTGCAGAATCTTATCAGCGCTTTGCCAACGGCATTGAACCGCTAGAGAAAGACTGTTTTTGGCTACCTGGTAATCATGATTACAAGCCTAATATGGGCAGTGTTTTGCCTTCGCCACAAATCAAAGCCGCAGAGCATGTATTGATTGGCGAGCATTGGCAGTTAATTCTTTTAGACTCGCAAGTGGTTGGCGTTCCTCATGGGCGCTTGAGTGATCAGCAATTAACGCTACTCGAAGAAAAGCTAGCCGAACACCCAGAAAGACACACACTTGTTTTGTTGCATCATCACCCGTTACTGGTGGGAAGCGCGTGGCTTGATCAACATACTTTAAAAGATGCCGAAGCGTTTTGGCAGGTTGTCGAGCGTTTTAATAACGTGAAAGGCATTCTCTGTGGTCATGTTCATCAAGATATGAATGTGCTTCACAAGGGCATTCGAGTGATGGCAACACCCTCAACTTGTGTTCAGTTTAAGCCTAACTCGGATGATTTTGCCCTTGATACCAACTCGCCTGGTTGGCGGGAGCTGCAACTACACGCTTGTGGCGATATTACGACCCAAGTAGGTCGGCTTCCCGATGGCCAGTTCCAACCAGACTTCTCTTCTAACGGCTACTAACGCGCCCGAGCTCTCTGTTCGGGCTCGCTTTTTTGTGCGAGATATCTATGAGTAAACCTTCACTTCTTCTCTATATCCATGGCTTTAATAGCTCTCCACTCTCCATGAAAGCGAATGTGATGAGAGCCTACTGCGAGCAACATAGGCCTGATATTAAGGTGATTGTTCCCCAGTTACCTTGTTATCCTCAGCAAGCGGCGAAAATGTTGTTGGATATTATCGAGCAATATAAAGACGACTATAAAATTGGTCTAGTGGGCAGCTCATTAGGCGGTTTTATGTCAACGTGGCTAAATGACAAGTTTGGGTTTAAAGCGGTAGTGGTCAACCCCGCAGTCAAGCCTTATGAGTTGCTAGTAGATTATTTGGGTAAGCAAACTAACCCATATACGCATGAAACCTATACACTTGAAGCTTGTCATATTGACGAGTTAAAAGCTCTTGATGTACAAAGCATCGCGTCGCCACATTCTTTTTGGTTATTGCAACAAACAGAAGATGAGGTTTTAGACTATCGACAAGCGGTAGATAAGTTTGCAGACGCTAAGCAAACAGTAGAACAAGGCGGTGATCACAGTTTTGTAGGCTTTGAGCGTTATCCTGCACAGATTATCGAATTTCTAGAACTGTAATTCGAAAGCGATTGGAAAAGGCTCATAGTTTTTATTGATATATCCAACCGTTTCTTGACATGGGCGGTATGCTTTCCGACTATGTTTTGCCAAAAGATCTTAAGGGTCGAGGACCCTGGCTACTTTGTTATGCATCATGTTTACAAACTCTTAGTGATGTGAACAGGGTGGCTTTTTCGTTTCCTGAGTATGGGTACGCCCATTGGTGATACTCAGGCAACAAGTAAACTTTGAGAATAATTCCGTATTATGACTGAACAATATAATGCTGGTGCCATTGAAGTACTGAATGGCTTAGAGCCAGTACGTCGCCGACCAGGGATGTATACGGATACAGCGCGCCCAAACCATTTGGGCCAAGAAGTTATCGACAACAGTGTCGATGAAGCGCTAGCCGGACATGCCTCAAAAGTACAAGTCATCCTACATGCTGACCAATCACTCGAAGTGATCGATGATGGTCGAGGCATGCCTGTTGATATCCACCCAGAAGAGAAAGTATCAGGCGTAGAGCTAATTCTATGTAAGCTACATGCGGGTGGTAAGTTCTCTAACAAAAACTACCAATTCTCTGGTGGTTTGCACGGGGTAGGTATATCTGTAGTAAACGCGTTGTCAAAACGCGTTGAAGTAACAGTTCGTCGTGATGGTCAAGTGTATGAAATTGCATTTGAACACGGCGAGAAAGTGTCTGATCTGACCGTAACTGGCACATGTGGTCGTCGCAATCGCGGTACCAGCGTACATTTCTGGCCTGATGCGAAGTACTTCGATTCGGCTAACTTCTCTGTGACGCGCCTAGTCAACAACCTGCGCGCAAAAGCGGTTTTGTGTCCGGGCTTAGAAATCACATTAACCGACAAAGTTAATGGCAAAGACTATAAGTGGTACTACGAAGATGGTTTGAAAGACTATCTTGCGGAAGGTGTAAAAGGCTATCCAGTTATTCCTGAAGAACCATTTACTGGTGAGTTCTTGGCGGATACTGAAGCGGCAAACTGGGCGGTAATTTGGCAGCCAGAAGGCGGTGAGATGATCACCGAAAGCTACGTTAACCTAATCCCAACCGCTCAAGGTGGTACGCACGTTAATGGTTTACGCCAAGGCTTGTTGGAAGCGATGCGCGAATTCTGTGAGTTCCGTAATCTATTACCTCGTGGTGTGAAGCTAACGGGTGATGACGTTTTCGACCGCTGTTCTTACGTGCTGTCGGTTAAGATTCAAGACCCGCAATTTGCAGGCCAGACCAAAGAACGTCTGTCTTCTCGTCAAACCGCGGCATTTGTCTCTGGCGTTGTAAAAGATGCGTTCAGTCTTTGGTTGAACGAAAAGCCTCAGCTCGCAGAGCAATTGGCAGAAGTCTGTATCGCTAACGCACACCGTCGTATGCGTGCAGCGAAAAAAGTCGTACGTAAGAAAGTGGCGTCCGGCCCAGCACTGCCAGGTAAGTTGACCGACTGTTCAGCACAGGACTTAAGTCGCACTGAAATCTTCTTTGTGGAGGGTGACTCTGCGGGTGGCTCGGCAAAACAGGCACGTGACCGTGAATTCCAAGCCGTGATGCCACTGCGTGGTAAGATCTTGAACACGTGGGAAGTCTCTGCCGATCAAGTTCTTGCGTCTCAAGAAGTACACGATATTTCTGTTGCTTTGGGTATTGACCCAGATAGCGACAACCTCGAGAGTCTTCGTTACGGTAAGATCTGTATCCTTGCCGATGCGGACTCGGATGGTCTTCACATCGCAACGCTGCTTTGTGCTCTATTTACTCGTCACTTCCGCGCACTAGTGGAAGCGGGTCATATCTATGTGGCGATGCCGCCTCTGTATCGAATCGACTGCGGGAAAGAAGTGTTCTACGCCCTCGATGATGATGAAAAAGATGGCATTTTAGAGCGCTTGTCGAAGAAGAAAGCCAAAATCAACGTGCAACGATTCAAAGGTCTGGGTGAGATGAACCCACTTCAGTTGCGTGAAACCACCATGGATCCGAACACGCGTCGCTTAGTGCAGTTAACCATTGACGACTCTACGGCGACCATGGAAATGATGGACATGCTGCTAGGTAAAAAGCGTGCAGATGACCGTCGTTCTTGGCTACAAAACAACGGCGACTTGGCAGAGGTGTAACGGATGTCTACAGAAATTACCTACGATGGCGTCGAACAATTGCCAATGCGCAAGTTCACTGAAGACGCTTATCTGAACTACTCGATGTACGTAATCATGGACCGCGCCTTGCCATACATTGGTGATGGCTTAAAGCCGGTTCAACGACGCATCATTTATGCGATGTCAGAGCTTGGTCTCTCTGCATCAGCAAAATACAAAAAATCTGCACGTACCGTTGGTGACGTGCTAGGTAAATACCATCCGCACGGTGATTCAGCGTGTTACGAAGCGATGGTATTGATGGCTCAGCCATTCTCTTACCGCTATCCATTAGTGGATGGTCAAGGTAACTGGGGTGCGCCAGATGATCCGAAATCATTTGCGGCAATGCGTTATACCGAAGCAAAACTGTCTAAGTTTGCTGAAGTATTGCTTGGCGAACTTGGTCAGGGCACGGTTGAATGGCAACCTAACTTTGATGGCACAATGAAAGAGCCACAAATGTTGCCAGCACGTCTGCCTCACATCCTGCTTAACGGTGTAACCGGCATTGCCGTTGGTATGGCAACAGACATCCCACCGCACAACGTTCGTGAAATCGCAGATGCGACTATTCATTTGATCGACAACCCGAAAGCAGAACTGCCGGACGTGATGCAGTATGTCAAAGGTCCAGATTACCCAACAGAAGCAGAAATTATCTCGCCGCAAGCGGATATCGAGAAGATTTACCGCAACGGTCGTGGCAGCATCAAAATGCGCGCGGTTTGGCATAAAGAAGGTTCTGATATTGTTATCACTTCTTTGCCTCACCAAGTATCGGGTGCCAAACTGCTTGAGCAAATCGCTAACCAGATGCGTGCGAAGAAGCTGCCAATGGTTGACGATCTTCGTGACGAATCGGATCACGAGAACCCAACGCGTATCGTTGTGGTGCCTAAGTCAAACCGCGTCGATTGTGATTTGTTGATGAACCACTTGTTCGCATCAACGGATCTTGAGCGCAGTTACCGCGTTAACTTGAACATGATTGGTTTGGATAACCGTCCTCAAGTTAAAGGTCTGGTGCAAATTCTGTCTGAGTGGATCGAGTTCCGTCGTACGACTGTGCGTCGTCGTCTACAACACCGCCTAGACAAAGTCATGGCTCGTCTACACATCTTGGAAGGTTTGTTGGTTGCTTACCTCAACCTAGATGAAGTGATTGAGATCATCCGTACTGAAGACGATCCAAAAGCGGTGCTGATGGAACGCTTTGGTATTACCGATATCCAAGCGGATGCAATTTTAGATACCAAACTTCGTCATCTAGCAAAACTAGAAGAGATGAAGATCCGTGGTGAGCAAGACGAGCTAGAGAAAGAGCGTGAGAAGCTAGAACAGCTACTCGGTTCTGAGCGTCGTCTGAACACACTACTGAAAAAAGAAATCAAAGCAGACGCAGAGAAATACGGTGATGACCGTCGCTCTCCAATGGTTGAGCGTGCAGAAGCAAAAGCGCTGACTGAACGTGACCTCGTACCAAGTGAGCCAATCACGGTTGTGCTTTCTGAGAAAGGTTGGATTCGTCACGCGAAAGGCCATGACGTGGATGCCGAAGGCTTAAACTATAAGTCGGGTGATAAGTATTTAGCGCATGCTCGAGGTAAGAGTAATCAGCCTGCGGTATTCCTAGGTAGTGACGGTCGAAGTTACTCTCTGGAATCGCACTCACTGCCTTCTGCTCGTAGTCAAGGTGAGCCGATTACCGGTCGCTTGAATATTACGGCTGGTAGCAGTATTCGCCAAGTCATCATGAGTGAAGAAGAGCAGCTGTGGCTGGTGGGCTCAGATGCAGGTTACGGCTTTGTATGTAAAGGCGCGGACTTGCTGTCTAAAAACCGCAGTGGTAAAGCGCTCGTCACTTTACCTGCCAACTCTGAGATCATGACGCCAAAAGAGATTGAAGATTTAGACTCTGATGAAATCTTAGCAATCACTAACCAAGGTCGCATGCTGCTGTTCCCAATCAAAGACTTGCCACAACTGGCGAAAGGTAAAGGGAATAAGATCATCAACATTCCTGCTGCTAAAGCAAAAGAGCGAGAAGAAGTACTATCTCACTTAATGTCTTTACCAAAAGGTGCATCGTTAACGCTGTACGCGGGTAAGCGAAAGTTGGGTCTTAAACCGTCTGACCTTGATAACTTCCGTGGCGAACGTGGTCGCCGAGGTGGGTTATTACCGAGAGGTTTGCAGCGAGTCACTCGCATTGAAGTTGAGCTGGATGATTCCGATACGACGGAAACACCGAGCGATAGCGAGTAACGCACAAATAAAAATCCCAGCCAATGGCTGGGATTTTTTATGCTTCTTGCTTGTCTTCGGCAATGGTGACTTTCAAGGTCATCTCTTTTCCTTTGCGAATGATACCGACGTCCACGGTGGTGCCAGGACGTAAATCGGTGACGATATCCATAACGCTCTGACGCCCTTGCACTTTATTGCCATCAATACTGATAATGATGTCCTGCTTTTGGAAGCCTGCCGCATTGGCTGGACCATTTGGATCAATACCAAGTACGACAATACCACCTATGTGTTCATTTCCAAGCAGGCGAGCAGTGACCGCATTAATGTCTTGGCCGTCGATTCCAATATAACCACGAATCACGCGGCCATCAGCGATGATTTTCTGCATGATCTTACTGGCTAGCGGCGCAGGGATCGCAAAAGAAATACCGTAAGTTTCTAAGTCTGTCGCTTGCTGAAAAGAGGCGGTGTTAATGCCGACGAGCTCGCCTTGTGTGTTCACTAGGGCTCCACCAGAGTTACCTTCATTGATGGCGGCATCGGTTTGAATGAATGCTTGACGACCATCGCTAATAGATGAACGACCTGTGGCAGAAATAATGCCGAACGTTGTGGTTTGTCCAAGGTTGTATGGGTTACCGATGGCTAGTACTACATCGCCCACTTGTGGTTTGTAATTAGAGTTCAGAGGGATTACGGGCAAATTCGAACCTTCGACACGCAGCACGGCTATATCAGTACGTTTATCTGTCCCTACGAGCTGAGCCGCTGCGGCTCTGCCGTCTTGTAATGCCACAACAATTTGATCAGCTTGAGCAACCACATGATAGTTAGTAATGATGTAGCCTTTCTCACTAACAATGACACCTGACCCCAGACCTTGAGTCGAGAGTTTACTGCGATCATTCTCAACATACTTACGGCTGTAGATGTTTACCACTGCAGGCGCTGCTCTTCGGACCGCTTGATTAAACGTCAACTCGACTGATGCGATATTAACAGGTTGAGGATCAAGCGCGGCAGGAATTACGTTGTTGCGCAAAGATGGAACCGCCAGTAATACCACTGCGGCAGTAGCCAAGCCTAAAAAGACAGAACGTAATAAAAAGCTGAGCATATCCTCTCCATGCGTGAGCGCCAAAATGGCATCGAAGATGAAGAATAGCATTACATTGAAAAATAACAAAAGGGCAGTACGTCATCGCGCTGCCCTTTTCATTAGTTATTGAGCGATAAGGAAAAGTGATCGAGCCTTATCACTCAGTACTATGCATCGAAAACCTTATTTCCTATCACGTTGAAAGTGGTTAACGAATGACAAGATAAATAGTACGTTCACCACGTTGAATATTAAGAGCCAGTACACCTTTGTGTTTCTCTACGATTGTACGAAGCTCGGCAAGGTTTTTCACTCGTTGACGGTTCACACCGATAATAATGTCACCTTGTTGTAATTGATATTGAGCCGCTGGAGAGTTATCTGCAACGCTCGATACTTTAACACCTTGGATTACATCACTTGGTGTTGTATTGCTTAACTCCGCACCTTTGAGTCCCTCATGTAATGTCTCCGCTTTAGCTTTCATATTCGTAGATTCGCCAAGCGTTACATCAAAGGTTTTATTCTTACCATCTCGAACCACACCTAATGTGATTTCTTTACCTGCGCCCAGTGTTGCCACTTTTGCGCGGAGCTCTGAGAAAGTATTAATCGCTTTGCCGTTCACCGATACAATTACGTCACCGGCTTTTAACCCTGCTTTATCGGCTGCGCTGTCCGGTACGACTTGACCAATAAAGGCCCCTTTACTTGACTCGTAACCCAATGCATCAGCTAGCTCAGAGGTTACTTCGCCACCTTGCACACCCAACATGCCGCGTTTGACTTCACCAAACTCTAGAATTTGATCAGTGAGGTTTTTCATCATGTTTGATGGAATCGCAAAGCCAATACCCACATTACCGCCGTTAGGGCCTAAAATCGCAGTATTAATACCGATCAGCTCACCATTAAGGTTGACCAATGCACCACCAGAGTTACCGCTGTTAATTGCGGCATCGGTTTGGATGAAGTTTTCGAAGTTTTCAACGTTTAAGCCACTACGACCAAGGGCTGAAACAATACCCGAAGTCACAGTTTGACCGAGTCCAAATGGGTTACCAATCGCAACCGTAAAGTCACCGACACGCAGTTTGTCGGAATCCGCGACTTTAATCTGCGTTAAGTTTTTCGCTTTCTCTAATTTAAGTAACGCAACATCGGCCATTTCATCACCGCCAACGAGCGTAGCGTCATACTCGCGCCCGTCAAAGAGGCGAACTCGAATCTCATCTGCCCCCTTGATCACGTGGTAGTTAGTGACAATATGGCCTTTCTTCGCATCAATAATGACACCAGACCCTAAACCTCTGAACGGGCGCTCTCGCCTTTGTTCCATAGGAAAGTCTGGGCCAAAGAAAAATTGAAATTGCTCGGGAATGCGGCTGGTTTGTACTTGTTTACCTTCTACAGCAATACTCACAACAGCTGGGGTCACCTTCTCAAGCATTGGTGCCAAGCTAGGTAACTGTTGGCCATCCACATTCAAAGGTAATGCGGCAGTGGCTTGAACTGGGGCAATAATCGAACCCAAACTCAGAGATAGAACGGTGAGCGCAAGCAGTGGTTTTTTCATCCAATAACTCCTCTTGAAACATGTCTGCCAAAAAGAAATATCCGAACGGTTAGTTCACTTTGTTAATAACTAATATAGGGTCTAGTTCGGACAATCAAAAGGGGAGGCAGTGCACACCCAAGTTAGAGCGAAGGTGAGGTGAAAAAGTTCAAAAAAGGGCCGATACAAATGTATCGGCCCTAGATAGAAGTAAGAGAGGATTATGATGCTTTTGCGGTTACCGCTTCGGGAGCATTAATGATTTCTTTCTCTTGATCCTTCAAAAGACCGGTGGCGCCATTAGCGTAGTCTTTTGGTTGTTCGTTAAACTCTGGTTGATCTTCTGCAATGGTTTCAGACGACATTGCCGTTTTCTTATCAAACGGGTTGTCTTGTTCTGGTAAGTTTGGCAAAAGCTCAGAAGAGGTCTTGGCCATATGTTGGTATAGCTTGGTGTAATCTTTACCTAGGGTGTCCAACATTTCTGCGGTTTGTGCAAAGTGATCGACGAGCTCTTGACGTTGTTGCTCTAATTCAAACTTGGCCGCTTCAAGTTCTTTCTGCACAGACTTTTGTTTTTTGTATTCAGGGGTGGTTAGTCTACTAATGACTACGCCTACGATTGTACCGACCAGCAAACCCACAATGGCATAAATCCAAGGCATAACTGCTCCTTATAGTTGTTTTAACAAGTCTTTTACTACTTAGTTACACGCGGTGCTCGTCCATGTTACTATGGCTTGAACAGCCGATAAAGAAAAATAGCAGTATGTCTTCGGGGACTGATAACTACTTCTCTCTATTCTCAAAGTTGACCCCGAGGTAACCCTTTTCTCTATACCTCTATACGACTTAATACGATGACACCACTACAACAATATCAAAAAGACATAGCAGAACACGGGTTTCAGCGTGATGAAGCTCAGTATCAAGCGGTCGTTGCATTAGACAAGCTTTACCATGCTATCGTTGAATTTCAGTCAGCGCCTGTGCCTCAGCTTTCCAAATGGCAAAAGCTAATGGGGAAAAAAATCGACAAGCCTGAACCACCAAAAGGCCTTTACTTTTGGGGGGGCGTAGGTCGCGGTAAAACCTACCTTATGGATGCATTTTTTGATGCTTTACCGACCCAAAGAAAAATGCGCGTCCACTTCCATCGATTTATGTATCGAGTACATGATGAGTTGAAGCTGTTAGGTGATGTCGAAAATCCGCTATCAAAAGTGGCGGATAAATTTAAAGAAGAAGCCGATGTGGTTTGCTTTGATGAATTTTTTGTTTCCGACATTACTGATGCGATGATCCTTGCAACGCTACTTCAAGAAATGTTCAAGCGGCAGATGATCCTAGTCGCGACTTCAAACATTGAGCCGCAGAACTTATATCGTAACGGTTTGCAAAGAGCGCGCTTTTTGCCCGCGATCGATATGATTTTGGCGCGTTGTGAAGTGTTGAATGTCGATAGTGGCGTTGATTATCGCTTAAGAACGTTAGAACAGGCTGAAATATACCATTACCCGCTTGATGAGCAGGCTAGCATAAACCTTAACAAATATTATCAGCAGCTGACTGGAGAGCGTCAGTTTGTTGCTCATCAAATCGAAGTTAACCACCGTCAACTAGCGGTGATTGAAGCAAGCGACGGGGTGCTGCATGCGTCGTTTGCTCAGTTGTGTCAAACTGCTCGCAGTCAAAATGACTACATTGAATTGTCTCGTATTTACCACACGGTATTACTGGCAGATGTTCAACAAATGAACCGAAAAATCGATGATGCGGCGAGACGCTTTATCGCGCTGGTCGATGAGTTTTACGAGCGCAATGTTAAGTTGATTATTTCTGCTGAAGTGCCAATGGCCGACTTATATACTGATGGGCAGTTAGAGTTCGAATTTAAGCGCTGTTTGTCTCGGCTTACTGAGATGCAAAGTCATGAGTATCTCGCGCGTGAACATTTGGCCTAGATCCAATGGGTTCTTAAAAAAGTGAAGAAAAAATTAGTGATTTGGCGCAAAAAAAGGTGATTTTTTCTTCGCTCTTCTCTATAATCCTGCGACCCACCGTTACTGCAGACCTGATTATCGAAGTTATTTCGAAATTGAAGGTCGAGAGTACCAACGACTCGAAGGGGTGATGACTGGGCTCTTAGACAGTGTGGGAGCACTATTGGGTGTTCCTTTAAAGTTTAAAATTTAATTAACGGGTTATTGTTAGCATGAAAACTTTCGTTGCTAAACCAGAAACTGTAAAACGCGACTGGTACGTTGTAGACGCTGAAGGTAAAACTCTTGGCCGTCTAGCAAGTGAAATTGCATCTCGCCTACGTGGCAAACATAAAGCTGAATACACTCCTCACGTTGACACTGGTGATTACATCATCGTTATCAACGCTGAGAAAGTTGCTGTAACTGGTAACAAAGCTAAGAACAAAGTGTACTACCGTCACTCTGAATTCCCAGGTGGTCTAAAATCTATCACTTTTGAAAAGTTGATCGATCGTAAACCTGAGATGGCTCTTGAGCTTGCAGTTAAAGGCATGCTTCCACGTGGTCCTCTAGGCCGTGCTATGTACCGTAAGCTAAAAGTTTACGCGGGCGCTGAGCACAACCATGTTGCTCAACAACCACAAGTACTAGACATCTAATTGGGGATTTCGAAAATGGCAGAGAATCAATACTACGGCACTGGCCGTCGCAAAAGCTCAGCTGCACGTGTTTTCATTAAACCAGGCAGCGGTAACATTGTAGTAAACAAGCGTAACCTTGACGAATACTTCGGTCGTCCAACAGCACGTATGGTTGTACAACAACCTCTAGAGCTAGTTGAACTAACTGAAAAGCTAGACCTTTACGTAACAGTTAAAGGCGGCGGTATTTCTGGTCAAGCTGGTGCTATCCGTCACGGTATCACTCGCGCGCTTATGGAATACGATGAGTCTCTACGTCCTGCTCTACGCGCAGCTGGCTACGTTACTCGTGACGCTCGTTGCGTTGAACGTAAGAAAGTTGGTCTACGTAAAGCACGTCGTCGTCCACAGTTCTCTAAGCGTTAATTTCCTCTTATCGGGAATTATGCTTTTCAGAGTTACTCTGGAAACTGTGTACCAAAAGCTCGGCTCTATGCCGGGCTTTTTTGTATTTAAAGACATCATACTTGTCTTCAAGCAACGAACAGCCTTCACTTATCATCACACTCCGAGCAGACCTTCTTATTCGTCCTCTTCGTCGAAAGGTTGCCAGTGCCGTTTTATATGTGTGCCTTATTTAACCGCGACTCACCACGCTTTCTCTTGCGATGCAGCATAGATGTATTCATCAACAAGAATGTCTTTGTATCTTATTCTTCCTGTAACATGTTTTAAAATGACTTACGTTCCTTTTTGAGCATTCTGCGTGCTACAAAATTGAAAATATAAACACAGTAAGCTGAACGCGTAATACGAAATATTTCTCTGTGTAATTAACTGAAAACTACCAAGATAAAAGGTTTTATCCGCTTTCAGCGGGGCTTCTATGTGGTGCTTTCTTGTTACAAATCACATCAATTTTTTATAATTCTGCCGCTTTTGTGACGACGCGAGCGATTTGCCTCACAAATGTTACAAAAAGGTAGCTTTATCTTGTCAAAAAGTAGGGTTTTCTTTATCATTTCCCTCCAATAAATAGAACTAAATTCATTATTTGTTAGCCATGCTCTTATAAGCGGAATAATAACGATCCAAAGGGAGCAAATGGGAGAATGTTTGGATGAGCAACGCGCCTTTAAATAACGGTCGCAGGCGTTTTCTAACCGCTACAACGGCAGTTGTTGGTGGGTTAGGGGCAGTCGCCGTCGCCGTGCCTTTTATCAAATCATGGAATCCGAGTGCTAAAGCCAAAGCGGCGGGCGCACCGGTTGAAGTGGATATAAGTAAAATTGAACCAGGTCAGCTGGTTCGTGTTGAGTGGCAGGGAAAACCTGTATGGATTGTTCGCCGCACTCAAAGCGTTCTGGATAACTTAAAATCGATCGGTGATAAGCTTCGCGATCCACAATCTGAAATGGAGCAGCAGCCTGAGTACGCTCAGAATGAGTTTCGTTCGATTAAGGAAGAGTTTTTCGTCGCAGTTGGTTTCTGTACCCACTTAGGTTGTTCACCAACCTATCTACCTGACTCTTTCTCAGAGCAGGTGCAGGGCGTAAGATCTGGCTTCTTCTGTCCTTGTCATGGTTCTAAGTTCGACATGGCTGGTCGAGTGTTCCAAGGAGTACCTGCTCCGTTGAACCTTGTCGTTCCTAAGCACATGTATTTGAGCGATACCAAGCTCATTGTGGGTGTTGATGAGGGAGATGCATAATGCAAGCAATGTTAGATTGGGTTGAAAAGCGTATTCCTGCAATGAATGCTTATAAAAAGCATTTGTCTGAATACCCAATGCCTAAGAACTTCAACTTTTGGTACCTTTTCGGTTCTCTGGCGATGCTGGTTCTTGTTAACCAAATCCTAACGGGTATTTGGCTAACGATGAACTATGTTCCTTCAGGTGACGGTGCATTTGCGTCTATCGAATACATTATGCGTGATGTAGAGTACGGTTGGCTTCTGCGTTACATGCATTCCACTGGCGCGTCAGCGTTTTTCGTTGTTGTGTATCTTCACATGTTCCGTGGTTTGATCTACGGTTCATACCAAAAACCTCGTGAACTGTTGTGGATCTTCGGTATGTTGATCTTCCTAGTTCTCATGGCTGAAGCGTTCATGGGTTACCTACTTCCATGGGGTCAGATGTCATACTGGGGTGCGCAGGTAATCATTTCCCTGTTTGGTGCTATTCCTGTTATCGGTGATGACCTAACACTTTGGATTCGTGGTGACTACATCATCTCTGGTGCAACGCTAAACCGTTTCTTCGCACTACACGTTATTGCACTGCCTATCGTTTTGCTTCTTCTTGTTGTTCTGCACGTATTGGCGCTGCACGAAGTAGGCTCAAACAACCCGGATGGTATCGAAACTAAGCTGCCAAAAGGCTCAATGGGCGACGATTACAAAACGCAATTCAAGTTCCACGATTACTACACGAAGAAATATGACATCATTGATTCGATTCCTTTCCATCCGTACGGCACGGTTAAGGACTTGGTCGGTGTCGCTGGTTTCTTGTTCTTCTTCTGTTACGTGCTGTTCTTTAACCCAGAGATGGGTGGGTACTTCCTTGAGCCGCCTAACTTTGAAGCTGCAAACCCACTGAAGACACCAGAGCATATTGCTCCGGTATGGTACTTCACGCCGTTCTACGCAATCTTACGCGCGGTTCCAGACAAACTATTAGGTGTTATCCTAATGGGCGCGTCAATTGCAGTGCTGTTTGTTCTACCTTGGTTGGATCGTTGTAAAGTTCGTTCATACCGTTACCGTAGCAAACTTCATTTATTGAATATTGTACAGTTCACTATCGCCTTTATCGCTCTGGGTATTTTAGGTGCGTTACCTGCTACACCAACGTACACACTACTATCTCAGATCTTTAGCTTGTGTTACTTCATGTTCTTTGTGTTGCTGTTCTTCTACAGCAAAAATGAAGCAACCAAACCATTACCAGAGAGGGTGACATTCAAATGAAGAAGTGGATTGTAATTCTATTTGCTATGTTGCCATCACTAGCGATGGCAGCTGGGGCCAATGTTCCGCTGGATAAAGCGAATGTTGACCTTACGGATAAAGCTTCGCTACAAAACGGCGCGAAGTTGTTCATGAACTACTGTTTTGCTTGTCACTCTACGCAATACCAGCGTTACGAGCGTGTAGCAACAGACTTGGAAATTCCAACAGACTTAATGAAAGAAAACCTGATTTTCAATCCTGAAGCGAAAATCGGTGATCTAATGGTCAATGCTATGCCACCGAAGCAAGCGGCAAACTGGTTTGGTGCTCCACCACCAGATCTTACGTTGGTTGCACGAGTTCGTGGTGCTGATTGGTTATACACTTACTTACGCTCTTTCTATGTTGATCCATCTCGTCCATTCGGCGTGAACAACATCGTATTCCCGAGTGTTGGTATGCCGCATGTACTTGAAGAGCTACAGGGCATCCCGACGCCGATTTACGATACGAAAATCGTAGATGGCGAAGAAGTACAAGTTGTTGTTGGTACTGAAACCGATGGCACGGGTGAGCTGAGTGAAGGCGAATATGACAAAGCGGTTGGCGATCTCGTTAACTTCTTAGTTTATTCAGGTGACCCAGTGCAGCTTGAGCGTCATGCTTTAGGCTGGTGGGTAATGGGCTTCTTAGTGCTTCTAACCATCGTTGTTGTGATGCTCAAGAAAGAGTATTGGCGCGATGTGCATTAATTGTGCTAAAATACCGTGCTAATTCCCAATTTTAATTGATGTACAATGGAGGCTTAGCCTCCATTGTTTTTATTTGTAAGTGTACTGGAGGGCTCCATGGCTGTAGCTGCCAATAAACGTTCTGTGATGACTCTTTTCTCAAGTGCATCAGATTTGTATAGCCATCAGGTTCGCATTGTACTAGCTGAAAAAGGCGTAAGTGTTGAAGTTGAGCTTGTTGACGAAGCAAACCTTCCTGCTGAGCTTGTTGAGCTAAACCCATATAAATCAGTGCCAACTCTTGTTGACCGTGAGCTAGCTCTTTACGATTCAAAAATCATCATGGAGTACTTGGACGAGCGTTTCCCTCATCCACCTCTAATGCCGGTTTACCCTGTTGCTCGTGGCAACAGCCGCTTGATGATGTACCGTATCGAACGCAACTGGTATTCACTCGCTGAAAAAGTGATGAAAGGTAATGCGGAAGAATCAGAAAAAGCACGCACAAAGCTGCGTAATGATCTTCTGACGTTAGCGCCAATTTTTGCTGAATATGAGTACTTCATGAGCGAAGAATTCAGCTTGATCGATTGTTACCTAGCTCCACTATTGTGGCGTTTGCCTCAACTTGGTATCGATCTTGTTGGCCCTGGTTCAAAAGAAATCAAGGTATACATGAACCGCGTATTTGAACGTGATTCGTTCCTTGCTTCTTTGACTGAAGCTGAACGTGAAATGCGCCTAGTTCGCTAAGCGATTTAAAACACGTTATGGATATTGCAAAAATGACTGCTCGCCGCCCGTATATGCTTCGCGCATTTTACGACTGGTTAGTAGACAATGACTTGACTCCTCACTTGGTTGTGGATGCAACAATGCCAGGGGTGCGTGTCCCGGTTGAATTTATTCAAGATGGTCAAATTATTTTGAATATTGCGCCACGTGCAGTGGGTAATCTTGAGTTAGGTAATGATGCGATTACCTTCCATGCTCGCTTTAGCGGTCGTCCGCACTCAGTGATCGTGCCTGTGTATGCTGTTCAAGCTATTTATGCACGTGAGAATGGTGCTGGTACTATGTTTGAACCAGAAGAAGCGTACACTCACATCGAAGAAGAAGCGATGACCGAGGAAGAATCATCCCCATCGTTCACAACGGTTAGCGATGAGCCTTCTGAGTTAGTTTCTGATTCAGATGCCGAAGAGGACGACGCTCCTCGACCAAAAGGCAAACCAAGCTTAAGAGTGATTAAATAATAAAAAAGCAGCGTTACGCTGCTTTTTTCTTTTTAACTTGTTGAAGATGATTTCAAGCCAGACTTTGGAAATTACTCACTAATCGTAAAGACTTCGACGTTCTCTTCATTTTCTGTGCTTGCCTCACTTTCTATTGTTTGTACACCGTCACTCGGTAAGTCCACTTCAACAGGCTCCATTTCGCCGTATTGGAACCCTTTAATGACTTGTTTTACGCCTGAGATATTACGTGCGATTTCTGTCGCTCGATCGCCTTGCTCTGGCGTGACATAACCAAACAGAAAAACGTCGCCATCTTCGGTGATCACTTTAACCTTAACACCATTAAGCTCAGAATCAGTAAGCAAAGCTGACTTTACTTTGGTTGTGATCCAGCTGTCATTGCTAATCTGGGTAACAGTGAGTGGCTCTTTTTGTTTGATTTGATTGTGTATGACTTTTACACCACTAACTTCTCGAGCCCTTCGCTCTAAAGCAAGGATAAGGTCTTGTGTCGGAGCTTGTCCCATAAGGACTACAGTCCCATTATATGAACTGGCAACGACACGAACTTCACCTTTAAACGGTGCTTTATTGCCGATCGCCGCAACTTCGAATTCGATGTTATTGTCCTGCCAGATTTGTTTTGTCGTGCGTGTGTCCGTGACAATATTCGCTGTGGTTGCTGCACCTGCGATAAACAAACCTGCGCAACCACTTAAACTCAATGCTGTTAATAAGATAACAAGGCTACGTATCATAATTCTGACTCTCAGTCTTGGTTACTCTTCGTGAGCAGGGAAAAGCACTTGGTCAATAAGATCACAAAGGCAATGGAGTGTTACCATATGTACTTCGTGAATACGTGCAGTGCGGTGTGATGGAATACGAATTTCGACGTCGTTCTCACCGAGCAGTCCTGCCATCTCTCCGCCATCTTTTCCTGTTAGCGCGATAATCGTCATGTCTCGAGTTACGGCTGCTTCCATCGCTTTGATAATATTTTTACTGTTACCGCTAGTCGACATGGCAAGCAAAATGTCGCCTGGTTGACCAAACGCTCGTACCTGTTTTGAGAAGATTTCCTGGTAGTGGTAATCGTTGGCCACTGCGGTTAGGGTGGTATTATCGGCGGTTAAGGCCATTGCTGGTAGGCTAGGGCGCTCAGTTTCAAAACGGTTTAAAAGACAAGAAACAAATTGTTGAGCGTTTGAAGCACTGCCGCCATTACCACAACATAAAATTTTATTGCCATTAAGCAGGCTCGACACCATCGCTTGAGCTGCATGAGTAATGGCATCAGGCAGCGCCTCTGCTGCTGCGATTTGAATTTGAATACTTTCTGTAAAGCTGTCTTTAATGCTGTCTAGCATCGCTTATCCTTCAGAGATTGCGTTTTCTATCCAGTTGATATCTCGCCCATTATCATGAATGGCGATGACATCAAATCGATAATCGATATTGTGTTTTAAGCGCTTTTGTTGGCTAAGCCAAACTTGTGCTGTTTTGACTAGCTTGCGCATTTTAGCGTGCGTCACCATTTCTGCTGCCGAGCCAAAGTGATTGTTCTTACGGTATTTGACTTCAACAAACACAATAGTTTCACCTTGTTGGAAGATTAAATCAATCTCACCGACCTTAGTCAGAAAATTTTGTTCAATAAAGTTTAAGCCCTGGCGTTGTAAATACTGCTTCGCCAGAGCTTCATATTGATTTCCGATTTGGCGCTTGCTAAAGAGCCCCACGCTCAGCCCAGCTTAGCTCACGCTGTACAACACAATTATTGTCGATACTTAAAATACCGGTTTGGCCGCCAACTGAGTAGCCCGGAACGACCTTCATTTGTGGCAGCTCCCCAATCAATTTATACGCATCCATACCCAGTGCTTTCAAACGTTTTTCCATGTTAGATTGCTCTGACCACAGCTCGTTCATTTCAGCGGTCACGCTAGGGTCTGGGTCAATCAGTAATGGAATATCGCTGTAGATGATGCCTGTTAGATCTTCGTAAGTCGCGCCGCCACTGTTGCTACGCGAGCTAGAGAAAATTTGTGGCGCTTTGGCGTCTGGGTTAATCGCTACCTCAATAAACGGCTTGATCAAAGTCAGTTCCGTGCTTCTAGCAACAATATAAACCGCATCGACATCACGACGGCTACGTGGCTGTGTTTCAAGCTTGATACGCATTAATGATTGCATCTGAGCAATACGTTGTTTGCTTTCTTGCAGACCAAATACTTCATTGATGTCTTTTTGAAGTTGGCGCTTGTCGCCAAAATAACTTGCTGCGACTTTATTAGAGCTGTACTTGCGCCATTCTTTGTTGAACGCTTCAGTTACGCGCTCACCAAAGCTGCCCTTTGGTGCCAGAATCAGAGGGAAGTTATAGCCTTCGCTGAACAAGTGTTTCGCTGCCTGTGCGGCTTCTTGTTCTGGTGATAATGCCAAGTAGCAAATATTGCTATCTGGTTGCACATCTTCGGGAATATTTAGCGCAAGGGCTGGAATCGTAGGACCATTTTCTGAGCCATCCATGGTTGTGTGCAATAGCTCAACGTTTTCTTTTTCTAGGGGACCAACAACAAAGTCGATGTTTTCATTGATCAAACGTTGTTTAATTTGGTCGGCGTTATACGCATTAGTGTCGATTACCGTGAGGGTAGCGCTTGGATCACGGTTACGATCATTCATCATCGCAAACACAAAACCATCACGAATTAATTGCGCTTGTGGCGAGAACTTACCAGTAAGCGGCAGTAACAAAGCGGTGTTGTTTGGTTTAACAATGTCTAGAGAGAGAATGTTTTGAATCTCTTCTGGTGTGTAGATAGCGGCTGGGTGCGATGGGTTCTCGTTTAACCAGCGTTCTAGGGTATTTTTTAGTTGGGATAAGTTGCCCGACAGCGTTTTCGCATAAATAGCGAGTTGTAGCCAACCATCCAAAACATCTTCATTTGGCTCTGTTTCTAATGAGGTCAGTTCGTACTCGGAGTAGCTGCCAAAGTTCATCCAAATACGGCTAGAAATCTCTCTCTGCTCCGCGGACGATGCATATTGGCCAAATGCAACCAGTTGGCGGTTTGCCTCAAACGCTTGGTTAAGACCTTGATAAGCGTCGGCACGCATCAAGTAATAGTCTTTCCATTGCTCATTTGGCAACTTCCACCAAGGTTTAAAATTCAACAATTGCAGCAACTGAGAGTAATTACCCTGTTTTTGCTGTATGGTCGCACGCGCTAGTTGCCACTCTGCTTGCTGAACTTCGGTTAACTGTTGACGAGCCAGGCGCTTGATCAACATTTCTGCTTGATCAAACTGGTTTGCTTGAATCGCGGCTTTGGTTGCCATGATCAACCAGTCATTTTGTAAACTGCCTTCCGTGCTATCAGCTTGGATCATATAGTTCTGAACAGACTGAGTAGGCTCAAGTGTTACATCAACGCCATCAGGCTGTCTTGGACCTGAAGAACAGGCGGCGAGCGTAATTGCTAGTGCAACAGGAGTAAGTATGCGTGGTACACTGAGTCTCTTATGGTTAATCATTGCCGTGAGTTCTCTATAATTTTGTACAAAATTGTCTCTATATTAATCGTTGAAGTGATGGTAAACAAATGACAGATAAAAATAAGTTGCCGAATGAGGGGCCAACTCTCTATATCGTACCGACTCCAATCGGAAATTTAGCGGATATCACCCAACGTGCTATCGAAATTCTGTCGACTGTGGACATCATTGCCGCTGAGGATACTCGACATACGGGCAAATTACTGTCTCACTTCAATATTCAAACCAAAACTTTTGCTCTACATGACCACAATGAGCAGCAAAAAGCACAAGTTTTGGTAGAAAAGCT
This sequence comes from Vibrio sp. 1457, assembly GCF_033340195.1. Classification (NCBI taxonomy): domain Bacteria; kingdom Pseudomonadati; phylum Pseudomonadota; class Gammaproteobacteria; order Vibrionales; family Vibrionaceae; genus Vibrio; species Vibrio sp. 1457. Next base: position 49,506 of record NZ_JAWOWA010000011.1, read on the forward strand.
GCTTTCCGGTCAGTCTATCGCATTAGTTTCTGACGCTGGTACGCCACTTATCAGCGACCCAGGATACCATTTGGTGACAAAATGTCGTCAAGCGGGCGTTAGAGTTGTGCCTCTTCCAGGTGCCTGTGCGGTCATTACGGCGTTAAGTGCCTCTGGCTTGCCATCTGATCGCTTTAGCTTCGAAGGTTTTTTACCACCGAAAAGCAAAGGTCGTAAGGATAAATTCCTAGAGATTGCTTCGGTAGAGCGTACGTGTATTTTTTACGAGTCACCGCACCGTATTTTAGACTCTCTACAAGACATGTTAGACGTTCTTGGCCCAGATAGAGAAGTTGTGTTGGCAAGAGAGCTAACAAAAACCTTTGAAACCATTCAAGGCATGCCGTTAGGTGAGCTGATTGAATGGGTGAAAAGTGACGATAACCAACAGCGTGGTGAAATGGTATTGTTGGTACATGGCCATCGTGAAACAACAGACGACTCACTACCTGAAGATGCTTTACGCACGTTAGGGATTTTGACCAAAGAGCTGCCTTTGAAAAAAGCAGCTGCTTTGGTGGCAGAAATACATAACTTGAAGAAGAATGCGCTATATAAATGGGGCTTAGAAAACTTAGACTAAGTGCCGCTAGCGAGATAAATGGTCAATGAGGGCTGATGTTTAGGCATCGGCCTTTTTATTATCTATTTTTGGCACGTTGACTAAAAAGTCATCACTTAGTGCATTCATTTCATCATATCTGTGATCTAACTAGACTCTGAAGTGAGAACTCTATACAATCCGCCCTCGGAGCTGACTGGGTAGTCGCTGCTTTGTTGATGTCCTTCGGGAGACTGACGTCGAAGTCCCTTTGGGAGACTGACGTTGACGTCCTTCGGGAGACTGACAAAGGGGAGGAAAGTCCGGGCTTCATAGAGCAAGGTGCCAGGTAACGCCTGGGAGGCGCAAGCCTACGACAAGTGCAGCAGAGAGAAGACCGCCGATGGCCCGTAAGGGTACAGGTAAGGGTGAAAGGGTGCGGTAAGAGCGCACCGGACGACTAGCAATAGTTCGTAGCAGGGTAAACTCCACCTGAAGCAAGACCAAATAGGCCTCCACATTGCGTTGCTCGCGTAAGGAGGCGGGTAGGTTGCTCGAGCCAGTGAGTGATTGCTGGCCTAGACGAATGGCTACCGCCGCGCAAGCGGAACAGAACCCGGCTTATGTGTCGGCTCCACCTATTCGAGACCCATCTCTACTTCGGTAGTGATGGGTTTTTTGCATTTAATTGACGCAAACTATGTCATTACCAATAAACTTGGCGTAAATCACGTCTAACTTTAGACTTGTGGTGGCGATGATGTAGGAAATCAGTACACTAAAGAATCGCTTCAAGATCATTCAACGAGAAAGCTATGACCGAAACCTTCCAACATATTTCCGTGTTATTAAATGAATCCATTGATGGCTTAGCTATCAAACCAGACGGCGTCTATATTGATGGAACATTTGGCCGTGGCGGTCACAGCCGGACAATTCTATCTAAACTCGGTGAAAATGGCCGACTGTACAGTATCGACCGTGACCCTCAAGCGATCGCTGAGGCAGGCAAAATCAATGACCCTCGCTTCACCATTATTCATGGTCCATTTTCTGGTATTGCTGAGTATGCTGAAGAGTATGGGCTAGTTGGAAAAGTGGATGGTGTTCTTCTGGATTTAGGCGTTTCTTCTCCTCAGTTAGACGACGCAGAGCGTGGCTTTAGCTTTATGAAAGATGGTCCGCTAGATATGCGTATGGACCCGACATCAGGTATTCCAGTATCTCAATGGTTGATGGAAGCAGACCTCGATGATATCACTTGGGTCATTCGCGAGTTCGGGGAAGATAAACATGCGCGCCGTATTGCAAAAGCGATTGTTGCCTACCGTGAAGATGAAGAAAATGAGCCAATGGTTCGCACTGGTCAGCTGGCAAAATTGATTTCAGATGCCGCACCGAAAAGTTTTAAAGAGAAAAAACACCCTGCGACTCGTGCTTTCCAGGCTTTTCGTATTTACATCAACAGTGAGTTAGAAGAAATTGATACGGCACTTAAAGGCGCGGCGAGCATTCTTGCTCCTGAAGGCCGTTTATCTGTGATTAGCTTCCACTCTCTGGAAGACCGTATGGTCAAACGTTTTATCCGTAAAGAGAGCAAAGGGCCTGAAGTGCCACACGGTATTCCAATGACGGAAGAGCAAATTCGTGCTCTTGGTAGTGCGAATATGAAAGCGGTGAGCAAAGCGATTAAACCAAGCAAACAAGAAATTGAAATGAACCCTCGTTCGCGCAGCTCTGTGTTAAGAATTGCAGAAAAGCTTTAATTATTATGACGAAATCCACTCCTAATCTTGCTAAGTTGATTGCAACGGATCTCCTCACTGTTGGTCGCTGGCCATTACTGTTGTTGCTATTGATCGTGGCATCGGCAATGGGAGTGGTATTTGCTACCCACCATGCGCGTCAAGCGATCACCGAGAAAGACCATACGTTGGTTGAACGAGAACGATTAGATAGCGAATGGCGTAACTTAATGTTGGAAGAAACTGCCCTCGCGGAACACAGTCGTGTTCAAGACCTTGCCAAAAAAGAACTTGAAATGAAACGACCTGATGGCGATAAAGAAGTGGTTGTCACGCTCAAATGATTAGAAAAAAATCCAACACGAAACAAGCCAATAAGCGTAAACCTGTAGCAAAAGAGAAAGCGGCTACGGGGGATAAGAAAACCGATAACAAAGCAGTGAAAGTGGCGGTCGAAGAATCTTTCTTGATTCGTTGGCGCTTCCATCTATTACTGTTTTTTGTTTTTTGTGCATTTGCCCTTTTGGTGGCACGCGTAGCCTACATCCAAATCATTGAGCCAGATAACCTGATTAAACAAGGTGACCTACGTTCGGTTCGTGTTAAATCCATTCCTTCTGCTCGCGGTATTATTTCGGATCGAAATGGTGAGCCGCTTGCTGTCAGTGTACCGGTTGAGGCGGTTTGGGCAGATCCTGCCACTATATTTAAAGAAAACGCGTTAAGCCAGACCAAAAGTTGGCATGCATTAGCGGATGTTCTTGGTATTGACCGACAAGGGTTAATAGACAAAATTAAGCGCAATGAAAAACGTCGCTTTATCTACTTGCAGCGCCAGGTCAGTCCGGCCATGGCGAACTATATTCGTGAGCTAAAGCTGCCAGGTGTTGGCCTTAAGTCGGAATCTCGTCGTTATTATCCTGCAGGTGAGGTTAGTGCTCACTTAGTCGGTGTAACAGGCATTGACGGGCATGGCCTAGAAGGTGTGGAGCGTAGCTACGATGAGTGGCTCACTGGCGCGGCGGGTAAGAAAACTATTCGTAAAGACCGTTATGGTCGTGTTGTGGAAAACATTGCTTGGCAAGACAAGCAAGAAGGTAAATCACTTCAGTTAACCATCGATCAGCGCCTACAGGCGATTGCGTATCGTGCGATTAAGCAAGCCGTTGCGGACCACCGCGCCACTTCAGGTTCCGTTGTCATGTTGGATGTAAAAACGGGCGCCGTATTGGCCATGGTTAATGCTCCTTCTTACAACCCTAATAATCGTAGCGATTGGCAAAGCTATCAAATGCGTAACCGAGTGATCACGGACTCAATGGAGCCCGGTTCGACCATTAAGCCTTTCGTTATTTTAGCCGCCTTAGAAAATGGGATAGCCGATAAAGATACCATCGTAGATACCGGTAATGGTGTCCTACGTTTAGGTGGTAGTCGAGTCAGAGATGTCTCTCGCGTAGGCAAAGCGAGCTTGACCACGATCCTTAAAAAGTCGAGTAATATCGGTGTGACGAAGCTAGCAATGCAAATGCCGGTAGAGGCGCTTCTTGGGCTGTACAGTTCAGTGGGTTTTGGTGAGCTTTCTGGCCTAAACCTAGTTGGGGAAGTGACGGGTATTTTTCCTACACGAACTCGTTGGTCGCCAATTGAGCGCGCCACGATTGCGTTTGGTTATGGTCTATCAATTACACCAATCCAGCTAGCCCATGCTTATGCGACGCTTGGAAACCTTGGCAAATACGAGCCTATTCATATTATCGAAAGCAATGATCATGACATGTCACGTCAAGTGGTGAGTGCGAAGTATGCGCGTCAAGTATTAGACATGTTGGAAACCGTAACTCAAAAAGGGGGCTCGGCTCGCAGAGCGGCAGTTCCTGGTTATCGAGTGGGAGCGAAAACGGGTACATCACGTAAAGCTTCTGCCGGTGGGTACAGCGACGAGTACATCACCTACACGGCTGGGCTTGCTCCGGTTAGCGATCCGCGAATTGCTTTAGTAGTGATCGTAAACGAGCCTCAAGGCGATGACTACTATGGTGGTTCGGTAGCGTCTCCTGTCTTCTCTGAAATCATGAAAGGCGCGCTACAAATACTCAATGTTGCACCTGACGAAAACAAATTCCAACAGTAAGCCCTGTGGTTTACTGAGCAAACAAAATTAAGAAAACCTGAGCCAAAGCTCGGAGAACAAATATGACTAAAGCCATCAGTATGGACGTGCTGCTTTCCCCTTGGGTGGATTGCCCTAGCTTATCGTCCGTTCTTGTTTCTGAATTGGAGCTCGACAGCCGAAGAGTTCAACCTGGAACCACGTTTGTAGCAGTGATTGGCCATGCTGTGGATGGGCGTAAATTCATTGCCTCTGCAATTGAGCAAGGTGCAAATGCAGCCCTGGCGCAAGCCTGCGATGTCAAAACACATGGTACGGTGGAAATCATTGATGATGTTCCCGTCATTTACATCGATAGGTTGGACCAACGTTTATCCGCAATTGCTGGAAAGCTCTATGCTTACCCTAATATGGATTTGATTGGTGTCACCGGCACCAACGGCAAAACCACCATTACCCAGTTAATAGCGCAGTGGCTAGAACTGCTTGACCATAAAGCGGCGGTAATGGGAACAACAGGAAATGGCTTCCTCAATAACTTGCAACAAGCTGCGAATACAACGGGGAATGCCGTTGAAATTCAGAAAACGCTCTCCTCTCTCGCAAATCAACACGCCACATGCACCGCGCTAGAAGTATCTTCTCATGGCCTGACGCAAGGTCGTGTCAAAGCATTATCATTTGCGGCGGGCGTGTTTACTAACTTAAGTCGTGACCACTTAGATTATCATGGCACGATGGAAGCGTATGCCAATGCAAAGCTTGGGTTGTTCACGCAACACCAATGTGAACGTGCCATTATCAATGTTGATGATGAAGTAGGTCATCAATGGGCGTCGCAGTTAAGTAATGCGATCGCTGTTTCGCTCAAGCCGAACACTGAATTTGAAAGCGCAATTTGGGCGACGGAAGTCAGTTACGCGGAGTCAGGGATTACTATTAAGTTCGATGGTAAATTTGGCTCAGGTGAATTGCACGCGCCATTGATTGGTGAGTTTAATGCAACCAACTTAATGCTCGCTTTTGCGACCTTATTAAGCTTAGGTAAAGAGAAACAAGCGTTACTCGAAACCGCAGGTCAACTGCAACCTGTACTCGGCCGAATGGAGTTATTCCAAACTGAGGATCGTGCCAAAGTCGTGGTCGATTATGCTCATACTCCTGATGCTTTAGAAAAAGCGCTGCAAGCTTTACGAGTTCATTGTGAAGGCCAGCTGTGGGCTATTTTTGGCTGCGGTGGCGATCGCGATGCAGGTAAGCGCCCGATGATGGCGGAAATTGCAGAGCGACTAGGTGATAGAGTGGTGTTGACTGACGATAACCCACGCAGCGAAGATCCGGTTCAGATTGTGAAAGACATGTTAGCTGGGCTGTCAAAACCTGCTGAAGCGATTGTTCAGCATGACCGCTTCAAAGCACTGTCTTATGCCATTGAAAATGCTTCGCCAAACGACATTATCTTGTTAGCAGGGAAGGGCCATGAAGATTATCAGATTCGTAATGGCGAAACGATTCATTACTCCGACCGCGAGTCCGCAATGCAACTTTTAGGATTGACCTCATGATCAAAGTAACGTTATCTCAAATTGCAGACATCACTCGTGGTGAGCGATTCGGCGACGATCTACTTATCGACGCGGTTTCTACTGATACACGAACGATTGATCGTGGTGCTCTATTTGTGGCGTTAGTAGGGGAGCGCTTTGATGCGCACAACTTTTGCCAACAAGCGGTAGATGCAGGTGCCGGTGCTTTACTCGTAGAAAAACGCTTAGATGTGAATGTGCCGCAAATTGTGGTGTCGGATACCAAACTTGCATTGGGTGAGTTTGCTTCTTGGGTGCATCAAGCATGCAAAACACCTACCGTTACCATCACCGGAAGTTGCGGTAAAACGACCGTAAAAGAAATGGTTGCGAGTATCCTGCAATTGAAAGGCAAAGTGTTATTCACGGCGGGTAACTTCAATAATGATATTGGTGTTCCGTTGACATTATTGCGCTCACAGCAGGATGATGATTATGCCGTGATTGAGCTTGGTGCTAACCATATAGGTGAAATTGCTTACACGACTCAGTTAGTAAAACCAGATATCGCGTTAGTGAATAATGTAGCAGCCGCTCACCTTGAAGGCTTTGGTTCTATCGATGGCGTGAAACAAGCCAAAGGTGAAATCTACCAAGGCCTTTCAGCTGGTGGTATTGCGATTGTTAACCTAGACAGCAATGGTGAAGCCAAGTGGGATGAAGTGTTAGCAGATAAGAAAGTCATTACTTTTTCACAAAGTAATACTGATGCAGACTTCTTCGCTTCTAACATCGTATTGAACGCCGCAGGTGAAGCAAGCTTTGACTTACATATCGCAGCAAGCTTACAAGAAATTGAACTGTCTCTGGGTATTATAGGTCAACACAACGTTGCGAATGCGATCGCTGCTTCTATTATTGCGTTACAAATGGGAGCCACATTAGAAGAGGTTCGTGCTGGCCTTAAACATTTGAACAAAGTGAAAGGTCGCGTCGAGGTTGAAGCGCTGAGCGAAAAGATAAAATTGATTGACGACAGCTACAACGCGAGCGTGCCAGCCATGAAAGCGGCAGTTGATTTATTGGCCGCTTTCCCAGGTCAACGCTGGCTGATTTTAGGTAATATGGCGGAATTGGGCGAGGAAAGTCTTGCACTTCATCGTCAAGTCGGGGAACATGCTGCCCCACAAAAATTTGAACATGTTCTCACATATGGTGCAGACGCCAAGGTGATCAGTGATCTTTGCCAAGGCATTCATTTTGAGACGCACCAAGAGATGATTGAATACATCAAGCAGCATCTAGACCAAGCCGTTCCTGAAAACCATACGATATTGGTGAAAGGAGCGAACGGTGCACGTATGTTTGAAGTCGCTGCTGCTTTGAAGGAGTATTATTAATGATTATTTGGCTTGCCGAGCTGCTACAGCCATACCTGTCTTTTTTCCGATTGTTTGAATACTTGTCTTTTCGAGCAATCCTAAGCGTATTAACCGCTCTAGGTCTGTCATTATGGATGGGACCAATCATGATCAAGCGTTTGCAAATGCTGCAAATTGGTCAGGTAGTGCGTAACGAAGGTCCTGAATCTCACTTTAGTAAGCGTGGTACCCCAACAATGGGCGGTATCATGATCTTAGCGGCCATCTCAATCACGATTTTGCTATGGACAGACTTATCTAACCCTTACGTATGGGCGGTACTGACAGTCTTACTTGGCTACGGTGCGGTCGGATTTGTTGATGATTATCGTAAAGTGGTACGCAAAAATACCGATGGCTTGATCGCGCGTTGGAAGTACTTCTGGCAGTCGTTGATCGCGTTTGTCGTCGCTTTCGCATTGTATGCTTACGGTAAAGACACAGCAGCAACTCAGCTAGTGGTGCCATTCTTTAAAGACATCATGCCGCAGCTTGGTTTGATGTATATCATTCTGACTTACTTTGTCATTGTAGGTACAAGTAACGCGGTCAACCTGACTGATGGTCTAGACGGTTTGGCAATCATGCCAACGGTTCTTGTTGCAGCAGGCTTCGCGGTTATTGCATGGGCGACCGGTAACGTTAACTTCTCTGAATACCTTCATATACCATACTTACCACATGCTTCTGAGTTAGTTGTCGTATGTACAGCAATCGTAGGCGCAGGCCTTGGTTTCTTGTGGTTTAACACGTACCCAGCACAAGTGTTCATGGGCGATGTGGGCTCACTAGCGCTTGGCGGTGCATTGGGCACCATTGCTGTTCTAGTTCGTCAAGAGTTGGTGTTGGTGATCATGGGTGGCGTATTTGTAATGGAAACGCTATCAGTCATCCTGCAGGTAGGTTCTTACAAATTACGTGGTCAGCGCATTTTCCGTATGGCACCAATTCACCACCACTACGAATTGAAAGGTTGGCCAGAACCTCGCGTAATCGTGCGCTTCTGGATTATTTCTATGGTTCTTGTTCTGATTGGTCTTGCGACATTGAAAGTGCGTTAATCGCGCTTTCCAAGAACAAGATTTACAGTGTGATCAAATATGGAACGTTGGCAAAACATACATAGTGTTGTCGTCGTAGGGCTCGGTATTACCGGGCTCTCTGTCGTTAAACACCTAAGAAAAAATCAGCCACAACTTGTGGTCAAAGTCATTGATACTCGTGTAAACCCTCCAGGTGCAGAGCGCTTGCCGGAAAGTGTTCAACTGCATAGTGGTGGTTGGAATACAGACTGGCTTTCTGACGCGGATCTTATCGTGACCAACCCTGGTATTGCGCTAGCGACACCAGAGATCCAAGCCGTATTAGCAAAAGGTACGGCCGTAGTAGGTGATATCGAGTTATTCGCTTGGGCGGTGCAGAAACCGGTGATTGCGATTACGGGCTCAAACGGTAAGAGCACAGTAACCGACCTCACAGGTGTGATGGCTGAGGCTGCAGGTTTGGATGTTGGCGTTGGTGGTAACATCGGTGTGCCTGCACTGGATTTGTTAGAACAAGACGCAGACCTATATGTACTCGAACTCTCGAGCTTCCAGTTAGAAACGACGTCAAGCTTAAAGCTCAAAGCCGCTGCGTTTCTGAATCTTTCTGAAGATCATATGGATCGTTATCAAGGCATGTCTGACTATCGACAAGCTAAGTTGCGTATTTTTAACCATGCTGCTCTTGCAGTCGTGAACCGTGATGATCAAGAAACCTTCCCAGACGCAGAGATGCTATTGGTGACATTTGGCAGCGACAATCAGGACTTTGGTCTCGAGGTGGATGGCAACCGTACTTGGCTGCTCGATCACGGTCAACGAGTTGTCGCAAGTGATGAGCTTAAGCTGGTTGGTAAGCACAACTTATCTAACGCTCTGGTTGCTTTAGCGCTATTAAAAGCTGCGGACGTAAACTATCACAACGCATTGAATGCACTTAAAAATTACACGGGACTGACACACCGATGCCAGGTGGTTGCGGATAATCAAGGCGTCAAATGGGTGAATGACTCTAAAGCAACTAATATTGCCAGCACTATGGCTGCGCTATCTGGTTTGGAATCGACAGGCAAGCTCTACTTACTCGTTGGTGGTGTTGGCAAAGGTGCTGACTTCTCGCCATTAAAACCGATCTTCGCGACGCTTAACTTGCAACTGTGTTGCTTTGGCGCTGATGGCGATGAATTTATGCCACTGCATGAATCTGCAATACGTTTCGACACTATGGAAGATGTGATTCAACAAGTATCTTCGCAGTTAAAACCAGGTGATATGGTGATGCTGTCTCCTGCATGTGCTAGCTTTGATCAATTCGACAACTTTATGGCAAGAGGTGATGCTTTCGCTGCTCTTGCTCAGAAATATGCATAATTAAAGGTTACACACTTCGTGGGTTTAGGTAACGTTAAACGCAGTATTGGCAATTGGCTCAAGCATCCAGCCCCAGAGGCGATGTTTGATCGTCAGTTAGTGTGGATTGCACTGGGTTTGATGTTGACTGGTTTGGTCATGGTAACCTCTGCATCATTTCCAATCAGCTCTCGATTAACGGAACAGCCGTTCCACTTTATGTTTCGTCATGCGACGTTTCTCGTGCTGGCGTTAGGGACCTCCGCTGTTATTTTGCAAGTGCCTTTGCAAGAGTGGTTTAAGAAGAGCCATTACTTACTTTGGGCTTCTTTCGCACTGTTGATCATCGTGCTCTTGGCGGGTAAGTCGGTTAATGGTGCGTCTCGTTGGATTCCCCTTGGGCTGTTTAACCTTCAGCCAGCGGAAGTCGCGAAGCTATCGCTGTTTATCTTCATGTCTGGTTACTTAGTTCGAAAGCAAGACGAAGTACGACAAACGTTCTTTGGTGGCTTTATGAAGCCAATCATGGTGTTTGCCTTCTTCGCAGTATTACTACTTGGTCAGCCAGACTTGGGGACGGTCGTCGTGATGCTGGTCACGCTGTTTGGCATGCTTTTTATCGCAGGTGCAAAACTAACCCAGTTTCTCGCCTTGATGGTGGCAGGTATCGGCGCTGTAGTAGGTTTGATTCTCGTCGAGCCATACCGTATGCGACGAGTAACCTCCTTCCTTGACCCGTGGGAAGATCCATTTGGCAGTGGCTATCAGTTGACTCAGTCTTTGATGGCGTTTGGTCGTGGTGAATGGTTCGGACAAGGTCTCGGTAATTCAATTCAAAAACTGGAATATCTACCGGAAGCGCATACCGACTTTGTGTTTGCCGTACTTGCTGAAGAGCTTGGTTTCTTAGGCGTAGTGCTGGTCTTAATGCTGATTTTTAGCTTGGTGCTAAAAGCGGTTTACATCGGCAAGCGTGCATTTGAAGAAGGCGAAATGTTCGGAGGTTATCTGGCTTTCGGAATTGGTATTTGGTTTGCGTTTCAAACCTTGGTTAATGTTGGAGCTGCCGCCGGTATTGTTCCAACTAAAGGTTTAACACTTCCACTCATCAGTTATGGTGGTTCTAGTCTAATAATTATGTCCGTCGCAGTGTCCATACTACTGCGTATCGATTACGAATGCCGCTTGAAACGTGAGCAACAACAATCAGAACAACAAGCTAATGAAACAAAATAAACGTTTGATGGTGATGGCTGGTGGTACTGGCGGTCACGTATTCCCAGGTTTGGCGGTAGCAAAACAGCTTCAAGAGCAAGGTTGGGAGATCCGTTGGTTAGGTACGGCGGATCGAATGGAAGCGGATTTGGTGCCAAAACATGGCATTGAAATCGACTTTATCAAAGTGAAAGGGTTACGAGGTCAAGGCGTTAAACGTCTTCTTGCAGCACCATTTCAAATTATCAATGCCATTATGCAGGCTCGTGCTCACATGAAACGCTGGCAGCCAGACGCAGTGCTTGGTATGGGCGGTTATGTTAGCGGCCCGGGCGGTATTGCCGCTTGGATGAGTGGCATTCCTGTTGTTCTGCATGAACAAAATGCAGTAGCAGGTTTAACGAACCAATGGTTATCGAAAATCGCTAAGAAGGTTTTTCAGGCTTTCCCAGGCGCTTTTCCAAATGCCGAAGTGGTTGGGAACCCAGTTCGTGAAGACGTGACTCAATTAGCAGCGCCAACTGAGCGCATGCAAGAGCGCCAAGGTCCAATTCGCATTTTGGTGATGGGTGGCAGCCAAGGCGCACGTATTCTTAACCAAACTCTGCCAGAAGTGATGTCGAAATTGGGCGAAGATTACTGTATTCGTCATCAAGCGGGTAAAGGTGCCGCCGAAGAAGTGAATGCAGCATACCAAGCTAATGGTGTGGTAAATGCAGAAGTAATGGAATTCATTGATGACGTTGCAGAAGCTTACGCATGGGCTGACCTTTTAGTTTGTCGCTCTGGAGCGTTAACCGTATCTGAAGTCTCGGCGGCAGGTGTAGGCGCTATTTTTGTTCCATTCATGCACAAAGACCGCCAGCAAGCACTTAATGCAGACCACTTGGTGGATTGCGGCGCGGCGAAAATGATTGAACAACCAGATTTAACCGTTGAGTCTCTGACTCTGCAGATCCAACAATTGGATCGCCAAGCTTTACTTACAATGGCTGAGCAAGCGCGTGGCGCTGCAAAATTGAATGCTGACCGAGTTGTCGCACAAGCCATTGTCGCTTTGACCGAAAAGCGTTAACCGAATTATTGAGAATAGAATTGATGACAATCCAACATACACAAGACTTAGCTCAGATTCGCGCAATGGTGCCAGAGATGCGCCGCGTGAAATCCATCCACTTCATCGGTATTGGTGGTGCGGGCATGAGCGGCATTGCAGAAGTGCTGTTGAACGAAGGCTACCAAATCACAGGTTCTGATCTATCAGAGAACGCTGTGACAGAGCGTTTGGTATCAAAAGGTGCGACGGTATTTATTGGTCATCAAGCCAGTAATGTAGAAAAAGCCAGTGTGGTTGTTGTGTCAACGGCGATCAACGAAGAAAACCCAGAAGTGATGGCGGCACGTGAATTACGCATCCCTATTGTACGCCGCGCAGAGATGTTGGCTGAATTGATGCGATTCCGTCACGGTATTGCCGTTGCGGGTACACACGGTAAAACCACGACGACCGCTCTTGTTACTCAAATCTATTCTGAAGCCGGTCTTGATCCAACGTTTGTGAATGGCGGTTTGGTGAAAAGCGCAGGTACAAATGCGCGTCTAGGCTCGAGTCGTATTCTAATTGCAGAGGCAGATGAAAGTGACGCGTCATTCCTGCACTTGCAACCAATGGTGAGCATTGTTACCAATATCGAAGCCGATCATATGGATACCTATGGTGGTGACTTTGAAACCTTAAAGCAAACCTTCATCGATTTCCTTCATAATCTACCGTTTTACGGCCAAGCAATTGTTTGCATTGACGATCCTGTGGTTCGAGAGTTAATCCCACGTATTAGTCGTCAAGTGATAACTTACGGTTTTTCTGAAGATGCCGACGTACGTATTGAAGATTATCGTCAAGAGGGGCAGCAAGGCAAATTTACGGTAGTACGTAAAGGGCGAGCTAACTTAGATATCACGCTGAATATTCCAGGTCGTCACAATGCATTGAATGCGTCTGCTGCGATTGCGGTTGCTACTGAAGATGACATTGAAGACGATGCGATCCTAAAGGCAATGGCTGGTACGCAAGGTACGGGAAGACGTTTCGATCACCTTGGCGAGTTTGATACTGGCAACGGTCATGCAATGCTTGTTGATGATTACGGCCATCATCCAACAGAAGTGGATGTAACCATTAATGCAGCACGCAGTGGTTGGCAAGACAAGCGTTTGGTGATGATTTTCCAACCGCACCGTTATAGCCGTACTCGTGATTTGTACGATGATTTCGCGAATGTGCTTGAACAGGTGGATGTATTGATCATGCTGGATGTTTACGCAGCGGGTGAAAAGCCGATTGCAGGTGCTGATGGGCGCGCTTTATGTCGCACAATTCGCAGCCGAGGCAAGGTAGATCCGATTTTTGTTCCAGAAATCGAGCAATTACCTTCAGTTTTAGCTAACGTTATACAAGACGGCGACCTAATCTTAACGCAAGGTGCGGGTGATATTGGTAAAGTGGCGAAACAGCTGGCAGGTCTTAAATTGAATATAAACAAGATGCTTGGCTGACACATATTGTTGACGCGAAGGACAGATAAAGACTCAGATCTCGATTTTGCGTCAATATCATTGTGATTTATTGCTATCAGTGTTTGATAGTTTACAAGAGCTCAGTATAATCCCAAGGTTAAAGTCAAGACTTTTACCTCTGCGTAATTATATGGGTAAAAAGTACACGACAAAAGTCAGGAAACGAAGACGTTGTTGAATATTGCACTGAATGACGAGCGACCAAACACGGGTAACAACCGTGGTCGCCAAGAAAAAATCTTGGGTGCGTTATTTTTCGTTGTGGTTGTGACTTTAATTAGTTCTGTTTTGTACGCGGCGATCAGTTGGATGTGGGATGACCAAAGGTTACCTCTCTCCAAAATAGTACTTCAGGGGAAACTGGAGTATGTCCAAGCTGACGATGTGCAGGCTGCATTTAGTCGAATTGATCACATCGGTACATTTATGTCTCAGGATATTGATGTATTACAGCAAAGTGTCGAAGCTCTGCCATGGGTAGCGCATGCCGCAATCCGAAAGCAGTGGCCGGATACAGTAAAAGTTTTTTTGACGGAGCATCAACCAGAAGCCATTTGGAATGGCAACGAACTGTTAGATAAAAACGGGTTCGTTTTTGATGGAGATGTTGCTCTGTTGCAAGAAGAAAAAGTGAAGCTGTACGGACCCAAAGATAGCGGACCGGAAGTCTTACAGACTTACCGTGATTTGAGTCCTAAGTTTCAGCAATTGGGTTTAGCGATATCGTCTCTGGTATTAAACGAGCGACGAGCTTGGCAAATCATCCTTGATAACGGTATTCGATTAGAGCTCGGTAAAGAGTCTCTTCTTGAGCGTATAGAGCGCTTTTTTAAGCTCTATAACAAGCTTGGCAGTGACACGCAAAGAATCAGTTATATCGATCTTAGGTACGATACAGGAGCCGCAGTTGGTTGGTTTCCTGAACAAGAGTTAGAAGAGAGTACAGATGACTAAGGCCGCTGATGACAACATTATTGTTGGTCTTGATATAGGCACTGCAACCGTATCGGCTCTAGTGGGTGAGGTTTTACCAGACGGTCAAATTAATATTATTGGCGCAGGTAGTAGCCCCTCACGCGGCATGGATAAAGGTGGCGTGAATGATTTGGAGTCGGTTGTAAAATCAGTACAACGTGCAATTGATCAAGCTGAATTAATGGCAGAGTGCCAGATCAGCCGAGTCTTCATTTCGTTGTCTGGTAAGCATATCGCAAGCCGAATTGAAAAAGGTATGGGCACGATTTCTGATGAAGAGGTGTCTCAAGAAGACATGGATCGCGCTATCCATACCGCAAAATCGATTAAAATCGGTGATGAACAGCGAATTCTTCATGTGATCCCGCAAGAGTTCACCATTGATTACCAAGAAGGAATCAAAAATCCGCTTGGTTTATCTGGGGTAAGAATGGAAGTGAGTGTCCACCTTATCTCATGCCATAATGACATGGCACGCAACATTATTAAGGCGGTAGAACGCTGCGGCCTTAAAGTAGAACAACTCGTATTTTCTGGGCTTGCTGCTAGTAATGCAGTAATCACCGAGGATGAAAGAGAGCTTGGAGTTTGTGTGGTTGATATTGGCGCCGGCACGATGGATGTGGCCATCTGGACTGGCGGTGCGTTACGTCACACAGAAGTATTTTCGTACGCAGGAAATGCTGTAACCAGTGATATTGCTTTTGCTTTTGGCACGCCAGTGAGCGATGCTGAAGAAATAAAAGTCAAATATGGCTGTGCTTTGAGTGAACTGGTCAGTAAGGATGACACGGTTAATGTACCAAGCGTAGGTGGACGACCATCACGTAGCCTGCAACGTCAAACGTTGTCAGAAGTGATTGAGCCACGCTACTCTGAGCTTATGGGACTGGTTAACCAAACTATCGACTCTGTACAAGCAAAATTGCGCGAAGAGGGTATCAAGCACCATCTGGCTGCGGGAGTTGTACTCACCGGCGGTGCTGCGCAAATGGACGGAGTGGTAGAATGTGCGGAACGCGTATTCCGCAATCAAGTAAGGGTCGGCAAACCGCTCGAAGTCAGCGGATTAACTGACTATGTAAAAGAGCCGTACCATTCTACGGCAGTTGGATTACTTCATTACGCAAGAGACATGCAGTCTAGCGACGATAGCGATTATAATGAACCTAAACGCTCATCTGTAACTGGCTTTTTCGATAAATTGCGTAACTGGATACAAAAAGAGTTTTAACCTGAGTTGCAGGATAAACGGAGACAACACATGTTTGAACCGATGATGGAAATGTCTGACGATGCAGTAATCAAGGTCGTTGGGGTTGGTGGCGGCGGTGGTAACGCCGTTGAACACATGGTGCGTGAATCCATCGAAGGTGTGGAATTCATCAGCGTCAACACTGATGCGCAAGCACTTCGTAAGACAAGCGTTGGCAATGTTATTCAGATCGGTGGTGATATCACTAAAGGTCTGGGTGCAGGTGCTAATCCACAGGTTGGCCGTGACGCAGCTCTCGAAGACAGAGATCGAATTAAAGATTCCCTGACTGGCGCCGATATGGTGTTTATCGCAGCTGGTATGGGTGGCGGTACCGGTACTGGTGCAGCGCCTGTTATTGCTGAAGTGGCTAAAGAGCTTGGCATTCTAACAGTAGCGGTAGTAACTAAACCGTTTAGTTTTGAAGGTAAAAAGCGTTTGGCATTTGCTGAGCAAGGTATCGATGAGCTGTCTAAGCATGTTGACTCTTTGATCACGATTCCAAACGAAAAGCTACTTAAAGTACTTGGTCGTGGTGTAACACTACTAGAAGCTTTTGCAAGCGCTAACGATGTTCTTAAGAATGCCGTTCAAGGTATTGCTGAGCTAATTACTCGCCCTGGCATGATCAACGTCGACTTTGCGGACGTAAGAACTGTAATGTCTGAAATGGGTCACGCAATGATGGGTAGCGGCATCGCCAAAGGTGAAGACCGTGCTGAAGAAGCGGCTGAAATGGCAATTTCTAGCCCACTTCTGGAAGACATCGATCTAGCGGGCGCTCGTGGTGTTCTTGTCAATATTACTGCTGGTCTGGATATGCGTCTTGACGAGTTTGAGACGGTTGGTAATACAGTGAAGGCATTCGCTTCTGACAATGCGACTGTTGTTATCGGTACTTCTCTAGACCCTGATATGACTGACGAAATCCGCGTAACAGTTGTAGCGACAGGTATTGGTAATGAGAAAAAGCCAGATATCACGCTAGTTGCGGGTGGTAAAGCTAAAGTGGCACCGACGCCGCAAGCTCAACCACAGCAACAAGCAGCGGCAACGCAAGCTGAAGAAAAACCGGCACAGACCTTGCAAAATAATCAAGTGCAAGAGAAGCCACAGGTAACTCCTCAGCCGACAAACACTGCTCCTTCTTCTCCAGCTTCGTCGAGCCAAAGTTCTGCGGCTCCAAAGCAAGAAAAGGAAAGTGGTTATTTAGATATACCGGCATTTTTGCGTCGTCAGGCTGATTAATCTTTAACCCATAAATTTGACATGGCTCAAAATTATGGTAGCATTCACGGTCGACGTTACAGACGGCCGTGTTTTGTAGCAAATTTTTGAGAGGCAAGCAGATGATCAGACAACGTACTCTGAAAGAAATAGTGAAAACAACTGGTGTGGGTCTCCACTCTGGTCGTAAAGTCACACTTACTCTGCGCCCGGCTGCTGCAAATACAGGTATCATTTACCGTCGTACAGATGTAAATCCACCTGTAGATTTTCCAGCTGATCCAGCTTCGGTTCGTGACACCATGCTTTGTACTGCATTGGTAAACGATGAAGGTGTGCGTATTTCAACTGTTGAGCACTTGAATGCGGCACTTGCTGGTATGGGCATCGATAACATTGTTGTCGAAGTAGACGCACCTGAAATTCCGATCATGGATGGTAGTGCAAGCCCATTTGTATACTTGCTACAACAAGCAGGTATCGAAACGCAAAATGCGCCAAAACGCTTCATCCGCATCAAAAAGCCAGTTCGTTTTGAAGATGGTGATAAATGGGCAGAATTTGTACCATTTAACGGCTTCCGTATGGACTTCGAAATTGAGTTTAATCACCCAGCGATTGAATCAGACGAGCAACGTTTGCTGTTTGATTTCTCGTCAAAAGGCTTTGTTCGTGAGATTTCTCGAGCACGTACGTTTGGCTTTATGCGTGATATCGAATATCTACAATCTCAAAACCTAGTTTTGGGTGGTA
Organism: Vibrio sp. 1457; assembly: GCF_033340195.1. Taxonomy (NCBI): domain Bacteria; kingdom Pseudomonadati; phylum Pseudomonadota; class Gammaproteobacteria; order Vibrionales; family Vibrionaceae; genus Vibrio; species Vibrio sp. 1457. The sequence continues at coordinate 67,286 of NZ_JAWOWA010000011.1, forward strand.
GTTTTGACAATGCTATCGTTTTGGATGATTACCGTATTCTTAATGAAGAAGGTCTACGCTTTGAAAATGAGTTTGTGACTCACAAAGTGTTGGATGCGATTGGTGACCTTTACATGTGTGGCCACCCAATCATTGGTGAATTCCGTGCCTTTAAATCTGGCCACGGTTTAAATAACCAACTGTTACGTGCTGTTCTTGCAGATCAGGAAGCGTGGGAGTGGACTACATTCGAAGAAGAAGTCGGCTCACCAGTAGCATTCGCAGAACCAAATATGGTGCTTGCGTAAATACTTGGCATTAGAATTAATAAAAAACCAGGCTTATGCCTGGTTTTTTGCTATTTGGCTTTAATCCTGGATTTATCAATAACATTCAAGCTTTCAGCATATTGAAATAACGTTCACTTACGATCTTCCTTTTCTGCCATATCGGCTAATCGTTTTAAACGCTCTTGAATTTTCGGTGGCGCCATGTCGGCAATCGTCATTAATGACTTTGCTGCAGATTCGGTTAGTGGTGGACGCTTAGGTCTGTCGTCTTGTTGAAAGCGGTTTCGATATAGTGAAGGATTGATCCTCACTTCAACGCTCATCAGCTTGGCAAAGCCTTGAGTACGAAGTTTATTTAGGATCATGAGGCGATCGTAATCGATCTTCATTTTGATCGCGGCACTAGAGACATCGATCAATAGATGGCCGTTACGAACATTCGCTACTCGGCAATGATCGGCCGTCCCCGTGGGTAAGACCTCTTGCAAAGCTTGGTTAAGCTGTAAGATTTCTCCAGCATGTTCTTGAATCTGCTTGAACTGTGACTCAGCAATAACATCTTCAGTCGAGGTTGGACGGTGATCACGCATAGGTAAAATCTAATTTTGTTGAGATATAGCTATTCTAGAGCAGCTTTCTATCAAGGTATAGTTTACATTAACGTCTTTAGCTTCAGTTTTACAATGTAGCAAGGTAAAAAGCAAAGTTTGCTCTGGATGGATTACACATATTGCGGTATGCAATATCGGCTAATCAGTCACCACTTTAAGTAAAAACTTCAGAGTGCTTCAAACAAATACGTCTATTTATGGTTGTATCGATTAAAAATCCTTACACTAAGCCACATTGTTTCAAAACTTAGCCTTGAAATATGGATGTTTGAACTCAATATCTTTGATAAATGATTTATCTCAGTATTCTTAGTTCCAAACTGGCAGAGACTGAAGGCATTATGAGTAGATCGGGAACGGTCTGAATAAAGAGAGATTCACGAAAAATGATAACTAAGCTACTGACAAAAGTGATTGGCAGTCGCAACGACCGAACACTGCGCCGCCTTAGAAAAATTGTAAAAGAAATTAATAACTTTGAGCCAACATTCGAAGCTCTAAGTGACGAAGAGTTAAAAGCAAAGACGGTTGAATTCCGTGAGCGCCTAGAGAAGGGTGAAACTCTTGATAAACTACTTCCAGAAGCTTTTGCTACGGTTCGTGAAGCATCTAAGCGTGTCTACGGTATGCGCCACTTCGACGTCCAGCTTATCGGTGGTATGGTTCTAAATGCGGGTCAAATCGCTGAAATGCGTACGGGTGAAGGTAAAACGCTGACGGCAACGCTTCCTGCTTACCTAAATGCCCTGGCTGGTAAAGGCGTTCACATTGTAACAGTGAACGATTATCTAGCTAAACGTGATGCAGAGACAAACCGCCCTCTATTTGAATTTTTAGGTATGACTGTTGGCGTAAACGTGCCAAACATGCCCCCTCAAGAGAAAAAAGAAGCGTACCAAGCTGACATCTTGTACGGAACGAACAATGAATTTGGTTTTGACTACCTTCGTGACAATATGGCTTTCCGTAGCGAAGATCGCGTACAACGTGAACGCTTCTTTGCAGTTGTCGATGAGGTGGACTCAATCCTAATTGATGAAGCTCGTACCCCTTTAATCATTTCTGGTCCTGCTGAAGATAGCTCTGAGCTATACACCCGAATCAACCTTTTGATCCCGCATCTTAAAAAGCAAGACAAAGAAGACTCTGAAGAATATCGTGGTGATGGTCACTACACTGTTGATGAGAAATCAAAGCAAGTATACCTCACAGAAACGGGCCAAGAGTACGTTGAAGAACTATTGGTGAAAAATGGTCTTATGGAAGAGGGTGACACACTTTACTCTCCGACTAACATCAGCATGTTACATCACGTGAATGCCGCTTTGCGTGCTCATGTGTTGTTTGAGCGCAACGTTGATTACATCGTTACAGACGAAGGTGAAGTAGTAATTGTTGATGAACATACTGGTCGTACAATGCCAGGTCGTCGTTGGTCTGAAGGTCTTCACCAAGCAGTAGAAGCGAAAGAAGGCGTTAAGATTCAAAACGAAAACCAAACTTTGGCTTCGATTACCTTCCAGAACTACTTCCGCTTATACGAAAAACTGTCTGGTATGACAGGTACTGCGGATACTGAAGCGTTTGAGTTCCAATCTATTTATGGCTTGGAAACGGTGGTTATCCCAACCAACAAACCAATGATTCGTAACGATATGCCGGATGTGGTGTACCGTACCGAAGCTGAGAAGTTTGCTGCAATCATTGAAGATATCAAAGAGCGCGTTGCGAAAGGTCAGCCAACATTGGTTGGTACAGTATCGATTGAAAAATCAGAACTTCTTTCTAACGCATTGAAGAAAGCGAAGATCAAACACAACGTATTGAATGCGAAATTCCATGAAAAGGAAGCGGAAATTGTTGCTGAAGCGGGTATGCCTGGTGCGGTAACTATCGCGACCAACATGGCCGGTCGTGGTACGGACATTGTGCTTGGCGGTAGTTGGCAATCAAAAGTGGAAGCTTTGGAGAACCCAACTCAAGAACAAATCGATGCGATTAAAGCAGAGTGGAAAGTGGTACATGATCAAGTACTAGATGCTGGTGGTCTACACATCATTGGTACTGAGCGCCACGAATCTCGCCGTATTGATAACCAGCTACGTGGTCGTTCTGGTCGTCAAGGAGATGCGGGTTCATCTCGCTTCTACCTATCTATGGAAGACTCTTTGTTACGTATTTTCACTTCTGATCGTATGGCGAGCCTTATCCAAAGTGGTATGGAAGAAGGTGAAGCAATTGAATCGAAAATGCTTTCTCGCTCAATTGAAAAAGCACAGCGTAAAGTGGAAGGTCGTAACTTTGATATCCGTAAGCAGCTACTAGAATACGATGATGTGGCGAACGATCAGCGTAAGGTTGTCTACGAGCTGCGCGACGAATTGATGAACGTTGAAGACATCAGCGGTATGATCGAGCAAAACCGTGAAGATGTGCTAACAGCGGTTATTGATGAGTACATCCCGCCACAATCACTAGAAGATATGTGGGACGTTGAAGGTCTGCAAGAGCGCTTGAAAGCAGACTTCGATCTTGATGCGCCAGTGAAGCAATGGCTTGAAGAAGACGATAAGCTTTACGAAGAGGCGCTACGCGAGAAGATCATCAATCTAGCCGTTGAAGTGTACAAAGAGAAAGAGGAAGTGGTGGGTGCGCAAGTACTTCGTAACTTCGAGAAATCGGTTATGCTTCAAACGTTGGATACGCTTTGGAAAGAGCACTTGGCAGCAATGGATCACTTGCGTCAGGGTATTCACTTACGCGGCTATGCGCAGAAGAACCCGAAACAGGAATACAAGCGTGAATCGTTTGAACTGTTTGAAGGTCTACTAGAAGCGCTGAAAACCGATGTGATTACTGTTCTATCTCGCGTTCGAGTTCAGCAACAAGAAGAAGTTGAACGTATGGAAGAGCAACGTCGTGCGCAAGCTGAAGAGGCCGCTCGTCGTGCTCAAGCGCAACACGCAGCAGCACAAAATCCTCTTTCTGAAGGTGAAGAATCTGAAGAAGGTTCAAGTCAGCCAATGGTACGTGATGAACGTAAAGTAGGTCGCAATGAGCCTTGCCCTTGTGGTAGTGGTAAGAAGTATAAACAGTGTCACGGCAAAATCGACTAACGTATTAGTCAGATAATTTTTTAAAGAGTCGCCTAGGCGGCTCTTTTTTTAAGCAAATTCTGTGGCTGTCGAATTTCATAAGTTTTGATAGCATCGGATAGTTTTAGAGATGCAAAGACCGTTGAAGTGTAACGGCTTGAGAGTTAGGAACCCCTATGAAAAGAATTCACATAGTCGCGGCTATTATTTTTAACCAAGACAAATCAAAAATTTTTATTACAAAGCGTCCAGACGACAAGCATAAAGGCGGGTTTTGGGAGTTTCCCGGCGGGAAAGTCGAGTCAGGAGAAAGTATTGAACATGCTCTAGCAAGAGAACTTGAAGAAGAAGTAGGAATTGAAGTTACTGAGCAAGCCCTTTTCGAGCATTTGGAATATGACTATCCAGACAAATCACTTAAGTTTGATTTTATTACGGTATCTAAGTTCAGTAATGAGCCTTACGGCCGAGAAGGTCAAGAAGGTCGCTGGGTTGAGATAAGAGAATTGGGTAACTATGCCTTTCCTGAAGCGAACGTGCCTATCTTGGAGCGTGTCGTAAAAGAGTTTGCTTAAGCCTGATGAACTTGCTTGTGGTAACCACGGTATGTTGTTAGTTTAAACAGATTAAGCGAAACGAGAGAACGAGAGCAAACCTCGTTATCCAGAGAAGGAGAGAAAGCGCAATGGTTCGTATTGCAATCGCAGGAGCAGCAGGCCGAATGGGCCGTAATTTGGTTAAAGCTTCACACCTTAATCCAGAGGCGACAGTGAGCGCGGGATCAGAACGACCTGAGTCCTCACTTGTCGGTGTCGATATCGGTGAACTTTGTGGTGAAGGCAAATTCGATGTGTTCTTAACGGATGATCTTGCTAAAGACGTCGATAATTTTGATGTAATCATCGATTTTACTGCCCCAGTAAGTACGTTGGCGAATCTTGAACTGTGTAAGAAGCATGGAAAGAGTATTGTGATTGGGACGACTGGTTTCAGTGATGCAGAGCGTGAGCTGATTGACGAAGCCGCTAAGCAAGTGCCTGTTGTCATGGCTCCTAACTACTCTGTTGGTGTGAACCTAGTATTTAAGCTTCTTGAGAAAGCAGCCAAAGTGATGGGCGACTACTGTGATGTTGAGATTGTCGAAGCACATCATCGTCATAAAGTTGATGCTCCTTCTGGTACTGCTATCGGGATGGGCGAAGCCATTGCTGGTGCGATGGGCAACAAGCTGAATGATGTAGCTGTCTATGCGAGAGAAGGTATCACAGGTGAACGTACTAAAGATGAGATCGGCTTTGCTACAATTCGCGCTGGCGATATTGTCGGTGAGCACACAGCCATGTTTGCTGATATCGGGGAACGAGTGGAGATAACGCACAAAGCGACCGATCGTATGACGTTTGCTAATGGCGCCGTCAAGGCCGCTGTTTGGTTGAGTGCCAAACCAGCGGGCTTTTATACCATGACAGATGTTTTGGGATTGAATGATCTCTAAATACATAATTATTCGCCGGCGGTAGCCGGCTTTTTTATATCTATAGAATTGTTTGTAAATGAAATGATTCTAACAGAAAGTATTTTGGTGCTTACTTTTGTTGTTGTTTTGGTTGTTTTGTGGGTGTTTTGGGTTTTGATGTCTAAAAACTAATGTCTTTTTTGTTGAGTGAACGTTTGCGTGAAAAACTCATACTTTTTTGTGATCTCTAAAAAGTTTAAATTTGTAAAATTCATTAAACCTCTATGCCTCTCTATGTAATAGCATGTAAAAGTTATCTTTTTGGGCCTTACTGATTCAAAATGACCTTACTCGCTAGAAATTAATCATTTATTTTTGATTGTAGGTTGACAGGTTTCGACTCCAACTTTAGAATACCGCCAATTTGTCTGAAATACCTATTTATGTAGATTTTATAGGTAAAGGAAGGCATGTTTGCAGTTTGATTTATTTTTTTTGCATTTTTATTCTGGAGGTTGTCTTGGGTAAATTAGCACTGTTGGTCCTAGAAGATGGGACAGTGTTCCGCGGAGTGTCCATAGGGGCAGATGGTCTTTCCGTTGGTGAAGTCGTTTTTAATACCTCGATGACGGGGTATCAAGAAATCCTCACTGATCCTTCCTATTCTCAGCAAATCGTCACTCTCACTTATCCTCACATTGGCAATACCGGAACCACTTCCGAAGATGAAGAATCCTCTTCCATTCATGCACAAGGCCTTGTGATTCGCGATCTTCCTCTAATCGCTTCTAACTTCCGTAACGAACAATCCCTCTCTGATTATCTTAAGTCTCAAAATATCGTTGGCATCGCTGATATCGATACTCGTAAGCTCACTCGTATCCTGCGTGAAAAAGGTGCTCAAAACGGCTGTATTGTTGCGGGCAATAACCTAGACGAAGCTTTGGCACTAGCGAAAGCAAAAGAATTCCCAGGCTTAAAAGGAATGGACCTTGCGAAAGAAGTTACAACAAAAGAAGCGTATCAATGGAAGCAAGGTTCGTGGACGCTTGAAGGTGGACTTCCAGAGGCGAAAGATGACAGCGAGCTGCCATACCACGTTGTCGCTTACGACTTCGGCGCAAAACGCAACATCTTACGAATGTTGGTTGACCGCGGCTGCCGCTTAACGGTTGTACCTGCAGAAACGTCAGCGGAAGAAGTTCTGGCACTAAATCCAGATGGCGTATTCTTATCGAACGGCCCTGGTGACCCAGAACCATGTACTTACGCGATTGAAGCAACCAAAGTGTTCCTAGAAAAAGGCCTGCCAATTTTTGGTATTTGTCTAGGTCACCAAATTCTGGCGCTAGCATCAGGTGCGCAAACGGTGAAAATGAAGTTTGGTCACCACGGTGCAAACCACCCAGTAAAAGATTTAGAGCGTAACGTTGTGATGATCACTTCGCAAAACCACGGCTTTGCGGCAGATGAAGCAACATTACCGGAAAACTTACGTGCTACTCACGTATCGCTATTTGATGGCTCTTTGCAAGGTATCCACCGCACAGACAAGCCAGCATTTAGCTTCCAAGGTCACCCAGAAGCGAGCCCTGGTCCACATGACGCGGCACCTCTATTTGACCACTTTATCGAACTAATCAAAAAACACAGCGCTTAATTCGGAGTAGTAGATAATGCCAAAACGTACTGACATTCAAAGTATTCTAATTCTTGGTGCTGGTCCGATTGTTATCGGTCAGGCATGTGAGTTTGACTACTCTGGCGCACAAGCGTGTAAAGCTCTTCGTGAAGAAGGCTACCGAGTTATCCTAGTTAACTCTAACCCTGCGACCATCATGACTGACCCTGAAATGGCAGATGCGACATACATCGAGCCAATCCAGTGGGAAGTTGTTCGCAAGATCATCGAGAAAGAACGCCCAGACGCGGTACTGCCAACCATGGGTGGTCAGACAGCACTTAACTGTGCGTTAGATTTAGAGAAGCACGGCGTTCTCGCAGAGTTTGGCGTAGAGATGATTGGTGCAACGGCTGATGCAATCGACAAAGCGGAAGACCGTTCTCGTTTTGATAAAGCGATGAAGTCTATCGGCCTTGAGTGTCCTCGCGCAGATACAGCGAAGAGCATGGAAGAAGCTTACAAAGTTTTAGATATGGTTGGCTTCCCTTGTATCATTCGTCCATCGTTCACCATGGGTGGCACTGGTGGTGGTATCGCGTACAACAAAGAAGAGTTCGAAGAAATCTGTCGTCGCGGTCTGGACTTATCTCCGACCAACGAACTTCTTATCGATGAGTCACTCATCGGTTGGAAAGAGTACGAAATGGAAGTCGTTCGTGACAAAGCGGACAACTGTATCATCGTATGTTCAATCGAGAACTTTGACCCAATGGGCATCCATACGGGTGACTCAATCACGGTTGCTCCAGCACAAACACTGACTGACAAAGAATACCAGCTTATGCGTAATGCATCGCTAGCCGTTCTACGTGAGATTGGTGTTGAAACAGGTGGTTCAAACGTACAGTTTGGTATCAACCCGAAAGATGGTCGTATGGTCATCATCGAGATGAACCCGCGTGTATCTCGCTCTTCTGCGCTAGCATCAAAAGCAACAGGCTTCCCAATCGCGAAAATTGCCGCGAAACTGGCTGTTGGCTTTACGCTAGACGAACTACAAAACGACATCACAGGTGGTGCAACACCTGCGTCATTTGAACCAACTATCGACTACGTCGTAACTAAGATCCCTCGCTTTAACTTCGAGAAATTTGCTGGTGCAAACGATCGTCTGACAACTCAGATGAAATCGGTTGGTGAGGTAATGGCGATTGGTCGTAACCAACAAGAATCTCTTCACAAAGCACTGCGTGGCCTAGAAGTTGGCGCAACTGGTTTTGATGAGATGGTCGATCTGGAAGCGCCAGATGCACTGACTAAGATTCGTCACGAACTTAAAGAAGCAGGTGCAGAGCGTATCTGGTACATCGCCGATGCATTCCGAGCGGGTATGTCAGTCGACGGTGTGTTCAACTTGACTCAAATCGACCGCTGGTTCCTGGTTCAAATCGAAGAAATTGTAAAACTCGAAGAACAAGTCAAGGCGGGCGGCTACGCAGGTTTGACCAAAGAAGTGCTTCGTCAGATGAAACGCAAAGGCTTCTCTGATGCTCGCTTGTCTAAATTGCTTGGTGTCGCTGAAAGTGAAATTCGCCGTGCTCGTGAGCAGTTTGATATTCATCCGGTTTACAAACGTGTGGATACATGTGCCGCAGAGTTTTCTTCTGACACGGCTTACATGTACTCATCTTACGATGAAGAATGTGAAGCAAACCCAACAGACAAAGATAAGATCATGGTTCTTGGTGGCGGTCCAAACCGTATCGGCCAAGGTATCGAATTCGATTACTGTTGTGTTCATGCATCACTTGCGCTGCGTGAAGACGGTTACGAAACCATTATGGTTAACTGTAACCCAGAAACGGTATCTACTGACTACGATACGTCTGATCGTCTGTACTTCGAGCCAGTAACTCTGGAAGATGTACTGTCTATCGCTCGCGTTGAAAAACCAAAAGGTGTGATTGTTCAGTACGGTGGTCAAACGCCACTTAAACTGGCTCGTGCTCTAGAAGCGGCTGGTGTGCCAATCATTGGTACTAGCCCAGATGCTATCGACCGTGCGGAAGATCGTGAACGCTTCCAAGCTGCTGTTGACCGTTTAGGTCTACTTCAGCCAGAAAACGCGACAGTAACAACGATGGAGCAAGCGGTTGAGAAATCGAAAGAAATTGGCTTCCCATTAGTTGTTCGTCCATCTTATGTACTCGGTGGTCGTGCGATGGAAATCGTATACGACGAGCAAGACCTGCGTCGCTACTTCAACGAAGCAGTAAGCGTATCGAACGAGTCTCCAGTTCTGCTAGACCGTTTCTTGGATGATGCAACCGAAGTTGATATTGATGCTATCTGTGACGGTGAACGCGTCGTTATCGGCGGTATCATGGAGCACATCGAACAAGCGGGTGTTCACTCTGGTGACTCTGCATGTTCACTGCCTGCATACACGCTAAGTCAGGAAATTCAAGACAAGATGCGTGAGCAAGTTGAGAAGTTAGCATTCGAACTCGGTGTGCGCGGTTTGATGAACACGCAGTTTGCTGTGAAAGATAACGACGTTTATCTAATTGAAGTGAACCCTCGTGCTGCTCGTACGGTACCATTCGTATCGAAAGCGACAGGCGCTCCTCTAGCGAAAATCGCTGCACGTGTAATGGCGGGTCAATCTCTAGAGTCACAAGGCTTTACTAAAGAGATTATCCCTCCTTACTACTCAGTGAAAGAAGTGGTTCTGCCGTTCAACAAATTCCCTGGTGTTGACCCTCTATTGGGCCCTGAAATGCGCTCAACAGGTGAAGTAATGGGTGTGGGTGCAACGTTCGCAGAAGCTTACGCGAAAGCAGAGCTAGGTTGTGGTGCGGTTTATCCTGAAGGTGGTCGTGCGCTACTGTCTGTACGTGAAGGTGATAAAGAGCGTGTTGTTGACCTAGCTTCTAAGTTAGTGAAACTGGGTTACCAGTTGGATGCGACACACGGTACAGCTGTAATTCTGGGCGAAGCGGGTATTAACCCACGATTGGTAAACAAAGTACACGAAGGTCGTCCACACATTCTTGACCGCATCAAGAACAACGAATACACCTACATCGTAAACACGGCTGCTGGTCGTCAAGCGATTGAAGATTCGAAAGTTCTACGCCGTGGTGCACTGGCAGAAAAAGTGAACTACACAACGACACTGAATGCAGCGTTCGCTACATGTATGTCTCATACTGCAGACGCAAAAGCGTCAGTAACTTCGGTTCAAGAGTTACACGCTAAAGTGAAAGCGAGTCTAGACGCGTAACAGATAAAAATCAGTAAGCTCATTAATCAGGGCTTACATGACAACCTCATTGCCCGCTCATTTGAGCGGGCTTTTTTATATCGAGGTTTTTCTAAAATGAAGAGCATTAAAGTGTGCTAGGAACGATTGGTATGCTTCGCTTTTGAAGATCATTAAGCTAATGATGGCAAGCAATGTACCCAAAGATGAAGAAATAGTACTACCATTTGCTACAACAAAATTAATGCTGTAGGACTGAGGTATTAAGCCGACCATAACTCTTTAAGCAGATAGGTAATTAGACAAAGTTAAAATAAGCACTGTCGAGCTTAAAAACATACTAACTATGGAGTGCTTCGATAGGTTCTTTTTTCTAAGACTAAGTTATAAGTTGATTCTTCAGTATCAAGAGAGTATCCGTTACTTTTTGCAAAAACATCTGCTGCTAGTAGCGAGGGATAAAGAAGAAAAAAACTAGTTACCGATATAGTTAGGAATATCTTACTAGAGCTTTTAAACTCACTTTTAGTTAGGAAATTATTTGATTTTAATGTTTTTACGGACATTCTAGAGCATTCAAATAAGATCAAACTAGAGCCTATAATCAAAATATCAGCCTGATCAAAAGATGAATAACTTTCATTATTATAGATGTTAAGATAAAAGTCTGACAATCCATCAAAACCATATATTAACAGTGATATTGCTGATGCTAATAAAATTATTAAATAAAAAAACACTTGCGTTCGGTCGTAACTCCCTTTTTTCATCGTAACAAACCTCGCTGTATTTCTTGCGAGAAAATCATACTTTGAGTTTTACGTTGAATCTCATTATATTCTTCTTTTGCTCTTCTCTTTGCTTCTATATCTCTTTGCTTTAAGTAAATATCTATAGAGGCTATTAACTTCTGTGTTAAACCTCGTTTATCATTTTCTCTATTCAATAAAAGACCTACAGCCGAGCTTATCAAAATAGCCCCTAATAATGGGCCAGCACTTAAAGTTACAACACTGCCACCCACTGCTGCGGCAAAGTTTACAAATATAGCTGCTGCAGCTGACGATAACCCGATAGTGATTATATCACTAGCTAAAGTACCAAATAGTTTGGCTAAGGTTTGACGGTCATTGAGGAAAAAGTCAATCACTCTGTATGTGGATATTAAGATAATTGTTATTATGCCCCCACTTCTAATGGATTGTAATGCCCCTTCTGGTCCAACAGCGAACTTTGCCACAGTTGGAGTGGGAAGAAATTTTCCTAATCCAGAAAGCTTTGAGTGCATAGCAGGGGAGCCTGTGAGTATGATATGTGGAGATCCAGAATAATTTTTAACGATAACAGAGCTATTATTTCCGTACAAATAGTTTGATAAGTTGGTTATAAAAACTAAGTCCTGTCCTGTAGCATAATAGTTTGCTGTATTTTCAAACATTCCCTTTATCTTTTCCCAACGTTCTAATTTCGCTTTATCTTTTACATTGTTCTTGACAACGATATCGAAGCTCTCGATAGATAAGATAATGGTTTCTTGATTTCGATGTTGATGGTTTGATTTATAAAGTGGGTAGGTGCTTATACTACCACTATTTTTTGAGGATTGATGTCGTGATAAAGGGTAGTTGCTAGTCATGTATTTTCCTCAGATATCGGGCCTTGAGAGCTGACAATGTAAACTCTACATGCTGAACAGATCTTTCATATTCGTCTAGTTTTATATTTAAAGGTAAGCGTTTGATCTCATTATCAGGAATAGATTTGTGACAGTGATTCAATTCTTTCTGACAACTAAATTTTATATAAAAGTTTGGAGTCAAGTTTAAGCATTAATTCTATGAAAATTAGGAATAGATTGGTGTCTTGACTTTCCATTGGTAGTTTTGTGAATAAGTGCTACCGTTTCTTCCTCTTTGATACCTCTTCAAAAAGGAAGTGTAGTGGAAATCACGGTTGAGATTTTGTTGGCCTTATTTTTGGTTGCGACTGCCGCAGGCTTTATTGATGCGATGGCTGGTGGGGGAGGGCTCATTACGCTCCCTGCGCTTTTGGCTGCGGGGTTGAGTCCGACTCAAGCTCTAGCAACCAATAAGTTACAAAGTTCGTTTGGCAGTTTCTCTGCTAGCTGGTATTTCGTGCGTAACGGTATTGTCAGCCTAAAGGAAATGCGTTTCGCGATACTCTGTACTTTTATTGGTGCAGCGATCGGTGCCGAGGCTGTGCAGTTTATTGATGCTAGCGTACTCACCAGTTTGATCCCTGTTCTTTTGATAGCCATTTCCCTCTATTTTTTACTCGCGCCAAGTACGAGAAAAATCGATGGAGAACCAAAGTTATCTGAAGCGATGTTTGCGCTATGCATTGGTGGCGGGATTGGCTTCTATGATGGCTTTTTTGGCCCTGGGACTGGATCTATTTTTACTGTTTGTTTTGTTGCACTAGGTCACTTTTCTTTGGTCGAAGCCACAGCTAGAACCAAAATCCTCAATTTCACGTCAAACATTGCGGCACTACTCTTTTTTATCTTAGCTGGGTTGCCAGTGTGGAAGCTTGGCTTAACTATGGCTGTTGGCGGTTTTCTTGGTGCTCAGTTAGGGGCGAAGGTCGTGGTAAGTAAAGGGCAAAAATGGATTCGTCCTCTAGTTATAGTGATGTCGATGCTTATGGCAACGAAGCTTCTTTGGCAACAACATCAGCAATGGATTCTGTCAGTGCTTTAACTCGTTCGCTACGATATGTGCTGTGACGTAAGCAGATATGTATTGGTCGAACTAACTGATCTAGCTCTTCAAAGTCATAGCAGAACTTAGATGTGATATTAAGTGTCGTTAGGATAGATTTAGGGATTAAAGCGGGAGCCATACCTCCCAAAGCCAGTTGTGCTGCCGCAGTATACGAATCCATTTCCATCAAAGGTTCGATTCCGTGTTTGGATAAAATAGCTTGTTGATATGTGTTGGCAGGGTTAGTTAGGTCATTGGTCAAAATAGCTTTAGGTAGTTGTGAAAGTGAATGTCGACTGACAATTGAGAAAGGTTCATCGGCGAGGTGAAGGCTCATTAATCCATGATGAGGTGGTAGATAGCCAGCGCAAAATCCCAATGTTGCTTTGCCTGATTTCACATTCTCAATAATGCGTGGCGTATGATTGGTCGATATTCGTATGTACTGATCATGGGCAAAGTGTTCTGCCATGATCATGCTGAGGTATCCCGCCACTAAGGTTTCAGAGCAGTCCATTTTGATTAAAGAAGTATCTTCTATTTGTTGTTGATCATAGATCTGACCTCTTAACTCATTGAACGTTGGTTCTATTGTGTTTATGAGGGCAAGGCCATCGGAGGTCAGCTTTATGTGCCGACCATTTGGCTCTATCAATTTTTTTCCTAACTTCTTCTCTAGATTTGAAATACGTTTACTCACGGCAGATTGACTAATATAGAGTTGACTGCCTGTGCGGCTCATGGTTTTTTCTTTACTGAGGACAAGTAACGTTTCAATACCTTCAAGCAACATAATGATTAATGAAAGTTAGGAATGGTTGAGATAATTTAGCGAATTGCCCAAGAATTGGCGAATCAAATGAGCATAAATGAGAGGAGCCGACACTTGGTCGACTCCATAATGAGTGATGTTGTTGGTGTTTAACGGTTAATGGCGAAAGTTGGCAGGGATAGATGCCAACGAATCGCACCGAGGCGTATAATGAGCGTTGAGATTACACCAGCGAGTAAAGCCGTTGAGTGGTCATAACCCATGTTTACCGCCATCGTATGGAAGATGCCGCCAATAATACATGCCGTAGCATAGACTTCACTTCTTAATACCATAGGAACTTCGCGAGCCAGCACGTCTCGTATAATGCCACCGCCACAGCCAGTAATAACCCCCATTATCACCGCGACCATCCCGGATGCATTGTAGGCGAGTGCCTTTTCTACTCCTATTCCCACAAATACAGCGAGACCGATGGCATCACAAACGGGTAATACCCACCATGAGAGTCGCTTGGGTCTTCGAATAACAAGCATGGTTAGTAGACACGTAACAAATATCACCCATAAGTAAGTCGTATCTGTTATCCAAAATACGGGAGTGGCACCAAGCGCCATGTCTCGGATTGTTCCGCCACCTATAGCAGTCACACTGCCGAGCACGATAACGCCGAATGGATCCATTTTTAAACGGCCCGCCAGTAATACGCCAGAGATAGCGAAAACAGCGGTACCGAACAAATCGATCATATAAAGCAGCATGGAGTCCATGTTACTTAGTACCTTTAAATAGTGTGAGAAAAAATGGGCGGAAATTGTACGGTATTTGCCACGAAATCGTTAGCGTTTTTGACGAACGCTTTTAAAGTGCTCACACACTTCCTTGATCGCGTTCAATGTGCGTGGTGTGGGACGGTTAATCCAATCAGAGTTTAGGGACCAGATGTGTTTGTTTTTAAGAGCAAGAAGCTCATTACTCCACTCAGCCCACATACTATCGTTACTCATTGCGTGACGAGAAGTAAAAATAACCTCTGGCTGGCGAGTAATGACTTGCTCGATGCTAACTTGAGGATAAGGCGCGCTAGATGCGGCGAAAATGTTCTCACCACCGCAAAAAGTAAAGACTTCACTTGGCCAGTTCTTTCCGGCGACAGTGATGATAGGCTTTTCACTCAACTGATAAAAGTAACTAACTTTCTCGTTCGTGTTGTACTGTTCTTTTAGTGTACTCAGCTGCGTTCTAAAATCTTCAGCGGCCTTTTTTCCTACTTGTGGAGTTTCGCTGTATTGGCTGAGTTGCTCAATATTGTTGGCGATATCTTCTAATGAACCTGTAGTGGAGTAATAGATAGGAATACCGAACTGTTTAATTTTCTCCAACTCTTTAGCGGGGTTTCCGGCTGGCCAAGCGATCACTAAGTCCGGCTGAAGAGCAATAATACGCTCTAATTTAATTCCTTGATAATTTGAGACTCTTTCTAGCTGCTTTGCCTGTTCTGGATAATCGCTCATTTCGCTGACAGCAACAAGCTGCTCTCCTAGCCCTGCTGCAAAGGCAATTTCGGTGGCATGTGGAGCTAAACTTATAATGCGTTGAGCGGGTTGAGCGAAGGTCGCTGTCGAAACAAACAGCGTTAATGCGAAGCATAATTTATTCATCATAATCCTTGATAAATTATTCCTAAAAGCAAACTTTGGATTGCGATCCAAGCCAGGACGCGCCAAACGAGCAGCGTATGTATTTGTGAAAGGTGAATAGCCGATGGCGCAATGCGCCCACCGATTTTTGCGCGCTCTGCACGCACACCTTGATAGATAGCAGGGCCGCATAAAGACAGTTGTAGTTTGTGTCCGATAGTACATAACACCCAGCTAGGTCCTGGTAAGGGCCAAGACTTCGCTTGCTGTTGTATTCCAGAGAGCACATTACTTGTATTCTTTCCGGCAGCTAAAAGTATGGCAAAGAGACGAAGTGGAATAATATCCAGAGTAGCAACCAGTTGAATCACAGGTTTACCAAAGGGCAAATATTGGCGTCGGCTAGGGGACCACACTCGCGCTAATTCTGTTGTGAGTCGATACATTAACGCACCAATACCACCTGTTAGTGCGTACCAAAATAGCACGCCGATCACGTTGCGGCTGTATCCCATAATCAGGGTTTCTGAGCCAGCTTTACCTATGCCAACGATCGAGAGGCTACCAGTATCGCGATTAAGATATGGTCTTAGTAATGCTCGACACTGAGCTTTGTCTTCCGAAGACATACTAGTTACGAGCTGTTTCGTTAACGTTTCGCTGTTACGCCAGTCTAGCGCAATGATCAATAGAACCAGTTCATATAAAGGGATTTGCCAAACAAATGGCTTTATTGCAATCAGTAATATCAAGCAAGGAAACAGCATCAAGCCTAATGCAAGACTGCCTGAGATTACACTCTGTGAGTAATTGTGATTATTGTTCACTTTGTTGGCTAGCTGTTCTGCTAGCTTTCGCCATAAAGTGATGGGGTGCGCTGAATGGGGGAGTGGCACTAAAAGGTGCAAGATCAGTGCACCCCACATAATGAGGAGCGCACCGTTGGCATAAAATGACTGAAAAACTTCTTCCATGAATGAGTCGTTTACTTAATGAGTTCCAGCATTTTGAATACCATTTCGGAAGAGCTTTTTGCTGCTAGAGGCAGGAACTCATCAAAGCTCATTGGTGATTCTTTATCAGCGACATCAGAGATTGCACGCACAACAACAAACGGTGTGTTGAATTGGTGACAAGTTTGAGCGATAGCAGATGCTTCCATTTCTACAGCGATAACTGACGGGAAGTGTTTACGAATAAACTCTTGACGCTCAGCAGTACAAACAAACGCATCGCCAGTACAAATTAGGCCGCGAACCGCATGAGTGTTTTCCATTTGTGCTAGGGCTTTTTCTGCTAAGTCCATTAGCTTGTCATCCGCTTTGAATGCAGCTGGTTGACCGGCCATTTGGCCAATTTCATAACCAAAAGCGGTTACGTCTGCATCGTGATGACGAACTTCTGTAGAGATAACTACATCGCCAAGGTTTAAGCTTGAATCGAAACCGCCAGCAGACCCTGTGTTAATCACAACGTCTGGTTGGTATTCATCAAGAAGGATTGTCGTGCCCACTGCCGCTGCAACTTTACCGATGCCCGATTGTAGTACGACGACTTCAACATCGTTAATTTGACCAGAGAAAAACGTACAACCTGCTTTATTTACAGTTTTGCAGTTTGTAATTGCTTGCTTCAGGATGGTCACTTCTTGTTCCATCGCACCGATGATACCAACTTTCATAACACTCTCTTTAGGTAAATATTTTAGTTGGCCGAGAGTATAGCACTCCCCGTTGGCAGTTTTCTATTTGATGAGCTTAGCTTGAGTGAGCTTTTCTCGTAATTGATCGGCGCGCTTTCTGTTTACGCCAAAGTCAGAGTAGCCCACACGAGATTCCGAGCGCACAATCAGTTGGTCTCCTGCTATTTTTAGTTCGAGGTCATCCACGAAGCGCATGATTTTAGATGTGCACTCGATACGAAGGTAGTTGCTTTCTTTCACCGCGGTTTTCGCGCCTGGCAGTTCAAGCGCAACTTGCTCAATAGCGTCGATGTTCACTGAATCAACTAAGATGAATGGCGTTAGGTTGTATTTTTCTCGCGAGTCTTGGGTGGAGACGCAGTTTGGTTTGTCACCACAAGGTGATTGAGAACGATCCGTCATGGTTGTGACTCCTTGGCTACAAGCGGTTAAGCCGAGCAAAGTAATGGAAAGGAGAGCGGCTTTTTTCATTGTATTTACTCTTATAATTTGCTTCTAATTATATGGATACAAAAGAAAAAGGATCCAATAATAGGACCCTTTTTGTGAGGTTAACTGAGATTAAACTTCGAGGTAATCGAGAATGCCTTCTGCCGCTTTTCGTCCTTCATCAATTGCGGTTACGACAAGATCAGAACCTCGTACCGCATCGCCACCCGCGAAGATCTTTTCGTTGCTGGTCTGGAACTGGAACTCTTGCTTCGCTGGGGCTTTGATACGACCCCATTGATCCAAATCGACATCAAACGGTGCTAACCAGTCCATTTTGTGCGGCTGGAAACCAAACGCCATGATAACAACGTCTGCTGGTAGAACGTGCTCGCTGCCTTCAACGGGCTCTGGACGTCGGCGACCCGCTTCATCAGGTTCACCAAGTGCGGTTTTCACCACTTTGACCCCCGAGACTTTGCCTGACGCATCCACTTCAACTCCCAAAGGCTGAAGGTTGAACATGAACTTCACGCCTTCTTCCTTTGCGTTTTTTACCTCGCGACGAGAGCCTGGCATGTTGGCCTCATCACGACGATAAGCACAAACTACGTTGGAGGCTCCTTGGCGAATTGAGGTACGAACGCAGTCCATTGCGGTATCACCACCACCCAGTACGACGACTTTCTTTCCTGCCATATCGATAAAGGGTTGGTTACTCTCAAGACCCATGACTTTGTAGGTGTTCGAAACTAAAAATGGCAGCGCGTCATACACACCCGGCGCATCTTCATTATCTAGACCTGCACGCATGTATTTATAGGTGCCAACGCCCAAGAAAACAGCATCGTATTCATCAAGTAGCTCTTGCATTTGGACATCTTTGCCTACTTCCATGTTCATGCGGAACTCGACGCCCATTTCAGTGAACACACGGCGGCGGTTTTCCATCACGCCTTTTTCAAGCTTGAATGAAGGAATGCCGAAGGTCAGAAGGCCTCCAATTTCAGGGTAGCGGTCAAACACGACGGGCTTAACGCCATTGCGCACTAGGATATCTGCGGCAGCCAAGCCAGCTGGGCCTGCTCCAATGATTGCGACCTTTTTATCGGTCCACTCCACCTTGGACATATCTGGCTTCCAGCCCATTTCAAACGCTTTGTCGGTAATGTACTTTTCTATGTTACCGATGGTGACGGCACCAAAGTCATCATTAAGCGTGCATGAACCTTCACATAGGCGGTCTTGAGGACAAACGCGCCCACATACTTCCGGTAGGCTGTTGGTTTGATGCGATAGTTCAACCGCTTCAAGAATACGACCTTCATTGGCAAGTTTTAACCATTGAGGGATGTAGTTGTGGACTGGGCATTTCCATTCACAATATGGGTTGCCACAATCTAAGCAGCGATCCGCTTGTGCAGTCGCCTGTTGTTTAGTGAACGGTTCATAGATTTCAACGAACTCGATCTTACGAACTTTGATAGGCTTTTTCGCAGGATCTACACGCTGCACATCGATAAATTGATAAACGTTCTGGCTCATGATTCAAACATCCTCCATGATTACTGTGCTTGAACACGCAGCTCTGCGGCACTGCGGCTCTGGTGACCAAGTAGCGTGCGAAGATCTGCCGCTTGTGGTTTCACCAAATAGAACTTTGGAATCCATTCATCAAAGTTCGCCAAAATATTTTCAGCATGACTCGACCCTGTTTCTTCAAGGTGTTCCGCAATTAGGCCACGCAAATGTTCTTGGTGGATGTAAAGATCGGACAATGAGATGGCTTCGACAGACTCAGTATTAACTCGACCTTCAAAGCTTTGGTTCTCATCCAGAACATAGGCAAAGCCTCCAGTCATACCCGCGCCAAAGTTCACACCTGTCGCACCAAGAATGGCAACAATACCGCCAGTCATGTACTCACAAGCGTTATCGCCAGCACCTTCAATGACGGCTATCGTACCTGAGTTTCGTACGCCGAAACGCTCACCTGCTTTACCGGCTGCAAATAGTTTACCGCCGGTCGCGCCGTACAGACAGGTGTTACCAATGATGGTTGCTTCATTACACTTAAATGCAGTGCCAAGGTGAGGTTTGATAACCACTTTACCACCCGCCATGCCTTTGCCCACGTAGTCGTTCGCATCGCCCGTGAGGTAAAGCTCTACACCACCTGCGTTCCAAACACCAAAGGACTGGCCTGCGGTGCCGTCAAGATAGATTTTGATAGGGGAAGCCGCCAACCCTTGGTTGCCATAGCGTTTTGCTATTTCGCCAGATAAGCGTGCACCAACAGAACGATCAGTGTTGATGACATTGTAGAAGAAACTTGCCGATTGACTGTTTTCGACCGCATGCATGGCATCATCAACGATCTTTTGGTTGAGCTCAGCTTTATCAAACGGTTTGTTTGGCTCTGTCCAAAATAGCGGATGGCCCTCAGGTGATACTGGAGCTTCTAGAATATTGGATAGATCCAGCTTGGTCTGTTTCGCTGTAAATCCCTCTACTGCCTCAAGTAAATCGGTACGACCAATCAAGTCCGTCAGCTTTTCAACGCCAAGTTCGGCGAGTAATCCGCGCACTTCGTCTGCCAGGCCGATGAAGTAATTCATCACCATTTCTGGTAGACCTTTGAAGTATTCTTTACGCAGTGTCTCGTCTTGAGTCGCAACCCCAGTTGCACAGTTGTTGAGGTGACAAATTCGTAGGAACTTACAACCCATAGCGACCATTGGCGCAGTACCAAAACCGAAGCTTTCTGCACCTAAAATTGCGGCTTTAACTACGTCTAAACCAGTCTTTAGACCACCGTCTACCTGTAGGCGGATCTTATGACGCAGACCATTAGCAACCAGAGCTTGTTGTGTCTCTGCCAACCCCAACTCCCAAGGGCTACCAGCGTATTTTACCGAAGTTAATGGGCTTGCTGCGGTACCACCGTCGTAACCCGAAATGGTAATAAGATCAGCGTAAGCCTTGGCTACACCCGTTGCGATGGTGCCGACACCTGGCTCGGAGACGAGTTTTACCGAAACCAGCGCATTCGGGTTGACTTGTTTAAGGTCGAAGATCAGTTGGGCCAAATCTTCAATCGAATAGATATCGTGATGCGGAGGAGGGGAGATCAGAGTCACGCCTTGTACCGAATAACGCAGTTTTGCGATTTCTGCGGTGACTTTGTGTCCTGGTAGCTGTCCACCTTCACCCGGTTTCGCACCTTGTGCCACCTTGATTTGCAGTACATCCGCATTAGTCAGGTAATGCGGCGTTACACCAAATCGGCCAGAAGCAATCTGTTTGATACGTGAGTTACGCTCAGTACCGAAACGGCGAGGATCTTCACCGCCTTCACCCGAGTTAGAGTAACCACCAAGACGGTTCATCGCCGTTGCAAGTGCTTCATGCGCTTCTGGGCTAAGTGCGCCAATGGACATTGCCGCAGAGTCAAAGCGTTTGAACAGTTCAGTGCGTGGTTCTATTTGCTCAAGTGGCAGCGGTGAGTCTGATTTTTTCAGCGACATTAAGTCACGCAGCATGGCAACAGGGCGTTGGTTTACCTGCTTAGCAAAGCTCTGATAGTCGTTACTTTCGCCAGATTTAACGGCCTGTTGCAGCGTGCCGACGACATCCGGGTTGTAAGCATGATATTCACCTCCATGGACGTACTTTAACAAGCCGCCATGATCAATCGATTTGCGTTTCGCCCATGCTTTACGAGATAAGTTTGTAAGATCTTGCTGGAAGTCGTCAAAATTCGCGCCTTCAATTCGAGTTGTGACGCCTTTAAAACACAGATCGACCACATCTTGGCTCAAGCCAACTGCTTCAAACAGTTGTGAGCAGCGGTAAGAGGCGATGGTTGAGATCCCCATTTTCGACATGATCTTATACAGGCCTTTGTTGATGCCGTATTGGTAGTTTTGCATCACATCGCGGTAGTCTTTCTCTAGTGCTTTATCATCAATCAGTTTACCTAACGCTTCATAAGCAAGGTATGGGTAAACCGCAGTAGCACCAAAGCCAAGCAAGACAGCAAATTGGTGTGGATCACGGGCTGTTGCGGTTTCGACAACAATGTTGGCATCGCAACGCAAGTTCGCGTCAATCAGACGAGTTTGAACGGCGCCGACTGCCATTGCTGCCGGAATTGGCAACTTACCTTTGACCAAGGCTCTGTCCGAAAGCACCACTAAAACCGTGCCTTCACGAACGACTTGCTCTGCTTGCTCACACAGATCATTAATGGCTTGTTTAAGATCTTTTTGTTGTGGGTCGTAGTTGATATCGAGAATGGTATTACGGTAATGATCGTCACTCAGCTCTAGTAGTTGCTGCATGTCTGAATAGAGCAGTACTGGAGAATCAAAGGTTACACGATGCGCGTGGCCATCGGTTTCACAGAAGACATTCATCTCCTGGCCGATGCTGGTCGCTAGCGACATGACGTGTTTCTCACGCAGCGGATCGATTGGTGGGTTGGTGACCTGCGCGAACTTCTGACGGAAGTAATCAGTCACCAAGCGCTCTTTCGAAGAAAGAACCGCCATCGGGGTGTCATCACCCATCGAACCGACGGCTTCTTGCCCCATATCACCGAGGACACGCAATACTTGATCGACTTCTTCATTGCTCATGGCAAACTGCTTTTGATAAGTCTTAAGCAAGTCTTCATCAAAGCTACGCTCACCTACTTGATCTTCAGGCAGCTGAGAGAACGGTGTTAGTTTGCGAACGTTGTTCTCCATCCATTCGCGATAAGGGTGACGAGATTTCAGGTCATTATCGATCTCGCTAGACTGCCAAAGCTTACCTTTACGAGTGTCGATGACGAGCAATTCCCCCGGACCTACACGACCTTTTTTGGCAACTTCATCTGGGGCGTAATTCCAAATCCCTACCTCAGATGCCAGAGTGATCAACTTGTCTTTGGTAATTACATAACGAGCTGGACGCAGACCGTTTCGGTCTAGGTTACAAGCAGCATAACGACCATCGGACAGTACGATACCTGCTGGACCATCCCATGGTTCCATGTGTTTGGAGTTGAAATCGTAAAACGCACGCAAATCCGGATCCATGTCAGGGTGGTTTTGCCATGCTGGCGGCACAAGCATACGCATGGCACGGAAGATATCCATGCCGCCAGCTAAAAAGAGATCTAGCATATTATCTAAGCTAGACGAGTCTGATCCTGTCTCGTTCACAAACGGTGCTGCAGTTTGTAGGTCAGGCAGCAGTGGTGACGAGAACTTATAAGCACGAGCGCGTGCCCATTGTCGGTTACCTTCAATGGTATTGATCTCACCATTATGAGCAAGGTAGCGGAACGGTTGAGCTAATGGCCAACGCGGTTGAGTGTTGGTAGAGAAACGCTGGTGGAACAGACAGATAGCAGATTCCATACGTAGATCGGCAAGATCAAGATAAAAGCGCGGTAAGTCCGCAGGCATGCATAGGCCTTTGTACACCAAAACTTGAGTCGACAAGCTACAGATGTAGAAATCCGGATCTTCGGTGATTTGTTTCTCGATGCGACGGCGTGCGATGTAGAGACGACGTTCAATGTCACGCTCGCGCCAACCTGCCGGTGCAGAGATAAAGACTTGCTGAATATTTGGAAGCGAGTTGGCCGCAATTGGACCGAGTACTTCTGAATTAGTTGGTACTTCACGCCAACCAGCCACAGTTAGCGTCTCTTGCGCCAGTTCTTTGTTGACGATGTCTTTAGCGAGTTGAGCTTTGACTGGATCTTGGTTGAAGAAAATCATCCCTACGGCGTATTGCTTGCCAAGGTTGAAACCATTTTCTTCGGCAATAAGACGTAAATAGGAATCGGGCTTTTGTAATAGAAGACCACAACCATCACCAGTTTTACCATCGGCGGCGATACCACCACGGTGAGTCATGCGGTCAAGTGCAGAAATTGCTGTACGTACCAGCTTGTGGCTTTGTTCGCCTTCCATATGCGCGATCAAGCCAAATCCACAGTTGTCTTTCTCAAGACTTGGATCATAAAGAGCCATTGCAATTCTCCCTTTGCTTATCCGTCATCCCGACAGATATATCAACACTGCTTACGTTGATATCGATGACTAACTATGCGTCATCTTTATAGCTTTATGTATAATTATTCATTAAAAGTTGTGAAATATTTAACATTTTTTGAGTGTTTTATTTTCATCAACTTCACAAGCTATAGCTTATTGTAAAAAAGGTCAAGTTATTAGTGGATCATCACGTGAATATGCGATTTACCATTTAATAAGCTAAAATAGTTTAATAATTTCAAATAGATAGAAAATTGATTGTTACAAAAAAGTAACATTTGATTCTGTGGGAGATAAAAAAGACCAGCATAAAATGCTGGTCAAAATAGAAAGATTGGAAGGAATTGTTTTCTTTCTTCACCGATAGCCATCGATATTGCTGATGGCTATTAGGCAATTGAAAGAGAGAAGCATGACTGCTTCGTTAAGCAGAAAGCATCAGTGAATCTGCTTTTGCTTCTAGGTTTGTGCCACCCATTAAGTAATCATCGATAGCACGGGCACATTCACGGCCTTCGTTGATACAACGAACCACCAAAGATTGGCCTGTTCGCATATCACCAGCAGCAAATACACCTTCTTGGTTTGTAGCAAAACCTTGAGTTGCTACGTTACCACGATCATCTAGCGCGATATCCAGTTGAGCAAGTACGCCCGTTGGTTCAGGATGAAGGAAGCCCATCGCTAGGAATGCCATATCACATGGAATCACCCGCTCGCTGCCTTCAACTTCTTTAAAGCCTGGACGCTCGCCAGGTTTCGCCTCTTCCCAAACGATATCAGCCAAACGAAGACCAGTAACTTCACCTTTGTCGTTACCGATGAACTCTTTAGTTAGGATGTTCCAGTGACGATCAACGCCTTCTTCATGAGATGTCGAAGTACGTAGGATCATCGGGTACTGTGGCCAAGGCATATTGGCAGGACGCTTTTCTGGTGGAATCGGCATGATTTCCACTTGAGTTACACTTGCTGCGCCGTGACGGTTTGATGTTCCCACACAGTCTGAACCCGTATCACCACCACCGATAACCACAACATGTTTACCCGCAGCGTGAATTTCTTCCGTTTTCAGGTCCATGTTATTGGCGCGACGGTTGTTTTGACCTAGGAATTCCATCGCGAAGTGAACGCCTTTTAGTTCACGACCCGGAACGGGCAAATCACGAGGAACGGTTGAACCACCCGTTAGTAGAACCACATCGAACTCTTGACGCAACTGCTGAGCATTCACATCAACACCAACGTGTTGGTTTACTTTAAACTCAATGCCAGCTTCTGCCATTAGATTGATCTTGCGATCAATGACTTCCATGCTCAGTTTAAAGTCTGGGATACCAAAACGTAGCAGACCGCCCACTTTCTCGTCTCGCTCGAATACTGTCACGGTATGGCCTGCGCTGTTTAGCTGCTCAGCAGCCGCAAGACCAGCAGGTCCAGAACCAATGATCGCCACCGTTTTACCAGTGCGAGAACGTGGCGTTTTTGGCTTGGCGTACCCTTCACGATACGCCGTTTCTACGATGGTTTTCTCGATATTACAGATAGTGATTGGGTCTTGGTTGATGCCAAGTACACAAGCACTTTCACATGGAGCAGGGCAAACACGACCAGTGAACTCTGGGAAGTTATTGGTTGAGCTTAGAATGTTCCATGCTTCTTCCCAGCTATCACGATAAACCGCGTCGTTAAATTCTGGGATGATGTTACCGATAGGGCAGCCGTTATGACAAAACGGCACACCACAATCCATACAACGAGAAGCCTGAGTATTGATCTTGTCACCAAACTCCTCGTTCAGAACGAACTCTTTGTTGTTCTTGATGCGTTCAGCTGGGTCGATCTTCTGTGGTAGTTCACGACCATGCTCTAAAAATCCAGTAGGCTTACCCATTATACGGCCTCCACTTGAGTTTCGTTTCCTTGAGACAGTGCTTCAGCTTTGCGTTTTTGAAGAACCGCTTTATAGTCACGCGGCATTACCTTAGCCATAGAGGCTAGGCTAGCTTCAAAATTGTCTAGGAAAGACTGAGCGACTTCACTTCCTGTGAATTGAACATGCTTAGTTAGCATGTCGAGTAATAGATCTCTGTCTTCTTGCTCGATTGGATCTAGGTCTACTAGCTCTGGGTTCAGTTTCGACTCAAAGTCACCTGATTTATCCCATACGTATGCCACGCCGCCACTCATACCTGCGGCAAAGTTACGACCTGTTGAACCTAGGATAATTGCTGCACCGCCCGTCATGTATTCACAACCGTGGTCACCGACGCCTTCTACTACTACTTTCGCGCCTGAGTTACGAACACAGAAACGTTCACCAGCCATACCGCGAATGAAAGACTCACCCGAAGTTGCACCGTAGAAACACACGTTACCAACCACGATGTTGTCTTCCGCGACAATACTTGATTTTGCATCTGGGTAAAGTACTAAGGTACCGCCAGATAAGCCTTTACCCCAGTAGTCGTTCGCGTCGCCTTCCACTTCGAACTTCACGCCCTTAGCTAGGAATGCACCGAATGACTGACCCGCAGAACCTTTGAACTTCACGTTCATTGGCTGAGGTAGACCCGCATCTTTGTACACTTTCGAGATTTCGTTCGACAACATGGTACCTGCAGAGCGGTCCGTGTTGACGATAGGGAACTCGGCATTCACCGCTTCGCCTTTCTCTAGTGCAGGAATCGCTGCTTGAATCAGCTTACGGTCTAGCACTTCTTCTAGGTTGTGGTTCTGTTGAGCTTGGTTGAATACACCATCAGCTTCACGTGGTTGCTCAACGTGGAGAACAGGAGACAGATCTAGGTTCTTGTATTTCCAGTGAGAAATGTCTTGGCGGATCTTCAGTTTCTGACCTTGACCGACCATTTCATCGATAGTGCGGAAGCCAAGCTCAGCCATGATTTCACGTAGACCTTGTGCCATGTATTGGAAGAAGGTAACGACGTCTTCTACGCGGCCATCAAAGCGCTCGCGAAGCGTCTTGTTCTGAGTCGCGATACCAACAGGACAAGTGTTCTTATGACACTTACGCATCATGATACAACCTTCAACCACTAATGCTGCGGTTGCTACGCCCCATTCTTCTGCACCAAGTAGTGTTGCCACTGCAAGGTCGCGAGGTGTCTTCATCTGACCATCTGCTTGAACCACGATACGGTTACGTAGACCGTTCTTCAGTAGCGTTTGGTGCGTTTCTGCCAAGCCAAGTTCCCAAGGAAGACCGGTATGGCGGATTGAAGACATTGGTGATGCACCTGTACCGCCGTCGAAACCTGCGATTAGTACAACGTCCGCTTTCGCTTTCGCTACACCAGAAGCGATCGTACCTACGCCTGCTTCTGATACCAGCTTCACGTTTACACGGCCTGCGCGGTTCGCGTTCTTCAAGTCGTAGATAAGCTGAGCCAAATCTTCGATTGAGTAGATATCGTGGTGTGGTGGTGGAGAGATAAGGCCAACGCCCGGAGTCGAGTGACGCGTTGCACCGATCCAGTCATCTACTTTATCGCCTGGTAGCTGACCACCTTCACCTGGCTTCGCACCTTGAGCCATTTTGATTTGCAGCTCTTCAGCGTTAGTTAGGTAGTAAGAGGTTACGCCGAAACGACCTGAAGCCACCTGCTTGATTGCAGAGCGTTCCCAATCGCCGTTCTCTTTGCGCTCGAAACGCATTGGGTCTTCACCACCTTCACCAGAGTTCGATTTCGCGCCAAGACGGTTCATCGCAACAGCTAGTGTGGAGTGTGCTTCGTAAGAAATAGAA
The DNA here is from genome assembly GCF_033340195.1 of Vibrio sp. 1457. NCBI lineage: Bacteria > Pseudomonadati > Pseudomonadota > Gammaproteobacteria > Vibrionales > Vibrionaceae > Vibrio > Vibrio sp. 1457. The sequence continues at coordinate 94,694 of NZ_JAWOWA010000011.1, forward strand.
CCGAATGACATAGCGCCCGTCGCGAAGCGTTTCACGATGCTTTCAATTGGCTCGACGTCGTCGATAGAGATAGAACCAGCGGGGTTCTTAATGAACTCAAGTTGGCTACGCAGGGTTACCGCGTTGTCACCTTGCTTATCTACAGCAGTCGCGTATTGCTTGAACTGATCGTAGTTCTTGTTGCGCGTAGACTCTTGCAGTAGAGAAATGGTTTCTGGGTTGAATAGGTGCTTCTCACCACGCTGTTTCCATTGGTAAACACCACCAACATCCAGCATTTGAATTGGGATTTCGCGTTGTGGGTAACCGATGCGGTGACGGATAAGTACTTCTTTGGCGATATCATCAAGGGTTAGACCTTGGATACGAGAAACCGTCCCTGTGAAGTATTTGTCGACCACGGATTTGTGGATACCCAATGCTTCGAAGATTTGCGCACCATGGTACGACTGTAGCGTAGAGATGCCCATCTTCGAGAAGATCTTCAGAAGACCGCCATTGATCGCTTTACGGTAGTTGTTGAACAGATCGCGAGGGTTGGCTTCTGGATCCAACTTCTTCGTACGTTGAAGTTCAATGATGGTTTCAATCACTAGGTAAGGGTTAACCGCATTAGCACCGTAACCAAGTAGCGTTGCAAAGTGGTGCGTTTCACGCGCGTCACCAGTTTCAACCACGATGTCACACTTCGCACGTAGACCTTTACGGATCAAGTGGTGGTGTACTGCGCCAACTGCCAGCATTGCTGGGATCGCCGCGTGGTTTGAATTCACTGCGCGGTCAGTGAGTAGGATGATTGAATAACCATCGATAACCGCGTCTTCTGCGTATTGGCAGATACGTTTTAATGCACGCTCAAGTTTGCCTTGATCTTCACTAGCTTGGAATACGATATCCAACGTTTTCGCTTGTAGGTGCTCGTTATCGATCGCACGCAATTTTTCAAGCTCAGAGTTGGCTAGAACAGGCGATTCCAATTCTACTTTCTGACAGTGAAGTGGTGTTTCAGTCAGAAGGTTTTGGTCTTTACCCAAGTAAGTGTTCAGCGACATAACCATGCGCTCACGGATCGGGTCGATCGGTGGGTTAGTTACTTGTGCAAACAGCTGCTTGAAGTAGTTTGAAAGGTGCTGAGATTGATGAGATAGAACCGCAAGAGGCCAGTCGGCACCCATTGCTGATAATGGTTCTTTCGCGTCATTCGCCATTGGAACGATGATTTCGTTCACTTCTTCAGTGCTTACGCCAAACGCTTGTTGGCGGTGTAGAAGGTGTTCTGGCTTAGGTTGGCTGAACTGGTTGCTCGCATCTGGCAGCTTCTTCAAGCTCAGTAGGTTTTCTTCTACCCACTTCTCGTAAGGCTGTGCCGTTGCGATGGTGTCTTTCACTTCTTCATCAGAGATGATTCGACCTTGTTCTAGGTCTGCAACGAAGATACGACCTGGCTGTAGGCGACCACGGAACTCAACGTTTTCTGGTTCTATATCCACAACACCAGATTCAGATGCCATCACTAGGAAGTTATCTTTGGTCACTGTGTAGCGAGAAGGGCGCAAACCGTTACGGTCTAGTGTCGCACCAACTTGAACACCATCAGTAAAACATACGGAAGCCGGGCCATCCCATGGTTCCATGATGTTCGCATGGTACTGATAGAACGCGCGACGTTTAGGATCCATGTTTTTGTTTTCTTGCCATGCTTCAGGAATCATCATCATCAATGCGTGTGGCAGGCTGCGACCAGACAGAACTAGGAGCTCAAGTGCCATGTCAAAGTTAGATGAATCCGAGCTGCCTTCCTGACAGATTGGAAGAAGCATGTCGATTTCAGCCTGAGTGAACAGGTCTGATTCTAGGATTGCTTCACGGGCTTTCATCCAGTTCAAGTTACCGCGAACTGTATTGATTTCGCCGTTGTGGGCAATGTAACGGAAAGGCTGTGCAAGACGCCATTTCGGGAAGGTGTTGGTAGAGAAACGAGAGTGTACCAGTGCCAGTGCAGTCACCATGGTCGGGTTTTGCAGATCGAGGAAGTACTGAGGTACTTGCTCAGTCGTTAACTGACCTTTGTACACTAATGTCTTGTAAGACATGGAGTTAATGTAGAAGTCGTCACCAATGTTCGAAACGCTTTCTAGGCAAACGCGTACGGTGTAATTACGAAGTACGTACAGTTTGCGTTCTAGCTCTTCAGGCGTGATGCCAGGGCCGCCGGAGATAAACACGTGCTCAAATTGAGGCTCTGTGCTTAGAGGGTCGGCACCAATCATGGAGTTGTCGGTTGGTAATACGCGGTAGCCGATAACTTCAAGGTCTAGACGCTGTGCGTTGCGTTCTAGAATGTCACGGCATTGTTCGCGTTTGTATTCGTCTTTCGGGAAAAGAACGACACCAACACCATACTTTTCAAACGAAGGCAGTTTAATGCCTAGCTTAACGGCTTCTTCTAATAGGAATTCATGAGGTTTTTGTAGCAAGATACCCGCACCGTCACCGCTGCATGGGTCACAACCTTGACCACCACGGTGTTCCATGCGAGCCAGCATATCCAATGCTTGAGTCACTACTTCATGAGATTTACGGTTTTTAAGGTGAGCAACAAAACCGATACCACAAGCGTCATGCTCCAGTTCCGGAGTGTACAGACCCTGTGGATTTTGCTCTCTATCTACCATAGATACATCCTTCCAGTTCAATGTCGACGCAAAAGTACCGGGCAGCAAATACTACCTAGACTATTGATTACGTCTTGTCCTTTATATTTATTATCGCCACCGATCTAGGTTGACCGGTCTTGATTCCTTTCCGTATCTCGCAGGAAAAGTTTTGCGAGAAAAACAATCCTTGGTGGTATCCCTTTATTTATTATCACTATCTAGTGATTTATATAGGTAGGAGTGGGATAACACCGACAAATCCCGCAGTGTGCTTTGTAATAAAAGTCACAAAAATAACGGGGTTGTGTAAGTATCCTACAATTTTGTCACTTCAGAATGCAATGAAAAAGTCGGCGTTGTGACCCAATTTTTTCGTTTAATTATGCATTTTTAGTTTAACATTTACGCAACATGAACGATTTTTGTCTTTAATTATGCAAGTTTATTGATTTTGACCTGCATGATGGGTGTTTGAATTGATTAATATTGTGTGTTTTTTCTTGCAGGGATGTAATTTATTTACACAGATCGTAGTGAGATTGATTACGATTTATTGTTGGTGAGAATTTATGCAGTTACATGAGTTGGTCAATACAATCGGCCAAGATCTTCAGCGTCGATACGGTGAAAAGGTTCATAAGTTAACATTGCACGGTGGATTTAGTTGCCCTAACCGCGATGGCACGATTGGGCGGGGAGGATGTACATTTTGCAATGTGGCTTCGTTTGCAGATGAAGAAGTCCAGATAAAAAGCATTCACGAACAGTTAAAAGATCGCGCAGGTGAAATTCACAGAGCGAAGAAGTATCTCGCTTATTTTCAGGCCTACACCAGTACCTATGCAGAAGTACAAGTTCTCAAAAACATGTATGAGGAAGCACTAAAGGCTGCAGACATGGTTGGTCTTTGTGTGGGGACGCGTCCGGATTGCGTCCCTGATGCGGTATTGGATTTACTGTCGGGCTATGTACAGCAAGGTTATGAAATTTGGCTAGAACTAGGTCTTCAAACCGCCAACAACGACACCCTCAAACGTATCAATCGTGGTCATGACTTTGAGTGTTATGCCGAAATCACTAAGCGTGCTCGAACACTCGGAATCAAGGTTTGTACTCACTTAATTGTGGGTTTACCCAAAGAAACCCGCGCCGAAAATATTGAAACGCTGCAAAAAGTGTTGGCCGTGGGAACGGATGGCATCAAGTTACATGGCTTGCATATTGTCGAAGGTAGCACCATGGCGAAAGCTTGGCGTGCTGGAAAGCTAGAAGCCCCTGAATTAGAAGAATATGTTGCGATCGCCAGTGAAATGATTCGTATGACACCACCAGATGTGATTTATCATCGCGTTTCATCAGCAGCCAGGAGGCCCACGTTATTATCGCCTCTGTGGTGTGAAAACCGTTGGCTAGCGATGACGGAAATTGGTCGAGATCTCAGTGCTCATGGTGCTCAAGGGAGCCTTACGGGGAATGCCTTTATCTATACTAAACCGGAATTAATAGCAGATCGCTCAATAAATAACTGATATATTTTAACCAGTGTTCTTTGAAGGTTTAAACGATGGATCAGTTACTCAATTGGCTTTGGGGTGGTCAAGGCGGTTATGGCTATGTCGTCTTGTTGTTAATCGCAGGCGTGTGCGCGTTAGCACTGATCTATTTGCACTTTCAGACATCACTTAAGCAACTAGTAACGGATTCTCCCTATCCAGTCATAGTGGTGGACACTAGCCATGCTCAGCTCTTGCTATCTAACCAGGCTGCGATGCAGTTGTTAGGCATTCGCTCTTTGGGAACGGGGTATTTGTATCCTGCTTTATTCGATATTCATGAGCTTGAGCAGTTTCTCGATCGCTTCTCTAGTCGTCATTTTCGTCAGCAGGCTTTTGACTGGCGACTATCTGATAGTGAATCTATTAAAGTGGAGCTGTCAGGCAGAAAGAGTTTATTGCGCAATCATCGAGTTTGGATTCTTTATGCTCAGCCATATCAAGCCACTCACCAAGAGCAGCAACAAGAACTTGCCCAATTAATCATCGCACGTTCGGCATTAGACTCACTTTCAGAGCTGATTTGTACCCAAGACCGCCAAGGCAATCTATTAACGACCAATCGAGCATTTGATCAATTCTGGCAAGGGCGAAGGGAAGAAGCTTGCGCATCCAAGGCCTTGGGTGAGATGACCAGAAAAAGCGAACGTAAATGGACAACGGATCCACAAGGTCGAAGTTGCTTATTGGAAGTCAATCAAAACTCTCTTGTTTCGCCGAGTGGTGAGCTTATCGGTACGCTGTCTATTAGTCATGACGTGACTGAATGGCACAAGATGCAACAGAATCTGCGAGATGAAATGGAGCGTCGCAAAGATACTGAGGTGGCGCTAGCGCAAAGAGATACTATCTTACAAACGATTCTGGATGCCAGTCCGGACTCCATTGGTATTTTCAATGAGAACATGGTCTATCAAGCGTGTAATCAGCCTTTTGTTAAGGCGTTAGGCATTTCAAAAATTTCTGATTTGATAGGTAAGCGCCTCCAAGACGTGATTCCTAAAGAGATGTACGCGCGCTTAGCAGACAGTGACTTAGAAGCATTACGCCAGTTAGAGCCAGTTCGATACATAGATAAAGTCGTGAGTAGTGATGGTAAAAGTACGTGGTTTGATGTGGTGAAATCGCCTTTTAAAGATAAAGCATCAGGAACGAATGGTGTGCTGATCATGGCGCGTGATATTTCTGAGCGTTATCTTGCAGAACAAAAGTTGGAAAAAGCCAACCTAGAGTTAGAAAAATTGAGCTTTATGGATAGCTTAACTCAAGTATCGAACCGACGCCGTTTCGACGAACAACTGCAGGTATTGTGGTACCACCACGCTCGAGAAAAGCTGCCGCTCACCATCATGTTATGTGACATCGACTTTTTCAAAGATTACAACGACTGTTACGGTCACCAACAAGGTGATGAAGCGTTAGTCAGTGTCGCTACCGTGTTTACACAAGTCATCAATCGTTCTTCGGATTGTGTTGCGCGTTATGGTGGCGAGGAGTTTGGTTTTATCTTGCCGAATACCACCACGGAAGGTGCGCGCAACGTAGCACAGCGTATTCATGAGAAAATTCTACAGCTTGATATGGAACACGACAGTTCAGAAGCATCTGAACGCCTTACCGTCAGTATCGGTCTGGTCTCTTACATTCCTCAGCATGGTGATGAACCCGAAATGGGCATCGCTATGGCTGACAGTGCGTTATACCAAGCTAAAGCTGATGGACGTAATCGCACCTGTATTCACCCCAGTTCTTGCTAACGCTTTGTGACCGCTTGCTCTAAGTTGATAGCTGATTGTTTAAATCACCGTATTAAACACGTTAAACTTACAGAAGCCTGTGCGCTCGTTGGTTTATCTTTCTATCTCGTGTCACAAGCGCAGATCGCACCGTGTGTTTTTCACTAATCAAACAGACCTAAATTGCGTTAGGTCGAGTGCATTTACCTGTTTTTCATCATCGAATGGCGCTATCTAGCCACCACCATGGAGTAGTTAATGAAACCCATGAAAAACCTCGCCCAGTATTATGTCGACTTGCTAGTCAAACTGGGGATTGTTCGCTTCTCTATTTTGCTAGCCCTTGCGCTGGTGGCATTAGCTGTTGTGGTGCAGGTAGGGATTACTTTAGCTCTCAAAGGGCGAGTAGATGATATCGATATTGTCCGTTCGGTGTTTTTTGGTCTATTGATCACCCCTTGGGCGGTTTACTTCCTCTCTGTGGTTGTCGATCAACTAGAAGAGTCTCGCCAGCGTTTAACTAAGCTGGTGTCCAAACTGAAGGACATGCGTTCGCGAGATCAAGAGCTGAATTACCAACTTCAACAAAACATTGAAAAGCTTAACCAAGAAATTGAAGAGCGTATTAAAGCGGAAGAAGCACGTGAAGAGGCGATGCAAGACCTCGAAAATGAGGTGTTCCAACGCGAACGTACTCAATTAGAGTTGGCAGAACGTACCGCATTACTGCGTTCATTTATTGATGCCTCACCAGACTTAATTTACTACCGCAATGCGGATGGTGTTTTCTCTGGCTGTAACCGCGCGATGGAAGAGCTAACGGGCAAGAAAGAGCACCAGTTAGTCGGATTAAGCCCTTGGGATGTGTATAGCAAAGAAATCGCCGAGCATATCGTTGATACTGACCAAAAGGTTTTTGCCGATAATCAAGCAATTACTTACGAGCAATGGCTCGAATACCCAGATGGTCGCAAGCATTACTTTGAGCTGCGTAAAGTGCCATTTTACAGCAAAGATGGCCGCCACCTTGGTCTCGTTGGGTTCGGTCGTGATATCACTGAACGTAAGCGCCATGAAGAGTCGTTAGAGAAAGCAAGCCGCGACAAAACTACCTTCATCTCAACCATCAGTCATGAGCTGCGAACGCCGCTGAATGGCATTGTAGGCTTAAGTCGTATGCTTCTAGATAGTCCGTTGACAGAAGAGCAGCGTAAACACATGCAGACCATCAATGTGAGTGCGATTACTCTAGGTAACATCTTCAACGATATTATCGATATGGATAAATTTGATCGCCGTAAGTTAGAACTATTACCTGCGCCACTTAACTTCGAAGACTTCGTCGCAGAGATTGAGAGTATCTCAGCTCTGATGGCGGAACAAAAAGGGTTACGCTTTGATTTAGAACGTTTAAGCGACTTGCCAAAAGCAATTGAAGTGGATGCAACCCGTCTACGTCAGGTGATTTGGAACTTGGTCAGCAACGCAATGAAGTTCACCAAGGAAGGTGGCGTTGTGATGACAGTGAGCGCGGATGTCGAAGACGATTTTGCGACCATTATTATGGAAGTGGAAGACACAGGTATTGGTATCCCAGACGAAGAGCTAGATAAGATCTTTGCGATGTACTACCAAGTGAAATCAGGCAAGGACAACCTGCATGCGGTCGGTACAGGTATTGGTTTGGCGGTATCTAAGCAACTGATCAATATGATGGATGGTGACATTACGGTTACCAGTGAGGAAGGCTTTGGTAGCACTTTTACTGTATCGATCCACGTTCCGATTGTTGAACTAGCTGAGCCAGTCATTGATGCGAAACGCGACAATGTGCGCCTCAACATATTTATGGTCGAAGACATCGAGCTTAACGTAACTGTGGCTAAATCGTTACTAGAGAGCCTAGGGCACTCTGTCACCGTGGCAATGACGGGCCAAGAAGCGTTAGTGAACTTTGTGCCAGAAAAATACGACTTAGCGTTGTTGGATATCCAACTGCCTGATATGACGGGCTTTGATGTCGCCAATTATTACCGCAAGCATTATAACAATCTTCCTCCATTGGTCGCCTTAACTGCTAATGTAATGAAAGATCGTCGTGAATACTTAGATAACGGCATGGATGATGCGATCAGTAAGCCGCTGGCAGTGAATGCTATTCAGTCAGTGATTGATAAATTCTTCGCTCACCAGTTAGAACAACCTAAGGAAGTGGTGAGCGGTCCCGAAGCAGTGGAAGAGCCAGTCCCTTCTCCTGTGATTGAGACACATTTGCTCGATATGGATATGTTAGAGTCTTACGTCGACATTGTTGGTGCAAAACCTGTCTACGACAGCATAAAAATGTTTGAAGATATGATGCCAGACTATATTGATGTCTTAGATTCGAACATGACAGCGAAAGATCAAGATGGGATTGTTTCTGAAGCGCATAAAATCAAAGGTGCTGCAGGTTCAATTGGCCTGAAACGTATCCAAAGTGTGGCGCAAAAAGCGCAATCGCCTGATATGCCAGCATGGTGGGAAAACATTTCAGACTGGGTTGAAGAGATCAAAAATGAATACCAAAACGATATTCAAGTCCTCAAAAGTTGGTTGGAACAAAGGAAATAACATGAAAAGAATCGCACCATTGGCATTAGCCATGGCATTGATGGCAGGCTGTAGTTCCGTTCCAAATGTGAATTGGCAACAAAACAGTCAGATTACGATTAATGAGGTTAATGTTGAGCTCAAAAGTAATTTATGGGTGAACCTCATGCCGAATATTGGGGACGTGGAAGAGCAAAGTATTCAAGGTGCACTTTACCTCGAAGGAGATCAGTTACTTCCTGCAAATCTAACGGCAGAAGCTCTTATTATTAAACAGGGGCAAAAAGAGTGGTTGGTGGACAGTGCGTCTTTAGATACTCGAACGCACAGTGAAAGCCGATGGGAGGTGGCGTTCTCGTCTCACATTGATGTGAACACAGAAAAATCGGTTGATATCGCAGTGCTTCTAGACGATGCGGGTAAACAGCGTTGGTTAGTCGAAAAGTACGTGAAGATTAACAAGGTTTATTAACCGCAATGATGTTGCATTAGTCGTTAGACCTAAAACAAAAAGGGCTTGCTCAATGAGCAAGCCCTTCGCATATTAGCGGTTAAATCTAGTCTTCTAGATCGCCACAGAAGCGGTAACCTTCGCCGTGGATAGTGGCGATGATTTCTGGCGTGCCTGAAACAGACTCAAAGTGCTTACGGATACGACGAATCGTTACGTCTACAGTACGGTCGTGTGGCTTAAGTTCACGACCAGTCATCTTCTTAAGAAGATCTGCACGAGTTTGAATCTTACCCGGGTTCTCACAGAAGTGCAGTAGTGCGCGGAACTCAGAGCGAGGTAGCTTGTAGCTATCACCAGCAGGGCTTACTAGAGAGCGGCTGTTGATGTCTAGTACCCAACCGTTGAATTCATACTTTTCTACCGAGCGCTTCTCTTCTTGCACCGCGTTAGAGCTCATTGAGCGACTAAGTAGGTTACGTGCACGAATAGTTAGCTCACGTGGATTGAATGGTTTAGTGATGTAGTCATCTGCACCAATCTCAAGACCTAGGATCTTGTCTACTTCATTGTCACGGCCTGTCAGGAACATTAAAGCAATGTTCGCTTGCTCGCGTAGTTCACGCGCGAGTAGAAGGCCATTCTTGCCTGGAAGATTAATGTCCATAATAACCAAGTTGACTGAGTTATCAGACAACACTTGGTGCATCTCTTCACCGTCACTGGCTTCAAAAACAGCGTATCCCTCTGCTTCAAAAATACTCTTAAGAGTGTTACGAGTTACTTGCTCATCTTCAACGATAAGAATCTGCGGGGTTTGCATTGGCGGTACCTAAATTTGTGACAAAATTGTGCTAATAGAATAAATTCTAGGCAAAAATATAACATACAGGTAATGTGATTTTGATAATAAATCAAGTTGATCAAAAAAACACTTCTTTCAGTTATCCGCCCTCCATGGAATTTTGCCAACTCACCAGTATCCAATGGCGACGTTTATTCTAAAGGGCTTGTTTACCTTTCATTTCCTGCTTTCAGTGGGGCCTGAAACGTAAACACCCTAAGATATTGAGCGGATTTTATATTGTTAACAGCATGCTAACAATGCTCAAATGTTAATTCCATTCAGTTTGTTGATTTATATCAATTGATGAAATGTAACTGTTATTAATCGTTTAAGACTTATGATAGAAAAAAGTAATACGAACATAGACGCATCGTTATGGAATGCTTATTCAGAATCTTTTTTCAGATTCGAAGCCGAGTGGCGTGTTTCAAACTATGCTGTGATAACCGCTTGGAACCCATACAGTAACTTGAGGTCCAAAGAAGATAACAGCATAAACAATCACGCGTTAGAAAAACAGCTACAGCACGTTAATTACGCGCCTGTCACGGTAGGTGATAGCGCTTTTACATGGTATGAGGAAAGCTTTGCTGTCGAGTTGTCGCCAGAGGTAGCCGTTGAATTGGCGAATGACTTTCAACAAAACGCGATTTATTACGTCATTAATGACCAGCTTTATCTAATTGCGTGCTCGCAGCCGAAAGTTTTGCATATGTTAGGCTCCATTAAGCCTCGGCTCGTATAAAAGGTATAGAAAAGGATACTGCTCACTGAAGCAACGCTTGGGTGAGAAAATTCACGGAGGAAATATGAGAGACATTACACCCGATATTTGTGACCAATTTGAAGACCAAGTGAGCTTGCTTACTTTACCATTGCAGAACTTTGGTCAACGTAGCGCTTTTTACGGTGAAATCGTTACGGTGCGCTGCTATCACGATAACTCGAAAGTGCGTGAAGTACTGGGCGAAGATGGAACGGGTAAAGTATTGATTGTTGACGGACATGGATCGTGTCAGAGAGCATTACTCGGCGATCAATTAGCGATACTCGGAATAGAAAATGGGTGGGAAGGCATCATTGTCTATGGTGCAATACGCGATGTAGCACAAATATCTCAAATGGACATTGGCGTTCAAGCTCTTGGCACCAACCCGTTTAAAACAGAGAAACGCGGGATAGGAGAGGTAAACGTAACCTTAACGATGCAAAACCAAATCGTTCAACCTAAGCACTACGTTTACGCGGACTGGAACGGTGTATTGATTTCTAAGCAAAAGCTGGACTTCTAAAAACGAAAGCCTAAACCAACCTCAAAGCCTTGTTGCCAATCTTGGTAATCAAGAGTCGCGTGAAGATCCAGTTTATCGGTAATTTTTACGCGACTTGAGACTTCAGCCGCGAGGCTACTGTCGTCTTGGCGAATACCTTCCACTGTTTCGTTCTTGTAAGAGCGAACTGTACTTTTCAGCGTGACACGATCATTAAAGTGATAGCTGATCCCGCTCAAAAAACCACTTTGATTTTGGGTAGGAGAGTTATTGACTCGCGCACCGACATAAACGTCTACCGAATCAAAAAGCTCGTAAGCGTAGCCCGTATCGATATTCCAAACATCAAAACTGTCAGACTGATAACTGTCGCTGGAAATGAATAGCTTATGAGGAGAAGGGGATGTTTTACCTGGAAGCGGCGGAAGTTCGTTTGCTAGACAAACACCAGGCACAAAAAACAGCAACAGAAAAAGCCATCTTTTCATGTTCACCACTCCTTGTGTCAACTTTTTTATTAGTATGCGCCCAAAGCTTCTCACTATTAAAGCATAGAATATGAAAGCTAGCTCACCTATTTTCTAAATAATTCGATCCTATGAACATAAGTCACAGTTAAGTTGTTGTTATGTGTCACAACCCTCTCGAATTATTTGATCGTACGTTTTATGGCAAAGATTAGACTAGTTATTAGATAAAAAACCGAACTGGTGATGATAGTTAAGTCCTTTACAAAAACTAACTGTAGATTTTCAAATGATCAATAATGTGTAATTAACTATAAATATCAATGACATTGCTTAGCAGAAATCTCTGAAAGATGGAAAAACAAACAATTTTTTGTTGACTATGTATCAGAAACTCGGTAAACGTAGAGTTAAGCAAACACAATTAACGTTGAATATTTATTTATGCCATCTAACAGCCTAGTAGTAATGACCACGACCATTATTATTACCGACACGACACATGTTGGGGCAGGCTGCTGAGCGAAAGAAATTCACAAAAAAGGCCTGTATCCAACAAGATACAGGCCTTTTTTTATGCTTTTTTATCCAGAATTTAGACAAATTTAAGAAGATATACCGGAGGAAGGGATGCGAGTATTGAAGTTTGGCGGATCATCACTAGCTGATGCAGATCGCTTTTTGAGAGCGGCAGACATTATTGCCAATAACGCTCAACAAGAAGAAGTAGCGGTTGTTCTTTCCGCTCCTGGTAAAACAACAAACAAATTGGTTGCGGTCATTGAAGGCGCATTGCGCAATGGTGAAGCAGAACTACAAATCAAAGAGTTGGAGGAGTCGTTTAAAACGCTCTTCACTCAAATCCAAGCAGTACTACCCAATATCGATGGTTCAGCTTTCGATAACCAAGTGAAAACTTCTCTCTCTCAATTACGCCAATTCGTTCATGGCATCAATCTTCTTGGCATGTGCCCAAACAATGTTAATGCACGTATTATTAGCAAAGGCGAACGCGTTTCGATTCAATTGATGAAAGCGGTGCTAGAAGCCAAAGGCCAGCCAGCACATCTTATCGACCCAGTTGAATACCTATACGCAAAAGGTGATCACCTTGAAGCCATGGTTGATGTAGACGTTTCAACGCAAAACTTCCGCCAAAACCCTCTTCCTCTGGGCCATGTGAATATCATGCCTGGCTTTACCGCAGGTAACGAGAAAGGTGAATTGGTAACACTTGGTCGCAATGGCTCTGATTATTCGGCGGCGGTTCTTGCGGCGTGTCTGCGCGCAGATTGTTGTGAGATCTGGACTGACGTAGATGGTGTATACAACTGCGACCCTCGTTTAGTGGAAGATGCTCGCTTACTTAAATCTCTTAGCTACCAAGAAGCAATGGAGCTTTCTTACTTCGGTGCTTCCGTTTTGCATCCGAAGACCATTGCTCCTATCGCGCAGTTCCACATCCCATGTCTGATCAAAAACAGCTTTAACCCACAAGGTGCAGGAACTCTGATTGGGCAAGACACTGGTGAAGACAATCTGGCGATCAAAGGTATCACGACGCTAAACGACCTAACCATGGTTAACGTCTCCGGCCCAGGTATGAAGGGTATGGTTGGCATGGCAAGCCGCGTATTTGGCGCAATGTCTTCCGCTGGTGTGTCTATTGTTCTTATTACTCAGTCTTCTTCTGAGTACAGCATTAGCTTCTGTATTGAGGCAGAAGATAAAGCAAAAGCGCAACAAGTACTGGCCGATGCGTTTGAGTTGGAACTGAAAGATAGCTTATTAGAGCCGGTCGAGTTTATTGATAATGTTTCAATCATAACGTTGGTTGGTGACGGCATGCGTACATCGCGCGGTGTTGCATCTCGCTTCTTCTCATCTCTTGCTGAAGTGAACGTAAACATTGTAGCCATCGCACAGGGCTCATCTGAGCGTGCTATCTCAGCCGTGATTCCTGAAGATAAAATCTCTGAAGCGATCAAAGCGTGTCACGAAAACCTATTCAACTCTAAGCACTTCTTAGACGTATTCGTGGTTGGTATTGGTGGCGTTGGTGGTGAGCTGGTGGATCAGATCGAGCGTCAACAGGCGAAGCTTGCGGAAAAAGGCATCGTGATCCGCGTGTGTGGCTTGGCAAACAGCAAAGGTCTTCTGCTTGATAGTGAAGGTCTTCCACTCGATCATTGGCGTGATCGTATGTCGGCAGCGACAGAAGAGTTCAGCCTAGCGCGTTTGATTTCTTTGGTTCAACGTAACCACATCATCAACCCAGTATTGGTTGACTGTACATCAAGTGAAGATATCGCGAATCAATACGCTGATTTCTTAGCTGCTGGTTTCCATGTCGTTACACCAAATAAAAAAGCAAACACAGCAAGCATGGCTTACTACCATCAGCTTCGCGATGTTGCGCGCAGCTCTCGTCGCAAGCTGATGTACGAAACAACTGTGGGGGCGGGTCTACCGGTAATCGAAAACCTGCAAAACCTAATCTCAGCGGGTGATGAGCTAGAGCGCTTTAGCGGTATTCTTTCTGGCTCTCTGTCATACATCTTCGGTAAGTTAGATGAAGGTATGAGCCTAAGTGAAGCAACTAATATCGCAAAAGAAAATGGTTTTACTGAACCGGATCCTCGTGATGATCTTTCTGGTATGGATGTCGCGCGTAAGCTTCTGATCCTAGCTCGTGAAGCAGGCATGTCTCTAGAACTAGAAGACGTTGTGGTTGATCAAGCACTGCCACCAGGTTTTGATGATTCTGGTAGCGTTGATGAATTTATGGCGCGTTTACCTGAAGCAGACGCCTACTTTAAAGAATTATCTGCAAAGGCAGCGGAAGAGGGCAAAGTACTGCGCTACGTTGGTGAAATTAATGAGGGCAAGTGCACAGTAAGCATCGCAGCGGTGGATGAAAACGATCCAATGTATAAAATCAAGGACGGTGAAAACGCACTGGCATTTTACAGCCGTTACTATCAGCCAATCCCACTAGTGTTACGTGGCTATGGTGCAGGCACCGAAGTAACGGCTGCGGGTGTATTTTCTGACGTGATGCGTACTTTAGGTTGGAAACTAGGGGTATAACAATAATGAGTTCAAGTGATATGGATGTAGTGGTTTATGCCCCAGCATCAATTGGTAATGTAAGCGTTGGCTTTGATGTGCTGGGGGCTGCCGTGTCTCCAGTGGATGGCACACTATTGGGTGACCGTGTATTGGTGAAATCTGGGGCTGATCCGTTCAGCCTTAAAACGGCGGGTGATTTTGTTGAGAAATTGCCAACTGAACCAAAAGAGAACATCGTCTACGACTGTTGGCTCGTGTTTGCTCGTGAGTTAGACAAAAAAGGCGTTGAGCTAAAACCACTTGAGATGACGCTAGAAAAGAACATGCCAATTGGCTCTGGTTTAGGCTCAAGTGCATGTTCTATCGTCGCTGCATTAGATGCATTGAACCGATTCCATGGACAGCCACTTAACGAGACAGAATTATTGGCGCTGATGGGAGAGATGGAAGGCAAGATCTCTGGTGGTATTCACTACGACAACGTTGCGCCATGTTACCTTGGTGGTGTGCAACTGATGCTTGAAGAGTTGGGTATCATCAGTCAAGAAGTGCCTTGCTTTGATGATTGGTACTGGGTGATGGCGTATCCGGGTATCAAGGTATCAACGGCGGAAGCGCGTGAGATCCTACCATCTCAATACCGCCGACAAGATATCATCGCTCATGGTCGCCACCTTGCGGGCTTTATTCATGCGTGTCATTCTGGTCAGCCAGAACTTGCTGCAAAAATGATCAAAGACGTGATCGCAGAACCGTATCGTGAGAAACTGCTTCCAGGTTTTGCGAATGCACGTCAATACGCAGCGTCTGCGGGTGCATTGGCAACCGGTATTTCTGGCAGTGGTCCGACACTGTTCAGTATTTGCAAAGAGAAAGATGTCGCTGAGCGAGTTGCTCGCTGGTTAGAACAAAACTACGTACAAAACGAAGAAGGATTCGTCCACGTTTGTCGTCTAGATAAGCAGGGTTCGAAAGTAACAGGAAGTGAGCTATGAAGCTTTACAATATAAAAGAAAATGATGAACAAGTTTCCTTTGGCCAAGCCGTTCGCCAAGGGTTAGGTCGCAATCAAGGCCTATTTTTCCCATCGGAATTACCAAAATTTGAAGATATCGATGCGCTGCTTGCAGAAGACTTTGTCTCTCGTAGCACTAAGATTCTATCGGCGTTAATTGGAGATGAACTTGCAGAAGAGCAGGTGAATGCTCTTGTTGATGCTGCATTCCAATTCCCTGCGCCAATTAATCAGGTCAAAGACGGTGTTTACGCTCTGGAACTGTTCCATGGTCCAACGCTTGCATTTAAAGATTTTGGTGGTCGCTTTATGGCGCAATCTCTTGCAGCCGTTTCGGACGGTGGCAAGATCACCATTCTGACTGCAACTTCTGGCGATACTGGCGCAGCCGTTGCGCATGCTTTCTACGGTATGGAAGACATCAACGTTGTGATTCTTTATCCAAAAGGCAAGATCAGCCCACTGCAAGAGAAGCTATTCTGTACGCTTGGTAAAAACATTCACACTGTCGCGATCGATGGAGACTTCGATGCGTGTCAGGCACTGGTTAAGCAAGCTTTTGATGATTCTGCACTGCGTGAAGAGATCGGTCTGAACTCTGCAAACTCAATCAACATCAGCCGTTTGATGGCGCAAATCTGTTACTACTTTGAAGCAGCTGCGCAAATGAGCAAACAAGAGCGTGAAAACCTTGTTGTGTCTGTACCAAGTGGTAACTTTGGTAACCTAACTGCTGGTCTATTGGCAAAAGCGTTGGGCTTGCCTATCAAACGCTTTATCGCTGCAACTAATGCCAATGACACGGTTCCTCGCTACCTAGAAACAGGTAAGTGGGAGCCAAAACCAACAGTCGCAACAACATCGAACGCGATGGACGTGAGCCAACCAAACAATTGGCCTCGTATTGAAGAGCTGTGCCGCGTGAAAGAGTGGGGCTTGGAGACGTTAGGTAAAGGCGCAGTATCTGATGAGCAAAGCGCACAGTCAGTGAAAGATTTACATGCTCTAGGCTACCTATGCGAACCGCATGGTGCGATTGCTTACCGAGTGCTTGAAGAACAATTGCAAGACGGTGAAACCGGTCTGTTCCTATGTACTGCTCACCCTGCGAAGTTCAAAGAAGTGGTGGATGATATTCTAGAATCCGATATCGACCTTCCTGCGCCACTAGCGAAGCACGCTGCGATGGAGCTGCTATCGGAAGAGCTCGACGCAGACTTTGACGCATTGAAACAAGTACTGCGCCGCGTGCAGTAAGCTTCAAAGTATAGTAAGTATCAAAAACAGAAATAACGAGAGGTGAATGAGTAATCATTCACCTTTTTTATTGTCGGTAAGTTGTGACTCTCTTTATGATTGAGAAACGAACTTAACTAAATGAGATAGAAAGAGAAGCATGCATTTTTTGATTTTTCTTGGCTCAGTGAGAAACAGCACGCCACCACGACCAGCCCGTTTAGGAATGCGAGTCAGTAAAGCGTGTGAAAAACTCATCGCGAGTCAACATTCGCAACATATGGTCGAAATCATCGACCCTTTGAATTACGACTTTGGCGATGTGTTTAAGCCCGAGTTTGCTTATCACCGCTCTAAAGTTCCGCAGCACCTAAGTGAGCTGGCAGACAAAATCAAACATGCGGATGGGTATGTGATGGTTAGCCCGGAATATAACCATTCGATGAGTCCTGCTTTGGCGAACATGCTTAACCATTTCGGCAGTTCGCTGTTTTCTTACAAGCCGAGTGCTATCGTGACCTATTCTGCCGGACAATGGGGTGGTGTTAGAGCTGCCGTTTCTATGCGTACCTTCTTATCTGAACTTGGATGTTTACCTGTCTCTGCGATGATCCACATTCCGAAAGCGCAAGAAGTGTTTGATGAACAGGGCGTTGCTGAGGATGAGTCGGAGCAGACGCAGTGGGACAACTATATGAATCGCACTATGCATCAATTGATTTGGTGGGCAGAAGGGGCGTCACTGCAAAGAGATAGGCGTGATCCAACCTCTTTAGCGCAAGCGTTTCAGAAAGATCCTTCGCAAAGAAATGCACCTTAGAGGCGAGTTGCTTTCCATTATAGAAAGGGTTTAGAAGGATTCTGAAACAAAAAAAGCTTGGTCATTGCTGACCAAGCTTTTTAAATTCTAGCGAGCTAGTTTACTGAGAGATTATAGAGTCTCAGTAAAAGTACGAGCGATTACATCACGTTGTTGCTCTGGAGTTAGCGAGTTAAAACGTACTGCGTAACCAGAAACACGAATAGTTAGTTGTGGGTATTTCTCTGGGTGTGCAACTGCATCTTCTAGTGTTTCGCGTTTAAGCACGTTCACGTTTAGGTGTTGGCCGCCTTCGATACGAGGAGCAGTTTCGATTGCAACTTCACGGCTTTCGTATTCACCTAGGTCGCTGATTGCGATAACTTGGTCTGCTTCGTAGCCAGCAGTTGCAGCAACACAACGAGCTTCATTTTTTTCGCTATCTAATAGCCAGATAGAGTTTAGTAGGTCGTCGTTTGCCGCTTTTGTAATTTGGATACCTTGGATCATCACTATCTCCTAGACCACTTACGTGGTGATTATTGGTGTTAATTTTCGAATTTTCGTTGAGCTGAGTATTATATAGCTAATATCCACTATTTTAATATTGATTTAAGTCAAAAAACAACCAAAAACATTATTTTTATTAAGGTAATTTTATTGAGTTAAATCAATAAAACCTTTGAAAACAAACTAATTACAATTTATTTGATAATATAAAAAATATTTAATAACTAGTTTTGTTGTAAATTTACTACAAATTGAGATTAAAGTTTAAACTGGTTAACGCAACTATCTGTATTTAGGTAGCAATACTGAAAGTCTAAAGTGATTAAATGACAAACATGAAAAACAAGCTTGGGAATAAACTCATTGGTGCACATGTCTCTGCTGCTGGTGGGGTCGATCAAGCTCCGTTGAGAGCTCGTGAAATTGGCGCGAATGCATTCGCACTATTTACAAAAAACCAACGCCAGTGGGTGGCGAAGCCTTTAGAAGCAAAAACCATCAGTGCGTTTAAAGCGAACTGTAAAATGCTGGGTTTCGGAGCAGAACATATTCTTCCCCATGATTCTTATCTGATTAACTTGGGTGCGCCGGAAGAAGAAAAGCTGAATAAATCCCGCGCGGCATTTATTGATGAAATGGAGCGTTGTAATCAGTTAGGGCTGACTTTGCTTAACTTCCACCCGGGTAGTCACCTAAAGAAAGTCTCTGAACAGGAGTGCCTCGCAACGATCGCCGAGTCGATCAATCTTGCGCATAAAGCGGTGCCGAATGTGATCGCTGTTATCGAGAATACGGCAGGTCAAGGCACTAACTTAGGCTGGAAGTTTGAGCACCTTGCTGAAATCATCGAGCAAGTGGAAGATAAAGATCGTGTCGGCGTTTGTATTGATACCTGCCATACCTTTACGGCTAGTTATGACTTACGTACAAAAGAAGATTGCGAGCGCACCTTTGCAGAGTTCGACCGTATCGTAGGTATGCACTATTTAAGAGCAATGCATCTAAATGATTCAAAAGTAGAGTTTGCCAGCAAAGTAGATCGCCACCATTCGCTAGGTAAAGGAGAGATCGGGTGGGATTGCTTTGAGTACATCGCGAAAGACCCTCGTTTTGATGGTATCCCTCTGATTTTGGAAACAATTGATCCAGATATTTGGCAGCAAGAGATCAACACATTGCGTCAATTCCATTTAGCGGCCATTGCCAGTTAATGGCGTAACCACAAAGTTGGCACCTTTCTTTCTTAGTCATTGAACATCAATCTCTGAATTAGCAAAGAAGGATGCCAACATGTCTCGACCACTCTCTTTTACTCCTTATGCTTTCACTCGTCGCGTGCTTCGCTTACCGATGCCTAATCGTCACATTACCGGACAGGGGCATTTTCGAACGCCACAGAAGCATTAGTCTTTTATTACTTGTCTCAAGTTCGTGGTAAGTTTTTGTTTGTTTGAGTTTCGCTCGTTAGAATAGAAGCAAAATTTAGGACAGGAACTTTCCATGAATCAGTCACCCACTTGGCACGATGTGATCGGCGAAGAGAAAAAGCAGAGCTACTTTGTAGACACCTTGAATTTTGTTGAAGCCGAACGCGCCGCAGGCAAAGCTATTTTTCCTCCCGCAAAAGATGTCTTTAACGCGTTTCGTTTTACCGAGTTCAAAGACGTTAAGGTCGTGATTCTAGGACAAGACCCATACCACGGCCCAAATCAGGCGCATGGCCTGTGTTTCTCTGTACTTCCTGGCATTAAAACGCCACCGTCACTGGTTAATATGTATAAAGAGCTGGCGCAAGATATTGAAGGTTTTCAAATCCCTCAGCATGGTTTTTTGCAAAGCTGGGCTGAACAAGGCGTATTGTTACTCAATACGGTATTAACGGTGGAGCAAGGTAAAGCGCATTCACATTCAAAGACAGGTTGGGAAACGTTTACTGATCGAGTGATTGAAGCCATTAATCAGCATCAAGAAGGTGTAGTGTTCTTGCTGTGGGGGTCACACGCGCAGAAGAAAGGTCGTTTTATCGATCGCAATAAGCACCATGTGTTAGCTGCCCCACACCCATCGCCACTTTCTGCACATCGAGGCTTTTTCGGTTGTAAGCATTTCTCTCAAGCAAACCAGTTGCTTACATCACAAGAAAAAGCACCAATTAACTGGCATTTGCCATTAACGGTATAAATGAAGAGACAGCGATCATGGATGGTATGATCGCTGTTTTTTTGAGCACGCTCGAGGCTGATAGTAAATTTCTCATGTACACTTACTAAAAGTAGGTGTTAAGGAGAGACGCTATGATGATCGAAAGAATTCGACGCGAACATGGTTATATGGTTCGTCTGTTGGCGATACTGCGCCATAAGCTTAATGAGATAAAAAAAGAACGTGTAATCAACTATGCGTTAGTAAGCGAGATTGTTGATTACCTCTCTAATCATTCGGAGAAAGTACACCACCCGAAAGAAGATATCCTCTATCACCACTTTCTTGAACACTATGGTAAGCAACAAACCATGGAAAATTTAGAGAAAGAACATCTAGAGTTAGCGAGTAAAACCAGAGAGTTTTCATCCGTGATAGAGATGATCCTTCAGGATGCTGTTGTGCCACAAGACATGTTTGTCGCTCACCTAGAAGATTTCATAGAATCGCAAAGGCACCACTTGGAGCTAGAAGAGCGAAAAATTTTGCCTCTCATTGAAGAGTTATTTACCACAGAAGATTGGCAGCATGTCGAGAGCTTATGGAGCGTCAGTGAGGATGATCCTGTGTTTGGTGACACGATTGCTGATCGTTATAAGCAGTTGGCCGAACGTGTTCGTCAAAGTGATACTGAGTATGTTTAAGCCTGAGTGATGAAACCTGAGCGAGCGAAAGCCGTCTCTCGGGTTTGTGAGATACATTTCTTATTTATTGGGAATCAACCGAAAATTTAGTGTGCATATTTCTCGGCAAAAAGTACGGAAGATTCTCATTCAGTAATAATGGTATTCATACTTAAACCTTGGTACATAAACTCACGGTGTTTACGGTCACTGTAAACAAAAAACAAAAGGCACCTGTAAGGTGCCTTTTGTTTGAATTAGAGTTTAATGTCTTCCAAGTTATAATCGGTACAGACATCAAGTTCGCGCAGCTCTTTAAGCAAATTGCGTCTGTCGTTCATCTCTTCTATTTCACGCCACTTTCGCTTTACTGGTTTGGCACGAGATTTGGTTGTTGAGGTAGTATCCAGATTAAAAATGTCATCTAGTTGAAAGCCTTCCATAAGCCACCTTTACCTTTCTTAAGCTAAACTGTTGTAACCAGTCCTTGTGGAGTTTTTTAAGTACCACAATAGCCGTGAGAATAACCATGATATATTTCGCATTTGTGTCGGTAGCATGACATTTTCGTGCAAAAATATTCTCAAAATCACACTTTTTATTGCAACGATGTGGATAAAAAATGCACAAACGATCTCAAGAAAACGATTAAATAGAGAGATTTTCTATGTTAATTCGATTTGATGAATGGGTGCACTGCGCAAAGGTTAAAGTTGCATAAAATCAGTTTGATGAAATAGTGTTCAATTAGATGGTAAGTCACTAGCGTAAATTTATGTAACACCTTGTGAATACTAGCTTGTTCTTGTTTATACGGTTTGCCATTCCATTTAATGAAAAATAATTATTTATGTTGGTGTTTGGTAATTGAAATGTTGCGCAGTTTGAGTGTTAAGTCTTCTATTTATGTTATTTTTTGGTGACTTTATAGTGAAAAATAACAATGATATTCTTATTGTTGCATATTGATTTTTGCGCTCCTAGGTTGCATTATCCGCCCGTCAAAAAATACGCTGGTACGTAAAATGGATGCATGAAGCGACGTTTACGATTCTAGATTGCCCATAAACATTACTTAAAAAGCTAAGCACACTTTGACACTTAGCAGGCAATTTGGTGGATGGCTAGGACGCATAGACTGGCGCAACTCACTTTGAGGTACACATGACAGACTTAATCAATTTGATGAACGATCTCCTCTGGGGCTCGATTCTGGTTTATCTTCTTGTTGGTGTTGGTATTTACTTCACCGTTCGATTAGGGTTCATTCAGTTCCGCCATTTCGGCCACATGTTCTCTGTTCTTAAGAACAGCCGTAAAGCAGACAAAGCTGGTATTTCCTCTTTCCAAGCGCTTTGTACTAGTCTTGCTGCACGTGTTGGTACAGGTAACATGGCGGGCGTTGCAGTTGCATTGACTGCGGGTGGTCCTGGTGCGATCTTCTGGATGTGGCTGATTGCAATGCTTGGTATGGCAACATCGTTTGCCGAGAGCACACTGGCGCAGCTATACAAAACCAAAGATGATGATGGCAACTACCGTGGTGGCCCTGCCTACTACATGGAAAAAGGCCTGGGCATGCGTTGGATGGGCGTGTTGTTCTCAGTTTTCCTAATCATCGCTTTTGGTTTGGTATTCAACGCCGTACAAGCTAACTCAATTGCCAATGCAATGAGCAACGCATTTGGTTGGAATAACCTGTATGTTGGTATTGCCGTTGTTTTACTGTCTGCAATTGTTATTTTCGGTGGCATCAAGCGTATCGCAAGAGTTGCTGAGATGATCGTTCCGATCATGGCACTACTTTATCTAGCCCTAGCGCTGTTCATCATGTTCTCTAACCTAGAGAAATTACCTGATGTATTGATGCTTATCTTTAAGAGTGCATTTGGTCTGCAAGAAGCAGCAGCAGGTGGTCTTGGCTACGCAATTGCACAGGCAATGATTAACGGTATCAAGCGCGGTCTATTCTCGAATGAAGCAGGTATGGGTTCTGCACCTAACGCGGCAGCTTCAGCAACACCTTACCCACCACACCCAGCGTCTCAAGGTTACGTACAGATGCTAGGCGTGTTCATGGATACGATCGTTATCTGTTCTGCAACAGTGGCTATCATCCTGATGTCTGGTGAGTATGTCGGTCAAGCAACAGAAGTGACGGGTATCGAGCTAACTCAGCGAGCATTGAGCTCACAAGTTGGCGATTGGGGCGGCATCTTTGTTGCTGTGGCAATCTTCTTCTTTGCGTTTACTTCAATCATTGCAAACTACTCGTATGCTGAAACGAACTTAATCTTCCTAGAGCACAATCATAAAGCGGGCTTAAGCATTTTCCGCGTTATTGTTCTTGGTATGGTGATGTTTGGTGCACTAGCTTCGTTACCAGTCGTATGGTCGCTTGCTGACGTCTCTATGGGTCTGATGGCGATAGTCAACTTGGTGGCGATCATCTTGCTATCTGGCATCGTGATTAAACTGGCAAAAGATTACAACCGCCAGCTTGGTGAAGGCAAAGTGCCAACATTTGATGCGAATGACTTCCCAGAGCTGAAATCTCAGCTTGAAGAAGGCATTTGGTACAACGATAAAAAAGACTAAGTGAGCTATCACTCATAGTTGAAAGCTATTAGTACGATGTAAAAAGCCATGCAGACAATGCATGGCTTTTTTTGTACCCTATTAAAAACAAAATTAGAGAAGGGAAAGTCATGCTTATCGTAGTTTCTCCAGCGAAGACTCTTGATTACGAGTCTCCGTTAGCGACAGAAAAATTTACTCAACCTGAGTTGGTCGAATACTCAAAAGAGCTTATCGATGTTTGCCGCAAACTGACTCCTGCTGATGTTGCCTCTTTAATGAAAGTGAGCGACAAGATTGCCGATTTAAATGTGGGCCGATTCCAAGAATGGAGTGAAACGTTTACCACGGAAAACTCACGACAAGCCATTCTTGCATTTAAAGGTGACGTTTACACAGGTCTAGACGCCGAAAGTTTATCTGAAGCGGACTTCGAATATGCTCAAGATCATCTGCGTATGCTATCGGGTCTTTATGGTTTACTAAAACCACTTGATTTGATGCAGCCATACCGTCTTGAAATGGGTACCAAGCTTGCAAACGACAAGGGTACGAACTTGTACCAGTTTTGGGGCAATGTAATTACGGACAAGCTTAACGAAGCGATTTCTGCTCAAGGTGATAATGTCCTTATCAACCTTGCATCAAATGAATACTTTAAAGCGGTTAAGCCAAAGAATTTAGATGCGCAAGTGATCACGCCAGTATTCAAAGATTGTAAGAATGGTCAATACAAGGTCATCAGTTTTTACGCGAAGAAAGCGCGCGGTATGATGGCGCGTCACATCATTGAAAACCGTGTTGAGAGCGTGGCAGACCTGACTAAGTTTGATACGGCGGGTTACTACTTTGTGGAAGATGAATCGACGCCAACAGAGTTAGTATTTAAACGTGAAGAGCAAAAATAAAGCTGATTGAGACGTAGTCTACGTTAATCTCTATCAGCACAAACGAAAAAGGGTTGGCATTGCCAACCCTTTGTTATTTTCTAGCTTGAGCTACTTGGCTCCAACAAGATTACTTCTTCTTAGCGGTTTTCTTTTTCGCTACTTTTTTCTTGTCGTCTTTTTTCTTTTTCTTCTTAAACACAGGCTTTTTGTGTTTAGGACGCATCTCTTTCACGAAACGCTCTTTGATGTCTTCTTTCACGTAGCGCGCAACGCGATCCATCATTGGTTGGTCGTGTGCTTCTACGATTGAGATAGCGTTACCTTTCTTACCTGCGCGAGCCGTACGGCCGATACGGTGAAGGTAAACATCAGCCGTGCGCGGCATGTCGTAGTTGATAACGTGTGATACATCCGGAAGATCGATACCACGCGCAGCAACGTCCGTCGCTAGCAGCACGTTCACAGTACCATCGCGGAAGCGAGAAATCGCATTGTTACGACGATCTTGCGGCATTTCACCTTGAATCCAAGAACATGGAATCTGTGCACTTTCAAGCTGCGCTCGTAGCTCAGCCAAACGCTCACGAGTCTTTAAAAAGACGATAGTGCGCTCAGCTTGCTGAGTAATAATGTGTTTTAGTAATTCCAGTTTGTGTTCAGCATCATCAGCTCGGTGATACCACTGAGCAATTTTCTTACGCTCACGCAGCGGTGATTTTGCATCAATCTCTGCTGGGTCATTCAACAGATCAGCGGTAAAGCCTTCTACGCCTTTCCCTTCTAACGTTGCTGAGAACAGAAGGGTTTGCTTACGCCAGCGACATTCGTTAGATAGGCGATCGACAGTAGGAGCAAAACCCATATCTAGCATACGGTCTGCTTCATCAAGGATTAACCATTCGATTGCACGACAATCAAAACGTTCTGCATCAATGTATTCTTTTAAACGGCCAGGTGTCGCAACCACAATGTCTTGTGTTGTTGCAAGGATGTCGGCGTGCTCTTGGTACTGAACACCACCAGTGATGGTGAAAATGTTGAGTTTGGTATTTTTTGCCAAAGCACGTGCTTGATCGGCAATTTGCATCGCCAGTTCGCGAGTAGGCGTTAGGATCAAAATACGCGCAGGCCCAGGCTTACGACGAGGGAAGTCTTGCAAGTATTGCAATGCTGGCAGGACGAAGGCGGCCGTTTTACCAGTTCCTGTTGGCGCTGACGCTAGAATGTCACGACCGTCCAACGCTTGTGGAATCGCTTCTGCCTGAATTTTTGTTGGGCGTTCGTAACCCATCTCTTCAATGGCTTCAAGTAGGTTTTGGTCTAGATCAAGTTCAGCAAAGGTTCTGATCACAATGAGTTCTCCACAAGCAAAGCTTGGTTAATGGTTCGCCACAACAGCATAGAATACAAAAAGGTCGCACATTATAAAGTGATTGGTGATAAGGATCACATGTTATTTCACATCTTAAGATAAAACTCGCGGGTTAACTGGATGAAATCATCACTATAGCCGTCATTTGAACGGATAATTAAATGTGACGTCTGCAAATCGCAAGGTCGTTTTGACAGTTCAAATAACAATCGGTGTACTGGTTTCTTTTCTGATGGTTGCACACGACAGATCCTCGATAGATACCAACCTTGGTTTAATGCTAGCTCAATGAACTGCTCGCCTTCGGTGATTGGCAAAACAAAACTAGCTCTCCCTTCGTCATCAAGCAAATGATAGCAACGCTGTAGCAATGCGTTATGGCCTAGCGTATCAGTGTGCCTCGCGGTTGCACGTTGACTGTGTTTCGATTGCTCGCCGCTGTTGAAGTAGGGCGGGTTACAAATGATGCGTTGGAATGGATGTGTCGGCGTAAAGTGCAGTATGTCGGTGTGATGCACACTTACACGATCTGACCAAGGAGACTGGGCCATATTTTTTTGCGCGGCAGCAACGGCTGTTAATTCGATATCGACCGCGGTTATTTGAGCTTCTGTAAAGCGTTGAGCACACATCAGGGCAAGCAGGCCAGTGCCAGTGCCAATATCGAGAATTTTAGCGTCGTTAGGGCTTTGAATCCAAGCACCAAGCATTACCCCATCTGTGCTGACTGGCATACCACTCTCGCCGCCCTCAATACAAAATTGCTTAAAATTGAAACCTTTAGTTTTCAGTTTTTTGTTCTTCATGATTGTTTTATATTTGCTCAATAATTAAGTGGATTACTCTATTGTTTATTAATTGTATAGATTGTTGTTTTGTTGGTTATTAAATTGTATTGTTAATTGATCGAGATAAAGAACTGGTCTGTTATTTGGATCTGGTTATATCCACTGCTTTTAAGTTTGAAAACTAAATTAATATGGTGTTTTTTTCTTAAAGGTTGCCAAATGATGAGTCTTTCGTCATTATGCGGCGAAAATTTTATAGATTGAACCACGTGTACTTATTGACTTTAGGTATACAAAAAGTGGTCTAAGCATACACAACATTCATTAATTAAAAGACAAGGGTTATCTGTGAAGCAGACGTTAAAACTAACAGATATTATCGCAGTAGGCTTTATGCTATTTGCGTTCTTTTTAGGTGCGGGCAATATTATCTTTCCACCTCTAGCGGGTCAGTTAGCGGGTGAAAACTTAATGCCAGCTATGTTTGGTTTCTTGCTAACAGCGGTAGGTCTACCTCT
Source organism: Vibrio sp. 1457 (assembly GCF_033340195.1). NCBI lineage: Bacteria > Pseudomonadati > Pseudomonadota > Gammaproteobacteria > Vibrionales > Vibrionaceae > Vibrio > Vibrio sp. 1457. Next base: position 121,870 of record NZ_JAWOWA010000011.1, read on the forward strand.
TATTACTATCGTTGCTATTGCTGTTGCTGGTGGTTCTTGGGATCACTTGACGCAAGATCTTCCGAAAAAAGCGGCAGTTCTTATGGCTGCACTGATTTTCATCATCATTGGTCCAGCGTTTGCAGCGCCTCGTACAGGCCTAGTGGCTTACGAGATGGCGGTGAAACCTTTCTTCCTTGAGGCGTCACAAACGCATCTGACAGCGTTCTCAGTGATCTTCTTTATCGCAGCGATGATGTTCTCATGGTTCCAAGGCCGTTTGATCGATCTTATCGGTAAAGTACTGACACCAGCATTGTTCGTTGGTTTGATCATTCTTGCTGTCGCTGTCTTCCTTGATCCTCAGGGCGATATGATTGGCGCGCACGGTGAATACCTAACGCAGCCTCTGACCAAAGGCTTCTTAGAAGGCTACAACACAATGGATACGTTCGCGTCATTGATGTTTGGCATGCTGATGGTTGACGCACTACGCGGTAAAGGCATTACTGAGCGCTCTGCAACTACTAAATATCTGATCTATGCAGGTTGTATTGCCGCTGCTGGTCTTGCGTTTGTTTACATCTCACTATTTTACTTAGGTGCGACGAGTGCAACGGTTGCTGCTGGTGCTGATAATGGTGGCCTAGTGCTTAGCCAATACGTTCAAGCGTTGTTTGGTCCATACGGTCAAATCGTTCTGTCTGTCATCGTATTGCTAGCGTGTCTGACAACCGCTATTGGCTTGATTTCTGCGTGTTCAGATTTCTTCAGCTCGAAAACACCACTGTCATACAAGCAATGGGTACTGATTAATGGTTCTGTTTGTGCATTGGTTGCAAACGTTGGTCTTGCGCAGCTGATTTCTCTGTCAGTGCCAGTATTGTTTGCGCTGTACCCTGTGGCGATTGCGTTGGTTGCACTAACATTTGTGCGTAGCAAACTGCCGAATCCACGCTTTGCTTACCGTGCAGTACTGCTTGTATCTCTGCTGTTTGCGTTGGTTGATGCGGCAAAAGTATCGGGTATTGATGTTTCTGCGTTTAACATGTTGCCATTATTCGAAGTCGGCATGGGTTGGGTGCTTCCAACATTTGCGGCTATCGTGTGCATGTTCTTCATCGCGAAACCTCGCCCAGAGCTAGCACAAGAAACCGCGTAATCACTTCGCGTTATCAAGATAATAAAAAGCCCGATGAATTACTTCATCGGGCTTTTTACTTTTTAATGATTACGTGTTTGCGCTATTAAAGCGTGTCGTGGAATTCCACAAGAACTTGTTCACACCATTTTTCGATGCGTTCATCACTCAGTTCGTACTGTGAGTCTTCATCTAACGCAAGTCCAACAAACTTGCTGCCATCTTCGATCAGTGCTTTCGATGCTTCAAATTCGTAGCCTTCATTTGGCCAGTAACCGATAAAGGTTGCGCCTGTGGCTTGCAATTCATCGTGAAGTAAGCCCATCGCATCTAAATACCACTCTCCGTAACCTTCTTGGTCACCCAGACCAAACAGCGCTACAACTTTGCCTTTCAGTGGTGTGGTCGCGATGTCTTGCCAAATCGCGTTCCAATCTTCTTGAATTTCACCAAAATCCCAAGTTGAGATGCCAAGGAGTAATAAGTCGTAGTCCGCCATTAGTGATAACGGTGTCTCTTTCACATTGTGAATGTCGACAAGGTCTTCACCAATAAGGGTACGAATTTTCTCTGCTGCCATTTCGGTGTAGCAGGTCGTTGAGCCGTAAAAGAGTCCGATTTTCATTATATTCGTCGTTATTTGTGTTGCTGTTGTGGAAGATTCTAACCATAAATTGAGGAAGATTGCAGCGAATATCCTATGTGGGATGATTTTTTATGGTATTGGATTGGCAGGTGCTTTAATCTAAATACTGTAAATATAAACAGATAAGGAAGCATTCATGACGGCACAACAGCCTGTCAATCAACAAGATTTTTCGCTTGTTGAGCAATTCTTAGATGCGATGTGGATGGAGCGTGGCCTATCAGAGAACACGTTGGCTTCCTACCGAAACGATTTAATGAAGCTGCTCGTGTGGATGGAAAAACATCGATACCGTCTTGATTTTATCAGTTTGTCTGGCTTGCAAGAATATCAAAGCCACCTTGTAGACTTAGATTACAAACAGACGTCCCGTGCGCGTATGTTGTCGGCTATTCGTCGTTTATTTCAATACCTGCATCGTGAGAAGGTGCGTGCTGATGACCCGAGTGCGCTCTTGGTTAGCCCTAAACTGCCACAACGTTTACCCAAAGATATTAGTGAAGAGCAAGTGGACGCGTTGCTCGAAGCGCCAGACCCGAATGACCCTATAGAATTGCGCGATAAAGCGATGCTAGAGCTACTCTACGCGACAGGGTTGCGTGTGACAGAGCTCGTCAGTTTGACCATGGAAAATGTTAGCTTGCGCCAAGGGGTGGTGCGCGTGACTGGTAAAGGTGGTAAAGAACGCCTGGTTCCTATGGGGGAAAACGCGGTCGATTGGATCGAGACGTTCATTCAACAAGGGCGCCCTGCGTTACTTGGTGATACATCATCTGATATTGTTTTTCCTAGTAAACGCGCAAGACAAATGACTCGTCAGACGTTTTGGCACCGTATTAAGTACTATGCTTTGATAGCAGGGATTGATACTGATCAGCTGTCGCCGCACGTACTGCGTCATGCCTTTGCCACGCATTTATTGAACTATGGCGCAGATCTCAGGGTCGTACAGATGCTTTTAGGACATAGTGACTTATCGACCACGCAAATTTATACTCACGTGGCGACTGAACGATTGAAGCAGATCCACAGTCAACACCACCCAAGAGCATAACAATGGTTAGATTCATCCATGTCTTCTTGGAAAAACGATTTTACATTAAGGTGAATTTCATGAGCGTATTACGCCGACTAACTCTGCTGACTTTACCATTTTTTGTTACCGCTTGTGGTGCAGAAGAAAGTCAGGCTCAAACGGAGACTCCTGCGCAACAAGTGGCGCCAGCTGCACAAAGCGGCTTTGATGAAGCAGCATTAAAAACTAAGTTCTCAAAGCTTGGTTTATCTATCGTTGATATTCAACCATCAGACGTCGCTGGCTTATTGGAAATTCAAACCAATGGCGGGATCCTGTTTGCTTCAAATGATGGTAGCCATTTTATCGCCGGTACGCTTTATGCCATTAATGATGATGGCAGTTACAAAGATGTCATAGCAGAGCGTCAAGCGCCGCTTAACGCCGAGAAAATTGCGCAGTTCTCCGATAGCATGATCGAATACAAAGCCGACGATGAAAAGTACGTTGTGACCGTATTCACTGATATCACCTGTGGTTACTGTGTGCGTCTGCATAGCCAAATGCAAGGCTATAATGATCTAGGTATTACAGTGCGTTACATGGCTTACCCTCGCCAAGGTGCAACTGGCCCTGTGGCAGAGCAAATGGCAACGATTTGGTGTGCTGAAGATCCGGCGTCGGCAATGCACAACGCGAAAGTGAATCGTACATTTGATAACCCTGCGAAAGACTTGAAACAGTGTAAAGAAACCATCCAGGCGCATTACAATCTAGGTCGCCAATTGGGTATTTCTGGTACGCCAGCAATCTTCTTACCGAATGGCGAAATGGTTGGTGGCTACCTACCACCTGCAGAGCTATTGAAACGTTTAAAGCAACTATAATCCTTTAGGAGCAGAGCCGGCAAAGTTGTCGGCTCTTTCAAGCATGATAGAAATTCAACGACGTCCTGAACCAGATCTTTCCCTTCTTCCTGATTCCATACCTCCGATTCTTAAACGTATCTACATCAACCGTGGGATAACGGATCTTTCACAATTAGAAACGTCGGCCCGTGGGTTGCATTCATATCAAAAACTCGGGGGGATTGAGCAAGCTGTCGATCTTTTGTTTCAGGCGATAAAAGAACAAAAACGCATCATCGTTGTCGGTGATTTTGACGCTGATGGTGCGACAAGCTCAGCATTATCAGTACTCGCGCTGCGTATGCTTGGTAGTCACAATGTGGATTACCTAGTGCCAAATCGTTTTGAAGACGGTTATGGGTTAAGCCCAGAAGTCGTTGACCAAGCGTTAGAGCTTGGCGCTGAGATGATCATGACGGTGGATAACGGCGTCTCATCAATCGAAGGTGTGCGTTACGCAAAAGAAAATGGCATTACCGTGCTCGTTACCGATCACCACTTACCAGGACAAGTGTTGCCTGATGTGGATGCAATGGTGAACCCAAACCTTGAGAGCTGTAGCTTTCCATCTAAAGCGCTTGCGGGTGTGGGGGTCGCGTTTTATCTCATGATGGCACTATGCGTTCATATGCGAAAACACAATTGGTTTGCAGAACAGGGGATGCAAGAGCCCAAGTTGATGGAACTGATTGACCTTGTTGCACTGGGTACCGTCGCCGACGTCGTTCCATTGGATGAAAACAACCGCATTCTTGTACACCAAGGCTTGCAACGTATTCGTGCTGGCAAAGCGCGTCCCGGCATCCAAGCATTAATTGAGGTCGCGAAGCGCGATGCGCGTCGTTTAGTTGCGTCTGACTTTGGCTTTGCTTTAGGTCCACGTATTAACGCTGCAGGTCGTCTTGATGACATGTCTTTCGGTGTTGAACTATTGATGTGTAACAACATCCACGCTGCTCGTCGCATGGCAAGTGAATTGGATGGCTTGAACCAAACTCGTAAAGAGATTGAAGAAGGCATGAAGCAAGAAGCGATGGCTTTCTGTGAGCGCCTTCAGTTTGGTGAAGGCAATGAGCTTCCTTATGGCTTAGCCTTATTCCAGCGTGATTGGCACCAAGGTGTGATTGGTATTTTGGCTTCGCGCATTAAAGAGAAGTTTCACCGTCCAGTCATTGCATTTGCTGATGGCGGAGAAGGGACGATTAAAGGCTCGTGTCGTTCTATTCCGGGGCTACACATGCGCGATGCGTTGGATTTCATCGACACACAAAACCCGGGTTTGATCATCAAGTTTGGTGGACACGCCATGGCAGCAGGCTTAACGATTAAAGAGCAGGATTTTGAGCGTTTCAGTCGTTTGTTTGATGAAGTGGTAAAAAAGGAACTCGATGAAGCGGCGCTAAAAGGCGTGATCATGTCAGATGGTGAACTTAAGCCGGAAGAGTTCTCTATGCATGTTGCTGAACAGCTGCGATCGGGTGGCCCTTTTGGACAAGCCTTCCCTGAACCAATCTTTGATGGTGAGTTTAAAGTACTGCATCAAAAGCTGGTGGGTGAGAAGCATCTTAAATTGATGTTAGAGCCGCTTTATAAAGGTCACCCTACCAATGTGATGATCGACGGCATTGCATTCAATGTTGATCTACGCCGATGGCCAGATGCATCGGTTAAAACAGTACGTCTCGCGTATAAGCTGGATGTGAATGAATTTCGTGGTAATCAATCATTGCAATTGATGATCGACCATATCGAAGCTAAGTAATACCTAGATTAACCTTTCTTATAGAGTACGGTTGCCCCTAAGTGGGCGTAAAATTTTATGACCGTGCTCTCTCTCACCGCAATCTGATTTCTCATCCGAAATTTTCCTGTATCTCGGTCACATTTTTCAGTAGAATTTCTCGGTTAAATTCTATTCTAAAATGTTGAGTAAACATGTTTGAAATCAATCCAATTAAAAACCGTCTGCAGGACGTGTCTCAGCGCACAAATGTCCTGAGGGGGTATCTTTGACTATGACGCGAAGAAAGAGCGTCTAGAAGAAGTCAACGCAGAACTTGAACAACCAGATGTATGGAACGAACCTGAGCGTGCGCAAGCACTGGGTAAAGAGCGTGCATCACTAGAAGCGGTTGTTGAAACCATTGATCAACTAGAGCAAGGTGTGGAAGATGTAGAAGGTCTTCTTGAGCTGGCTGTAGAAGAAGAAGATCAAGAAACATTTGACGAAATTGAACCAGAACTTGCTGAGTTGGAAGAGAAGCTAGAAAAGCTTGAATTCCGTCGTATGTTCTCTGGCGACCACGATAGCTCTGATTGTTACATCGATTTGCAAGCAGGTTCTGGTGGTACAGAAGCACAAGACTGGACTAACATGCTGCTGCGTATGTACCTACGTTGGGCAGAAGCGAAGGGCTTCAAAGCTGAAGTGATTGAAGTCTCTGAAGGTGAAGTCGCGGGTCTTAAGTCGGCAACAGTTCGCATCTCTGGTGAGTATGCGTACGGTTGGTTACGCACTGAAACGGGCGTCCATCGTCTTGTTCGTAAATCTCCGTTCGATTCAGGCGGTCGTCGCCATACGTCATTTGCTTCTGCGTTCATCTATCCAGAGATTGATGAAAACATCGACATCGACATTAATCCTTCCGACCTACGTATTGACGTTTACCGTGCGTCAGGCGCAGGTGGTCAGCACGTAAACACCACAGAATCTGCGGTACGTATTACGCACGTACCTACGAACACAGTGGTTCAGTGTCAGAATGACCGTTCTCAACATAAGAACAAAGATCAGGCAATGAAACAGCTTCGAGCGAAGCTATTTGAGCTTGAATTGCAAAAGCAAAATGCGGAAAAACAAGCTAATGAAGACGCTAAGTCTGACATTGGCTGGGGTAGCCAGATCCGTTCTTACGTATTGGATGACTCACGTATTAAGGACCTCCGTACGGGCATTGAAAACCGTAATACTCAAGCGGTTCTTGATGGCGATCTGGACAAATTTATTGAAGCTAGCCTGAAATCAGGTCTATAAAGCTTTTCACCGACAAAAACAGGATACATCGAAAATGACTGATGCTGTTCAAAACGAAACTGTACTAGAAGAAAATAAGCTGATTGCTGAACGCCGCGCTAAACTGGATGCAATCCGAAAGAGCTGCAAAGCGAACGGCCATCCAAACGACTTCCGTCGTGACGCACTAGCGGGCGACCTTCAGAAAGAGTTCGGTGAAAAGACGAAGGAAGAGCTAGAAGAGCTTAACCACGTAGTAGCAATCGCTGGCCGTATCATGGCTAAACGTGGTCCATTCTTGGTAATTCAAGAAACTTCTGGCCGTATCCAAGCTTATGCTGACAAAGCGGTTCAAAAAGTACTTAAAGAAAAATACCAAGGTCTAGATATCGGTGACATCATCGGTGTTAAAGGTGCACTTCATAAGTCTGGTAAGGGTGACCTATACGTGAACATGGAAGAGTACGAGTTGCTAACCAAAGCACTACGTCCACTTCCAGAAAAGTTCCACGGTCTAACTGACCAAGAGATGCGTTACCGCCAACGTTACGTTGACCTGATCGTTAACGAAGACTCTCGTCAAGCGTTCGTAGTACGTTCTAAAGTAATGTCTGCAATCCGCAACTTCATGATCTCTAAGCAGTTCATGGAAGTTGAAACGCCAATGATGCACGTTATCCCTGGCGGTGCGAGTGCGCGTCCATTCATCACGCACCACAACGCACTAGACATGCCAATGTACCTACGTATCGCGCCAGAGCTATACCTGAAGCGTCTAGTTGTTGGTGGTTTTGATCGCGTATTCGAAATCAACCGTAACTTCCGTAACGAAGGCCTTTCTCCACGCCACAACCCAGAATTCACAATGATGGAATTCTACATGGCGTACGCAGACTACAAAGATCTGATGGACCTAACTGAAGAACTACTAAGCTCAGTGGCGCAAGAAGTTCTAGGTTCAACGTCAATGCCTTACGGTGATGAAACGGTTGAGTTTGGTGGTACTTACACTCGTATGAGCATGTTCGAAGCAATCAAGCACTACAACCCAGACCACGCGCAAATCCAAGCGCTAACAGAAGAAGACCTACAAAACCGTGATCTAATGGTTTCTATCGCGAAATCTGTTCACGTTGAAGTAGAACCTTTCTGGACATGCGGTCAGCTTCTTGAAGAGATCTTTGGTGAAACAGCAGAACCTAAGCTAATGCAGCCTACGTTCATCACTGGTTACCCAGCAGATATTTCTCCGTTGGCTCGTCGTAGCGATGATAACCCGTTCTTTACAGACCGCTTTGAGTTCTTTATCGGTGGCCGTGAAGTAGCGAACGGTTTCTCAGAGCTTAACGATGCTGAAGACCAAGATGCACGCTTTAAAGCACAGGTTGAAGCGAAAGAGTCTGGTGACGACGAAGCAATGTTCTACGATGCAGACTACATCACTGCTCTAGAGCACGGCCTACCGCCAACAGCAGGCCAAGGTATCGGTATCGACCGTTTGGTTATGCTACTGACTAACACGCACACTATCCGTGACGTGATCTTATTCCCTGCAATGCGCCCGCAAGCGTAATTCGATAGGATGAGTAAAAAAACCACCTTCGGGTGGTTTTTTTTTGCCTTTTAGTTAAGGTAATTCAAGTTGTTGCACTTGCCTTTTAATGGGATATGCAAATAAACATTCGCCAAATCTCAATCTATTGCATAGTCTTAATACTGAGACAGACGTGAGGGGGCGGAGTCTCGATAATGTTACCCGCTCGCAAAGATAAGTTTGTGGCACAAAATTTCTATTAACAATGAAAAAGGGTTAGAGAATGGCTGGGCAGTTTAAGATGGATTCCATCCCGGGATCGCTTGTGGTAGTTGGCGGTACTTATGAGCCTTGGTTATCGGTACTGGAGCAAGTGGGCTGGAAGTGTCATCAAGTAGGTGACTTACGCAAAGCTAATACGCTGTTAGAAGATATTGGTCCATGTATCGGTATTGTTGATCTCAGCCATGACGAGTTCAGCTTGAATGGTTTGGCGAACTTAGTCAGCTCTCACAAACACGTACGTTGGTTAGCGTTTATTCGTGAATCTCAGCTTGGCACTGACACCATATGCCAGTTCATTGTTAACTTTTGTATCGATTTTTTCACAGCGCCGATCCCAGATGCACAGTTATTAAGCACAATAGGTCACCAGCTTGGCATGCTTAAATTGGAGAAAAAAGTTTGGCCTAGTTTTGGTAGCAGTTTAGATATGGGTTTGATCGGTGAATCTATCCCGATGAAACGTTTACGCGATCAAGTGAAGCGCATTGGTCCAACGGACGTCAGCATTCTGATTTCTGGGGAAAGTGGGACTGGTAAAGAGGCGGTTGCTAGGGCCATCCATAAAGTCTCTTCACGCTCTCATAAACCGTTTATGGCAATTAACTGTCGCGCACTCAATGAACAACGTTTCCAAGCTGAAGTATTTGGTATTAACGCCGATGAAGATATGGAAGCATGCCTGCTTGAACAAGCAGATGGTGGCACCGTGTTGTTTAATGACATTCTTACCATTTCAAAAGAGCAGCAAATGAATCTGCTGAGATTCTTGCAAGAAGGCACCATTGATACCAAAGATGGCGTAAAAGCGGTTAACGTGCGTATTCTTGCTGCTAACTCGTCGGATGTTGAAAAAGCTTTGATTGACGGTGACTTCAATGAAGAGCTTTACCATTACATCAACGTTCTGCGCATCAATGTCCCTAGCTTGAAAGAACGTGCGAGTGACATCGCATTGCTGGCTCGTTTCTACTTACAAGAGTTCTCAAAAGAGTACAACTCGCAAGCAAAAAGCTTTTCTGAGGATGCATTCAAGGCACTGACACGTTATTTCTGGCCTGGAAATGTGCGTGAGCTGATGAACCAAGTGAAGCGAGCGGTATTAATGTCCGACAGCGTAATGATTGAAGATCATCACTTAGATTTACCTCAACGTAATGACTCAAAGCGCAGCTTGAAATCAATCCGAGAGAAGAGTGAACGTGATGCGTTGCTGGTTGTTTTGGAATCTCATTCTGGTCAAGTTTCAAATGCGGCGAAAGAGCTCGGAGTTTCGCGTGCAACCATGTATCGACTACTTAATAAACATAACTTGATTTCCGAACAAGCCATGTAGTTGGCCTTTCCCTGTGTTAAATAGGCGAATAAATACAATAAAAGAGAGTGGCCACAGAGCTGCTCTTTTTATTTTTGTTTGGTTTGATTTATAAAATCCGCAAATTTATATATTCCTCAGGTGAATATGTTATACATAAAAGTATATGAAACTAAATTGCGGTGTATTGATTTGTTTTTAATCAAAAAGGCAAAAAATGTTTGATATATATTCATCAAAGCTTACAATTTAACCGTAACTCAATGAGTTATACCTTTCATAAACGGATTAATTTTTAGCTAGGAGGCGCAAGATGAAACATTACGTTGTTAACACCACTGCTTGCGCTGATCGTATGCCTATCGCTCCGATAACCCTTAAATCGGATGATACCAATACCACTGGCTCACAAGATAAAAATTAATCCGTAACCTATCATATTTATTACTAGGCTGCGGGAAAGTAGCGGCTTAGTATCAACAGAATATTTCTGTTCATTTTACGCACTATTTTTCCCAGTCGAATACATCGATAATCGGAGAAAATATTATGCGTCACTCTATTTACTTACAATTGGCCACTTTGCTATTGAAAGCAGACCTTAAACGCGAAGAAAAGCAATGGCAGCGTACCATACGCCGAACTGCTCATGATATTCCATGGACGAATGTTCATCTATTGAGGGATATTGGTTTAGATCGCGATGGTCGTTCTACACGTGCCAATGTTCCGGATGCAGTAAAAGTTGAACGTCGAGTTCGTCACCTTCGTCGAGTCTTAACGTCGCGAATAATGACGTAATCGTTAGCGTGTTGGGCTGACTGAGTTGCTAACGAGTCATTCAACACGCTTAACTTTTTATATGAAGTATGACTTCATTGGATAAACAGCTGATCTTGAAGATCAGCTGTTTTCGTTTGAAGGTGGTACTGTTAAGGGCAAGGATTCGAGTAAGTTGTACCTATTGCTTGAATTTCAGTAAGTAGTTCGTCGCTAAGTTGCAAATCAATACTGTCGATATTGGCTTTTAATTGGTCTAGGTTTGTTGCTCCGATAATGTTAGAAGCAACAAATGGACGCTGATTGACAAACGCGAGCGCCATTTGTGCAGGGTTTAGACCATGCTCTTGAGCTAAATTGACGTAAGCTTCGGTCGCTTTAACACCTTGCGGAGTGAAGTAGCGCGCAAAACGCTCCCACTTAGTGCATCGAGCGCCTTCAGGTTTTGCCCCGTTTAGGTATTTACCACTCAGGCAGCCAAATGCCAAAGGAGAGTAGGCAAGTAACTGAACGCCTTCGTAATGGCTGATTTCAGACAAGCCAACTTCGAAGCTGCGGTTCAATAAGTTATATGGGTTTTGAATGGAGACAATTCTTGGCAAATCGTGTTTTTCTGCCAAACGCAATAGCGACATCACACCCCACGGCGTCTCGTTGGATACGCCGATATAGCGCACTTTACCTGCATTCACTAATTCAGTAAGCGCTTCCAACGTTTCAATTAACGTGACTTCTTCTTGTTTGTCAGGGTATGGGTAGTTGAGTTGACCAAAGCAGTTGGTTTGACGCTGCGGCCAATGTAGTTGGTACAAATCGACATAATCGGTTTGTAGACGATTAAGGCTGTCATCAATTGCTGTATGGATGTGGCGACGATTAAGGCTCATGTTGTCTCTGATGTGAGGAACATTGCGAGGGCCTGCCACTTTTGTTGCCAGTACTACTTTCTCTCTTTTGCCGCTTTTTGCTAACCAATTACCGATGTATTGCTCGGTGAGCCCTTGTGTTTCCGAGTTTGGCGGTACAGGGTACATCTCTGCGGTATCGATGAAGTTCACCCCATGATCGAGGGCAAAGTCGAGCTGTTCAAAGGCGTCCTTTTCTGTGTTTTGCTCGCCAAACGTCATAGTGCCGAGGCAGATTTTACTGATCTCAAGTGATGAGTGCGGTAGTTTTGTGTATTGCATATCACGTCCTTGAAGAGTTACCGACTAAATAAGTGACTCCAATATAGGGGATTTGTAGCCGCAATCGCAAATGATTTACGTATAAAGGAAGAGCAAACTCGAAAGCTACAGTTAGCCTAACTACACTTAAATGATCGTGTGAAGGAGGTATGTTATGCAGAAGCATCAATTGGACATGTGGCTACATGGTCCACATAAAGATACTTATAAAACTCCCAAAGTATTTGTGATTGGGTGTTCTGATGTCTCTGACTATCTTTTAGCTGTGGAGTACAAGCATCAACTTGAGCCGATTAAAGACGGTGAAGACCCGATACATTTTGGCTCTCTAGACTTAGTAAAAGAAGAACTATTGAGGCTAGGGGTCGATAAAGCGTATTTAAGGCTGCGCAATGCGTATGACGAATGTGGCACTGAAGAGGCAGCCTCATACTGCGATATTGAGTTATCGCTCGTGACGCACTAAATAGCTGATATAGTTTTATTCTGGTTGAGTGTTAATGTAGTGCTTGAGTAAGATCTGTTCAGTAAACTGTGTTCTAAGGTAAAAGCCTCGGGGCAGAGTTTTCATCGGCTTACCATTTGAGTTATATGCTTCGGTGAGCGCTTTTGCATTTGCGGCTTTAGGGCGAAGATGCAGCGCTTCTCCGTGTCTGGCGGAAATTTGATCAAATCTTCCCAAGACGATCATCTCCATTAACTCTTCCCAGTCATTTCGCAAAATCCGTTCTTCTTCTTCATCTGGTGACCAAATGAGTGGACTGCCCACACGTCTTTCAGGGAGTGGGATTTCTCGTTCTCCTTCTACGGGTACCCAAAGGACACGAGATAGCTTGTTTCGAACATGACTTGTTTCCCATGTAAGACCATGAACACCAGTGAGGGGCGCCACAGAAACAAAGGTTGTTTCTAAAGGTTTGCCAGAGTAACTGATCGGAATACTTTTCAACTCGATCCCTAGTTTTGCGAAATCTTGTTGAGGTTTACTGCCAGCTGGAGCGCCCAAGTGCCATTCGAGTAATTGACCCACCCAACCTTTATCACGTTTTAAGTTTTCAGGAACAATCATATTCGCCTCGGCGGCCAACTCAGCAAAACAGAGTCCTGCCATATCATGCGCTCGTTCCAATAGCTCTGCTTCTGTTTGTGGTTCTGGTTTCATAGTTACAAGGTGGTATTACAAAAAATATAGTTTATCAAACTCCGACCAAATCTACTGTTTAAGATTTCACCGAGGCGGTGTAAGAACGATCAATTCATAACTTATCCACAGGTGGAGGAGGTATTGATAAGATCCTGGCGGGGTCTGTATGAATAAACAGGGGTTAAAATGCATTTTTGGGGTTGATTTTGTTGTAATCATCTAAACGAATAGCAGGTGAGTGTGGATAAATAGCCTGTTGGTGGATCTTTGACCGATCTGAGTTTGGTGAAAAGATCATCAAGAAACTGAAGATCGAATTATCGTTGTTTTTAAAAATAAATACTTTTTTATCAATGTTTTATGTTTATTTTTTTGTTTCTTCATCTGTTTTGCTTTTGATGGGATTGAACTGAATTACTCATTTGAATTGAATTCTTCACAAAGTTATTCACAGAAAAGGTGAATAAATGTGGGCAATGTCTCACTCTTGTGTTGATAAGGTATGGTTTGATTAAAAGATATCCAAAAATGGTGAAAAGGTAATAAATCTTGCTCATATCACATCAGTAAGTTTGCTAGTAATGGGGATATGTGGAAAAATCACGGTAATAAAAAATTTATTCATAGAGGTTAGCCAGTGATAGATGGCGATGGTTACCGACTTAATGTTGGTATTGTGATATGTAATAACCATGGTCAGGTCTTCTGGGCTAAACGATACGGGCAACACTCATGGCAATTTCCACAAGGTGGGATTGACGAAGGTGAAACCCCTGAACAAGCCATGTTCAGGGAGTTATACGAAGAAGTCGGTTTAACGAAAAAAGACGTTAAGATCATTGCAACAAGTCGTCATTGGTTAAGATATAAGCTACCAAAGCGATTGGTGCGTTGGGACTCCAAGCCTGTTTGTATCGGCCAAAAACAGAAATGGTTTCTGCTGAGATTAGAATGCGATGAGTCTCGCATTAATATGCAACGCGGAAAATCCCCTGAATTTGATGGTTGGCGCTGGGTAAGTTACTGGTATCCAGTTAGGCAAGTTGTTTCTTTCAAGCGAGATGTTTATCGACGAGCGATGAAAGAATTTGCATCCTTAGCCATGCCTTTTCGAGAGAGAAAAGCGAAAGGGAAAAGAAAAAAGCAACGTAGAGGATAATCATGCTCAGTCAGCTAAGGGAAATAGTTGAGAAAGTCTCCAGGGTCGATGATGTGCATCTGGCACTCGATATATTGGTGAAAGAGACTTGTGCTGCCCTTAGTACTGAGTGCTGTACTATCTATCTTGCTAATGAAGAAATGCAGCGTCTTGAGTTAATGGCAACTCAAGGCCTTATTTTTGAAGGTGATAGTATTCATATCAACTTCAATGAAGGCCTGGTTGGGTTGGTAAAACGAAGCGCTGAACCCCTTAACCTTGCCGAAGCCTCAAAACACCCCGAGTTCAAATTCTTTCCTCAACTCGGCGAACAGATTTACCACTCTTTTTTAGCTACTCCAATCATTCATCGTAAACAAGTTTTAGGTGTGTTGGTGATCCAACAAAAAACGCCGCGCTTGTTTAGTGAAATGGAAGAATCGTTTCTTGTTACTTTATCCGCTCAGTTAGCGGTGCTCATTGCACATGCGCAGAATCTTGGGCATTGGCAGTTAGCATCTAAACCCACGGTATTAAAAGGTTTGCCTGCGTCTACTGGTGTCGCGATTGGAGAGTTTTGGTTCGACAATACCCAGCCGAGTTTATCGGATATTTTCCCTTCGTCCACGTTAGATAAGGAACGCGAGCACGAGACACTACTGGTGGCCATAGAGCGAGCGTTAAATGACTTTCGCCGCATGCGGAAAAAACTGGACAGTGAAATCAACAAAGATGCTCTGGCGATCTTCGATCTGTTTACTCACTTACTGAATGATCCGATGCTTCGCGGTGATTTGAAGAAGCAGATTGAAAAAGGAGACAGGGCAGACTGGGCGTTACGCCAAGTTGTAGAGTCATACTCGAATCGATTTGCCAGAATGTCGGATGTATACATGCGTGAAAGAGCGCAAGATATCCGAGAGTTAGGGCAAAGGCTGCTCTATTTTCTGCACAACAGCGAGCAAGAAAATTCTGCAATTGATCGTCCCATTATTTTGGTGGCGAATGAACTCACTGCCACCTTGCTCGCTTCTGTACCTAAAGAGTTCTTGTTAGCCGTCGTATCATTAGAGGGAGGCGCAAACTCTCACGCTGCCATTTTATCTCGAGCTCTTGGGGTCCCTGCAGTCATGGGCGCCAACATTAATCCGGATGTGGTGAATGGCAAACTCGGGATAGTCGACGGCTATACGGGTGAGATCTTCTTAGAGCCTAACCGCCAGTTGTTGCGAGAGTATCGCAGCTTAGTAAGCGAAGAGTCTGAACTGTTTGCCATGGTAAACAAGGACCTCGCACTCCCTGCAGTTACGCAAGATAATCACCATATCGAAATTATGCTGAATGCGGGACTCAGTGCAGACAGTAATATTGCCATCAACACAGGTGTTGATGGTGTTGGGTTGTACCGAACTGAGATTGCATTTTTACTTCAGCATCACTTTCCTTCGGAAGATGAGCAGTATCATCAATACCAAGCAATACTTAACAGCTATCCGAATCAACGAGTAGTGATGCGTACTTTGGATATTGGTGGTGACAAACCTTTGCCGTATTTGCCCATCGAAGAAGATAATCCGTTTCTAGGCTGGCGTGGCATTCGTTTTACATTGGATCATCCAGACATTTTCTTGATCCAGCTGCGTGCAATGTTAAGAGCGAGTGCAGAAAGCGGAAACTTAAGTATCTTATTGCCAATGGTGTCAGGGGTAAAAGAGCTAGACGATGCCATTAGCTTGATTAATCAAGCTCACAGCGAAGCCGTTTTGCTTGATGATAGAATTCAATTCCCACAAATTGGGGTCATGATTGAAGTACCATCGATGGTGTATCTGTTGCCAACGATTGCTCACCGTGTTGATTTTGTTTCTGTCGGGACAAACGATTTAACTCAGTATTTATTAGCGGTAGATAGGAACAATTCGCGCGTAGCGGATGTCTATGAATCTATGCATCCTGCGGTACTGTTAGCGCTTAAGCAAATCCATGAGGTGTGTGATAAATATCAGGTGCCCGTGTGTATTTGTGGTGAGCTAGCGGGTGATCCATTTGGCGCTCTTCTCTTACTTGGGTTAGGGTATACCAGTTTGAGTATGAACACCTCCAACGTGGCTAAGGTGAAATATTTGATTCGTCATAGTCAACAAGAAGAATTAGAAAAATTAGCGGAGCAAGCAATGACAAAGTCCTATGGGGAGGACATTCATCAAATGATGCATGACTTCTTCATTCAACAGGGCTTTGCGGGCTTTATCCGTGCAGGTAAAAAGTAGGAAATCGTGACCGTCTCTTTATTTTTGTTATTGTTGGCGCTAGGCGCTTTTGTGGGTGTGATGGCGGGGTTACTCGGTATCGGTGGTGGTTTGATTGTTGTTCCTGCCTTGTTGTATTTGCTTCCTCTTGCTGGGATCTCTCCAGAAATGAGTATGCACATGGCCTTAGCCACTTCGTTAGCGAGTATTATTGTCACGTCTGGCTCATCGGCGATGAATCACCTTAAGCTCGGCAATGTCGATATGTTTGTCGTAAAATGGTTGATGCCTGGTGTGGTCATTGGTGGCTTTGTTGGTGCCAATATTGCTGAGTGGATCCCTACACACTATTTGCCGAAAGTGTTTGGTGTCATTGTTCTTTGCCTGTCAGTACAAATGTTTCGTTCCATTAAAGTTACGAGCAGTAAACCTATGCCGAGCAGCCCTGTGACTGTAGTTTACGGCACGGGAATTGGTGTCGTATCAAGCCTTGCTGGTATTGGTGGTGGCTCACTGTCGGTACCATTTTTAAATAAACATGGGATAGAGATGCGTAAAGCGGTGGGCTCATCCTCCGTTTGTGGTTGCGTGATTGCTATTTCTGGTATGATCGGCTTCATCTTACATGGCTATAAAGTGGAAGGCTTACCTTCATACAGTATTGGCTATGTTTATCTTCCCGCTTTATTAGCGATTGCTATGGCCTCGATGCTCACAACAAAAGTGGGTGCGAAGCTGGCAACTAACCTTCCAACTGCGGTATTAAAAAAGATATTCGCGGTGTTCTTAATGTTTGTTGCAGCGACCATGCTGCTCTAAGCTTGTACCCAAGTCATTCTCGCTGAACCAAGCATCTAGAGGTTACTTGGGTATATTTATTTTGTTGTGATAAGAAGAGAATGATTTATGTCTCAGGGATATATTGAATTTCCCAATATTGATCCGGTTTTAATCTCTATTGGTCCTGTTTCGGTTCGTTGGTACGGTTTGATGTACCTTGTGGGCTTTATGTTTGCTCTATGGTTAGCGAACCGACGTGCAGATAAGCCTGGAAGTGGTTGGACACGAGAGCAGGTTTCTGATTTGTTGTTCGCAGGCTTCCTTGGCGTGGTGATTGGTGGCCGTGTAGGCTACGTGCTTTTCTACAATTTTGAGCTCTTCCTGGCTGACCCTTTGTATCTATTTAAAGTGTGGACCGGTGGTATGTCTTTCCACGGGGGCTTACTGGGTGTGATTACTGCGATGTTCTGGTATGCACACAAAAACGGGCGAACTTTCTTCGGTGTTGCTGACTTTATCGCGCCGCTTGTGCCATTTGGTTTGGGTATGGGGCGTTTAGGTAACTTCATGAACAGCGAGTTGTGGGGCCGAGTAACGGATGTGCCTTGGGCGATCGTTTTCCCAAATGGCGGTCCACTGCCACGTCATCCATCGCAGCTTTATGAAATGGCGCTTGAAGGTATCGTACTTTTCTTCATCTTGAATTGGTTCATCAAGAAACCTCGTCCTCTAGGTTCTGTTTCAGGGCTATTTTTAGCTGGATATGGTACATTCCGCTTCTTAGTTGAGTACGTGCGCGAACCAGACGCTCATTTGGGTTTATTCGGTGGCTTTATTTCCATGGGACAGATTTTATCCCTGCCAATGGTGGTTATCGGTGTCCTCATGATGGTTTGGGCATACAAACGTGGTCATTACAAAGACGAATTACCACAAAAGACGAAGTAAGGTATTGGTGTGAAACAGTATTTAGATTTGTGTCAACGCATCGTTGACCAAGGTGTTTGGGTTGAAAATGAGCGTACAGGCAAGCGCTGCCTGACCGTAATCAACGCGGATTTAACCTACGATGTTGCGAACAATCAATTTCCGTTGGTCACCACACGTAAAAGTTTTTGGAAAGCGGCCGTTGCAGAGCTATTAGGGTATATTCGTGGTTACGATAATGCGGAAGATTTTCGTAAGCTGGGCACGAAAACCTGGGATGCCAATGCCAACCTAAATGATGCCTGGTTGAATAACCCATACCGTAAAGGTGAAGACGACATGGGCCGTGTCTATGGGGTTCAAGGGCGCGCCTGGGCGAAACCTGATGGTGGTCATGTTGACCAGCTACGTAAGATAGTGGATGACTTAACGCGTGGTGTTGATGACCGCGGTGAAATCTTGAACTTCTACAACCCGGGTGAGTTCCACATGGGGTGCTTGCGTCCTTGTATGTACAGTCACCATTTTTCATTGCTGGATGATACGCTTTACCTGAATAGTACTCAGCGTTCGTGTGATGTACCGCTTGGCTTAAACTTCAATATGGTTCAAGTTTACGTGTTCTTGGCGATTATGGCGCAAATTACGGGCAAGAAACCTGGTCAGGCATTTCATAAGATTGTGAATGCTCACATTTATGAAGACCAGCTTGAACTGATGCGCGATGTTCAGTTGAAGCGTGAGCCATTAAAAGCGCCGACGTTCCATATCAACCCAGAGATTAAATCTCTAGAAGATTTGGAAACATGGGTCACACTGGATGACTTTTGGGTTGAAGGGTACGAGCATCACGATCCTATTCGTTACCCATTCTCAGTGTAACGAGTATCGTTCTTCAAGATATAGAAAAAGCTCCGAATGGAGCTTTTTCTTTTTTGTACTTAGAAGGTATTATTTTAGTGCACTGACAATATAACGGTGAATTGGGCTGGTCTGCATCGGTGTGGATAGTGCCGGGCTAATAAACTTAGGTTGAGTGAATATTTCTTTACTCACTAATGAACGGATAAGCTCAAAGTACTTCAGCTCAGTTTTCCCGCACAACAATAGTGAAAAGTCATCGCCCAATTTATCATAGGCATTGAGCACCTCTCGGAATCCTCTAAGATACAAGTAATCCTTCGTTAAACCTCCACCTCGATAGACTCGGGCAGTCGTTGTAAATGCTTGAAGATCAGAAGCTTTATACTGTTCTTTTAATAGCATGAACGTATGGCGGAAATCGCGATCCTTGATCATCGACTCTACTGCCAGAACTCGTAAGGCTAAGGTTCTTAGGCGCTTGATACTGAAATGTCCTGACAGATACTCACATAATATAGCCAGCCCTTCTTGAGTGTTGGTATTGGCAGGACAACCTAAGCTCAGGACTTTTAGCGGTTGTTGACGACCGTTAAGCGTAGTCAGGAGATGTACTCCCATTTCATGATGTGCAAGAGCCTCCAGCTCATCAGTGGTGATGTACGCCGCGTGGTTAATTTTGACTCGAGACCCTGAAACTAGTGCGTTTGCTAACATCCCGTCCAACACCTGTATTTCACATTCATACCCATTGCGTTGAGCAAAATTTTGCATGAAACGTGCTATTGCACGGCTATCGTGCTGAGGTTCTTTTTCTTCTTCTGTAGGAAGGTGCAATATGAAATGGGCGTTGGCAATATCTTTGGCGCTCGGTTCCCCATAATAGCGTAAGGAGTTATAAAGAAACTCTTGCGTGCCTATGGTATTCACTTGATCCAGTTTATCTGCATAAGACTGAATTACATCCGCGTACAGCCTCTGCAGTTGGGTGTCTTGAATGTTTTCTAGAGGTAGCTCATATAGACGTCGCTTTGCACTGTGGGTATCTACGTTAGTAATTGAATATTGAAAATTAGGCTCTTGAGAATATTTGTTTTTAATGAAACGTTCTCTTTCTTGAGCATAATTAAGAGGATTCACGCTACTAAGGATATCAATATCAGCAACCAGTTGGGTTAGGTTTTCGTCTATTGCGAGTAGCTGATCAGAAATAGCGTCATTAAGCTGCGTCATGTTGTCGACTCCAAATGAGATAGCTCAGCATAAGCATGCTGATGTGGCTCAAATTATCACCGGACAATCGATTTGAACAGTTTAATTATCATAAAAAAGGCTCCACGATGTGGAGCCTAAACAATAAGCGATGGTATGTCGTTGTTGTTACGTTGTTAGGGCTAGAATTGCACCTGGTAGAATAACGAATACTGACATTAGGTAACCACCAACAACTGCTTTATTCTTAATAGCCATTTCAGAAATCATCTCAGCGCCTTTAACCGGAATCTCACGTAGGAATGGAATTCCAAAGATAAACAGCGTCGCCATGATGTTAAATACTAAGTGGACTAGAGCGATTTGTAGTGCGAATACTGCGAACTCTCCAGATACCGCTGTCGCTGCTAGTAGTGCCGTAATACAAGTACCAATGTTAGCACCCAGAGTGAAAGGGTAGATATCTCGTACTTTCAACACGCCAGTACCAACCAACGGAACCATTAAACTTGTCGTGGTTGAGGAAGATTGTACTAGAACGGTCACGATTGAGCCTGATACGATGCCGTGAATAGGACCACGACCGATGGCGTTTTTCAAAATTTCACGTGCGCGACCAACCATTAGGCTCTTCATTAATTTACCCATCACTGTGATTGCAACGAAGATAGTCGCAATACCCAAAGCAATAAGCATGACGCCGCCAACAGTATCACCGAAGGTAGAAAGTGGCTCTTTAATTGCGCCTACGACTGGCTTTGTAATTGGTTTAATAAAGTTGAAGCCTTTAATGCTCATATCACCAGTAGCAAGCAGTGGAGAAACAAGCCAGTGAGAAACTTTCTCTAAAATGCCGAACATCATTTCCAACGGAAGGAAAATAGCGACAGCAAGCAAGTTGAAGAAGTCGTGAATGGTTGCACTTGCAAATGCACGTTTGAACTCTTCTTTACAGCGCACGTGGCCAAGAGATACAAGCGTATTGGTCACTGTGGTACCAATGTTAGCACCCATCACCATAGGGATAGCGGTTTCTACAGGTAAGCCACCTGCAACCAAGCCTACAATAATAGACGTTACAGTACTTGAAGACTGAATTAAGGCTGTTGCCACCAAGCCGATCATTAGACCTGCAACTGGGTGTGCGGCAAATTCAAATAGCACCTTAGCTTGATCGCCAGTTGCCCATTTAAAGCCACTACCAACCATAGATACTGCTAGAAGAAGCAGATATAACATGAGTGCCAAGTTAGCCCAGCGTAACCAACGAGCTGTGCTCGAAATTGGTGCCACTGTTGAAGTAGCTTGGTTCATCATAATTTTCTCCGTTGACCTTTCAGTTCATTTTTCGGTCTGTAGTTGAATCTGCGGGCGATGTTAGAGAATAAATATTTCAGTAATATTACAGATTTCTTGCTGTGAGAGATTTTTATTGTTCTTTTTGATAATGGCGTAAAGGAGGAAGAAAGTTAATTTTTAAATTGTTGATTTTAATGGTTAAATTTTGATTTCGTTTTGTTTGGTTTTTGCGTTTTTTTTGTAGAGAAAATGCGCCTCAGTTCAACTTTTATGACAGTGTTGACTTTATACTTTCGGTAAAACTTATGCTTTTGTAAGGTATTGTATGGTTTTGTCGAGTTTATTGTTTGTCTCTGTCACATTTGGTATAAAAAGTATCACTTTCTTTTCGGGACTCGATCATGTCACATCTAAACTACAACCATCTCTATTATTTCTGGATGGTGTGCAAACAGGGCTCTGTAACTAAGGCGGCTGACGCGCTCTTCCTGACACCGCAAACCGTGACAGGACAGATTAAAGCGCTTGAAGAGCGCATGAAAGGAAAGTTAACCAAGCGCAATGGTCGTACAGTTGAGCCCACTGAGTTAGGTCAGCTTGTGTTTAAGTACGCCGACCGGATGTTCGGTTTGAGCTATGAGATGTTAGATATCGTCAATTACAGCCAGCACTCGAACATTCTATTTGAAGTTGGTGTAGCCGATGCATTATCTAAACGCTTGGTCAGTAAAGTACTGATGACGACCGTCCCGGAAGATAACAGTATTCATTTACGCTGTTATGAATCAACCCACGAACTGCTACTTGAACGCCTTTCTCAGCACAAGCTAGATATGATCCTTTCGGATTGTCCCGTTGATTCTACTCAAAGTCCTGGCCTTTATAGCAAAAAGTTAGGTGAAAGTAGCATGAGCTTTTTTGCTTCTTCTGAAATTGAAAATGTGCGATTTCCTGAGATCTTGGAACAAAAAAAACTTCTGATTCCCGCGAGCCGAACGGCTATGGGGCGTAAAGTTATTCAATGGTTTGATCGTCAAGGCCTTCAAGCCAATGTGCTGGGGGAGTTTGATGATGTTGCGTTGATGAAAGCTTTTGCTCGGTACCACGACGATGTGATTTTCTTGGCACCGACCGTATACATGTCGGAGATTGAAGACGACCGAAATTTACAGCTAATTGGCCATGTCGATGGGCTAAAAGAAGAGTACTACGTGATTTTTGCGGAACGAATGATCCAACACCCCGCGGTAAAAAATGTTTGTGATGCTGATTTCAGTCAAATGTTTGAGTAAACCCGTATCGTTGCGTAAATAAATAGATTACTATCAATAAAAATATAATTCTAAATAATATCTAAGTAAGCAAGATACTTGTTTTAGTGAGCAAAACTATTAATTATTGATGGCGCACCAATTAAAATCCTTGGTGGATAATATTGGTGTATCACTAACAACTAAATTAGAGGTTCTAATAATGAAGACTCTGGGAGTGTATCTTGATTTTCTTAGATATATAAATCAGTGCAACACAACAAGCTGGCCAGGGTTGGAATAAGTAAGTTGTAGCTAGAGGTCCAACACATGAATCTACAAGAAATGGAGCAGAACTCCGCAAAAGCCGTCGTGTTGCTCAAAGCGATGGCAAACGAGAGACGCCTACAAATCCTTTGTATGCTGCATAACCAAGAGCTGTCCGTGGGAGAGCTGTGTGCAAAGTTAGAGCTAAGCCAGTCGGCATTATCTCAGCATCTTGCTTGGCTTCGCCGTGATGAGTTAGTCACGACAAGGAAAGAAGCACAAACGGTGTACTACACATTAAAGAGTGATGAAGTGAAAGCGTTAATAAAAACACTGCATAGTCTTTATTGTGCTGAGAGTGCTCAACATTAATTAAATAGTCCTAATATACTGCTCATCTTAGAGTGTGAATCTAACTTGTTGGAATATTTGAGAGTGGCGTTAAACTTTTGATGATAGGGTACTACTCATCGACCAATTTGCTTTGTTCTCAAGTGTTTTAATAGTGCTTTCTAGTTTGAGCGTTATATGGGTAATGAATAAGCTGATGTCTTTAAATGGGACATTCAGAAAAAGAAAAGCTGGCATTGCCAGCTTTTTTTATTAAGAAAATTTTGTAGATATAAAAAAACCGACACAAGGTCGGTTTTTTCTTCGCTGTAAAATCAGGACTCTATTAAAGAGCTTTGATTTGTGCAGCGAAACGAGACTTATGGCGAGCTGCTTTATTCTTGTGAATAAGGCCTTTAGTTGCCATGCGGTCTAGGATAGGTGTAACTACAGCGAATGCAGCAGTTGCAGCTTCTTTGTCGCCTGCTTCGATAGCAGCAACAGTTTTCTTCATGTAAGTACGCATCATTGAGCGACGGCTAGCATTGTGCTGACGACGTTTCTCAGCTTGGATAGCGCGCTTCTTAGCAGATTTACTATTTGCCAAGGGTCTAACTCCCAAAAACTTAGTTCTGTGACAATTTAAGGGCGAGGAATATCCCTCATTTGCGCTTAAATGTCAAATGATTTGTGCAAAAACCGATCTAAGCCAAAACAAATTTTGGTAAGAGAGGTTATCGCGGTTAAGATGGCGGGGATTCTAACAGCATTTTTATACCAATGCTAATAATTATCCGCGAAAGGCACACTTATTCCTTACAACCCGCGGATAGATTTTTGACGTCTATTTACAGCACCTGTCAGAGAAACAGTATAGGGTTAGCTGTCTTATGGTGATATTCCGAGGTTACAGTGAGTAAACGACTACTCAAGTCTGGCATGATCGTCAGTGCTATGACATTTATTTCCCGCGTTCTTGGCCTAGTTCGTGATGTTGTAGTGGCAAATTTAATGGGGGCAGGAGCAAGCGCAGACGTCTTTTTCTTCGCCAATAAAATTCCTAATTTTTTACGACGTTTGTTTGCTGAAGGTGCTTTTTCCCAAGCGTTTGTACCTGTTTTAACGGAAAGCCATGCTCAAGGCGACATGGATAAAACTCGGGAGCTCATTGCTCGTGCAGCGGGCACGTTGGGGGTGATAGTCTCAATTGTTACCATCTTAGGTGTTCTAGGTTCCGGAGTGGTGACTGCACTGTTTGGTTTTGGTTGGTTCCTAGACTGGATGCATGGTGGTCCCGCGGCTGAGAAGTTCGAACTTGCTAGCGTGATGCTCAAGATTACCTTTCCTTATTTATGGTTCATCACTTTTGTTGCCCTATCGGGAGCCATTCTTAATACACTAGGTAAGTTTGCGGTTTCTTCGTTTACTCCCGTCTTCCTCAACGTAATGATCATTTTGGCAGCATGGTTTATCTCGCCGCAGATGTCACAGCCAGAGATTGGTCTTGCCATCGGTGTTTTCCTTGGTGGTTTGGTTCAGTTCTTATTTCAAATCCCTTTCCTTATTAAAGCGGGGGTTATGGTTAAGCCAAAATGGGGCTGGCGCGATCCGGGCGTGGTGAAGATCCGAACCTTAATGATTCCTGCTTTGTTCGGTGTGTCGGTAAGCCAAATCAACTTGTTGTTTGATACTTTTATTGCCAGCTTTCTGCAAACCGGTTCGATCAGTTGGTTGTACTATTCAGATCGCTTGTTGGAATTCCCGTTAGGTCTGTTTGGTATTGCTATTGCAACGGTGATTTTACCAGCATTATCACGCAAACATGTTGACGCACAAAATGAAGGATTCGCACAAACCATGGACTGGGGGGTGCGCATGGTGATCTTACTTGGCCTTCCTGCAATGCTTGGTTTGATGGTACTGGCAAAACCTATGTTGATGGTGTTATTCATGCGAGGTGAGTTTTCGCCACAAGACGTACATCAAGCATCATTGTCACTCTTTGCTTACGCTTCAGGCTTGTTGAACTTTATGCTGATTAAAGTGCTTGCTCCGGGTTATTACTCGCGTCAAGACACCAAAACGCCAGTGAAATACGGCATCATTGCGATGGTGACCAACATGGTATTTAATGCAATTTTTGCGTACTTCTATGGCTACGTTGGCTTGGCTATCGCGACAGCACTATCGGCATTTGTGAATATGGCACTGCTGTATCGTGGCCTGCACATCGCAGAGGTATACCAAATCACTAAGCGAACCGTCTTCTTTATTATACGTTTAGCTATTGCTGGCGCGGCGATGGTGGTGGCAATCTTATGGCAACTGGAAGATATGTCAGTATGGCTGGGCTGGAGCTTTGCTCACCGAAGCGCGGTGCTAGGGATGTTGATCGGTTTAGGAGCAGTGGTTTACCTAGTGGTTCTATTTTTAACTGGTGCGCGTTTAAAAGACCTAAAAGCTGGGACAGACTGAGGGTGATTAGTATATAATCCGTCAGTTTCACACAGTGTAAAGTAAAACAGAGGCAGAAAGCAGTATCCAATGGAACTGATTAGAGGCATTCACAATATCAACCCGCGACATCATGGTTGTGTGCTGACTATTGGCAATTTCGATGGTGTCCATAAAGGCCATCAACAAGTATTGCAGCAAGTGTCTGAGCAAGCGGACAGGCTATCCTTGCCTTCTGTTGTGATGACCTTTGAACCTCAGCCGATGGAGCTGTTTGCCAAAGACAAGGCACCTGCAAGGTTGACGCGATTACGCGATAAGTTCGTGCAATTGAGTAAGCTCGATATTGACCGCTTACTGTGTGTCAATTTCAATCGCCATTTTGCAAGTTTAACCGCGGAAGAGTTTATTCGTGACTTGTTGGTCGAGCGTTTGGGTGTTAAGTTTCTTGT
Organism: Vibrio sp. 1457; assembly: GCF_033340195.1. Lineage (NCBI taxonomy): Bacteria > Pseudomonadati > Pseudomonadota > Gammaproteobacteria > Vibrionales > Vibrionaceae > Vibrio > Vibrio sp. 1457. Next base: position 148,033 of record NZ_JAWOWA010000011.1, read on the forward strand.
CGTTGGTGATGATTTCTGCTTTGGCAAAGGCCGTACAGGTAACTTTGCAATGCTGCAGGAAGCAGGGGAAAAATACGGCTTTGATGTCGTAAGTACCCAGAGCTTTTGTTTACAACAATTACGTGTCAGCAGTACGGCTATCCGTCAAGCGCTGGCGCGTGACGATTTGCATTCTGCGCAACAGATGCTGGGAAGAAACTACAGCATCAGCGGTCGTGTTTCTCACGGAAGAAAGCTAGGTCGAACCATTGGGTTCCCTACTGCAAATATTCCTTTGAAACGCTGTGTTTCTCCGGTTTCCGGAGTCTATGTTGTTCAAGCGCTTGGCTTAGGAAATAAGCCAGTTGGTGGTGTTGCTAATATTGGTCAAAGACCAACCGTCAATGGTGTTCGCCAACAGTTAGAAGTGCACTTATTCGACTTTCATGCCAATTTATATGGCAAGCAACTAGAAGTGGAACTTTTGCATAAACTTCGAGATGAGCAAAAGTTTGAGTCGTTTGAAGCACTTAAACAACAAATCGAATTGGATGCTGAAGCAGCAAGGGTGTGGCTGCGTCAGCTTAAGCGTTGAGCGGTTTATTCCACCGTTCAACATAATGTCTAATTTTCGCCCAATATAACGGAATTAAGAATCGATGAGTGAGTATAAAGATACCCTGAACTTACCTGAAACAGGGTTTCCAATGCGCGGCAACCTGGCCAATCGTGAGCCAGAAATGCTTAAGCGTTGGTACAAAGAAGATCTTTACGGTGAAATCCGTAAAGCTAAGAAAGGCAAAAAGTCATTCGTATTGCACGATGGCCCTCCTTACGCAAATGGTGACATTCATATTGGTCACGCACTAAACAAGATTCTTAAAGACATTATTATTAAATCCAAAACACTTTCAGGTTTTGACGCACCTTACATCCCAGGCTGGGACTGCCACGGTCTACCAATCGAATTAATGGTAGAGAAGAAAGTAGGTAAGCCAGGCCAAAAAGTGACAGCAGCGGAATTCCGCGAGAAATGTCGTGAATACGCAGCAGGTCAGGTTGAAGGTCAGAAAGAGAGCTTCAAACGCCTTGGTATCATGGGTGAGTGGGACAAGCCATACCGCACTATGGATTTCGCAACTGAAGCGAACATTATTCGTGCTCTTGGTAAGATCGCAAGCAATGGTCACCTGCTAAAAGGTTTCAAACCTGTTCACTGGTGTACAGACTGTGGTTCTGCTCTTGCTGAAGCGGAAGTAGAGTACAAAGATAAAGTATCGCCATCTATCGACGTTCGTTTTAAAACGGCTGACGAAGCGGCACTATTGTCTAAGTTTGAACTGACAGAAGGTCATGAAGGTCACGGTGACGTATCTATCGTTATCTGGACAACAACACCTTGGACACTGCCTGCAAACCGCGCAGTATGTCTACGTGATGATCTAGAGTACGTGCTTATCCAAACAGAAGGCGACAACGCTGAGCGTATCATCGTTGCTGCTGAGCTAGCGAAAGACGTAATGGACCGTGCGGGTATCGAGCACTTCCACAACCTTGGCTTTGCTAAAGGTGCGGACCTAGAGCTTTCTCAATTCCAACACCCATTCTACGATTTCACTGTACCGGCGATCCTTGGCGATCACGTTACGACTGATTCAGGTACTGGTGTTGTTCACACTGCTCCTGGTCACGGTCAAGAAGACTTCGCGGTTGGTAACAAGTACAACCTAGAAGTAGCAAACCCAGTTGGCTCAAACGGTGTTTACCTACCAGATACAGAGCTATTTGCTGGTCAGCACGTATTTAAAGCGAACGATGCAGTAGTAGAAGTACTAAAAGAAAAAGGTGCACTACTACACCACCACGCTTACGAGCACAGCTACCCACACTGTTGGCGTCATAAGACTCCAATCATCTTCCGAGCTACACCTCAATGGTTCGTTTCTATGGACCAAGCTGGCCTACGTGCTAAAGCACTAGAGTCAATCAAGAACGTAGAGTGGATGCCTGAGTGGGGTCAAAGCCGCATTGAAGGTATGATCGAAGGTCGCCCTGAGTGGTGTATCTCTCGTCAACGTACTTGGGGTGTGCCAATTGCTCTGTTTGTTCATAAAGAAACAGCAGAACTTCATCCAAACACGCTAGAGCTGATCGAGAAAGTCGCTAAGCTGGTTGAAGAGAAAGGTATCCAAGCATGGTGGGATGTAGATGCCGCTGAACTACTAGGTGCTGACGCTGACCAATACGAAAAAGTGCTAGATACGCTAGACGTATGGTTCGATTCAGGTGTTACTCACTTCTCTGTTGTTGATGCTCGTGAAGAGTACAACGGCAATAGTGCAGACCTATACCTAGAAGGTTCTGACCAACACCGCGGTTGGTTCCAGTCTTCTCTAATTTCATCTATTGCGATGAAAGACGAAGCACCTTACAAACAAGTACTGACACACGGTTTCGTGGTTGACGGTCAGGGTCGTAAGATGTCTAAATCTATCGGTAACGTGGTTGCGCCAAAAGACGTAACCAACAAGCTAGGTGCTGACATTCTTCGTCTATGGGTTGCTTCTACAGACTACACTGGTGAAGTTGCAGTTTCTGATGAAATCCTAAAACGTAGCGCAGATGCGTACCGTCGTATCCGTAACACAGCGCGTTTCTTCCTAGCTAACCTGAGCGGCTTCAACCCTGAAACAGACATCGTTCCTGTTGAAGAGATGGTTGCGCTAGATCGCTGGGCGGTTGGTCGTGCACTGGCAGCACAAGAAGAGATTGTTAAAGCATACGAAGAGTACAACACGCACGGTGTAACTCAGCGTCTAATGCAATTCTGTTCAATCGAAATGGGCTCTTTCTACCTAGACGTAATTAAAGACCGTCAGTACACAGCAAAACGTGGCGGCAACGCTCAACGTAGCTGTCAGACAGCACTTTACTACATCGTAGAAGCGCTAGTCCGTTGGATGGCGCCAATCATGTCGTTCACTGCAGATGAAATCTGGAACGAAATGCCAGGTCAACGCGACAAGTTCGTATTCACTGGTGAGTGGTTCGACGGCCTATTCGGTCTTGCTGAAGGTGAAGAGCTGAACAACGAATTCTGGACTGAGATCCAAGCGGTTCGTGGTGCGGTTAACAAACTTCTAGAAGATGCGCGTAAAGAGAAAACCATTGGTGGTGCACTACAAGCTGAAGTGACTCTATTTGCTGATGACGCACTAGCGACGAAGATCAACAAACTTGAAGATGAACTGCGCTTTGTTCTACTAACCTCTGCGGCGAAAGTTAAGCCTCTAGGTGAGAAGACTGATGCAGCACAAGCGACGGATATCGAAGGCTTGTTTGTTGAAGTAGCAGCAGCTGAAGGCGAGAAGTGTGATCGTTGTTGGCACCACACGCCAGACGTAGGCACAATCGAAGGTCACGAGAAGATTTGTGGTCGTTGTGTATCTAACGTAGAAGGCGAAGGTGAAGTACGTAAATTCGCGTAATTGCCTAGAACGACTGAACTTTTTTTAAAATTAACAGCCCCAGTATTTACTGGGGCTGTTTGTAGGTAAAGTAATGAGTGAAAAAGCACTGACGTTAAAGCAATCTGGAGTTCGCTGGCTGTGGTTAGCAATTCTGGTATTTATTGCAGATATTGGCATCAAATTGGTGGTGATGGACAACATGGGCTACGGATGGGCAAACCGAATTGAGGTGTTGCCATTCTTCAACCTACTTTACGTTCATAACTACGGTGCAGCTTTCAGCTTCTTGAGCGATCAAGCTGGTTGGCAGCGCTGGTTATTTACAGGTATCGCGTTTGTTGTTACGGGTCTTTTGACCTACTGGATGAGTAAGCTTCCAGCAAAAGAAAAATGGAACAACATTGCTTATGCACTGATTATTGGTGGTGCAGTGGGCAACGTGTTTGACCGCGTCGTTCATGGCTTTGTTGTTGATTACCTAGACTTCTTCTGGGGTAACTACCACTGGCCAGCATTCAACCTTGCTGACATGGCGATCTGTATTGGTGCGGCAATGATTATTCTGGATGGCTTCCGTAAAAAAGACGCTGACAAGTAATCTTTTGCGGTATATCGAATAACCCTAAGCGTCGTCCGTTGATTCGAGCGACGCTTTTTATTATGTTGGAGCGCCAATCAGCATATCAATGTATAAAAAGACCAAGCTGACAGCGTAATAACCCAAGAACAAGGAAGCATTAACGTGACAACAATAACCAATGAATCGGTAGTAACCCTTCACTTTACGATTAAAATGAAAGACGGATCGGTTGCAGATAGTACTCATAACATGGGTAAACCAGCGAAATTTGTTATGGGTGATGGCAGCTTGAGTGAAAACTTTGAGCAGTGCTTGATAGGCCTCGAAACAGGCGCACAAAAAGCGATTGAGCTAAAGGCAGAAGACGCGTTTGGTATGCCAAACCCTGATCATATTCACTATATGGATCGCACTAAATTTGTAGGTGATGCAGAAGTGGAAGTTGGTACAATCATGGCCTTCAGTGGCCCTGATGGCATGGAAATCCCAGGCATCATTACTGAGATTGCTGGCGACTCAGTAACTGTGGACTTCAACCATCCACTCGCGGGACAAGACGTGACTTTCGAAGTTGAAATTTTGTCAGTAGAATAGCGAACCAAATAAAAGATAACTTCCATGAGCAATGAAATGAAAATCCTGTTAGCTAACCCACGTGGTTTCTGTGCTGGTGTTGACCGCGCGATTAGCATCGTAGAGCGTGCGCTAGAGATGTATCAGCCACCGATTTATGTGCGTCATGAAGTGGTGCATAACCGTTTTGTGGTTGAAGGTCTAAAACAGCGTGGTGCTATCTTCGTTGAAGAACTGCACGAAGTGCCAGACAACAACATTGTGATTTTCTCCGCTCATGGTGTATCGCAGGCAGTTCGTCAGGAAGCCAAGCAGCGTGATTTGACCGTATTTGACGCAACGTGCCCTTTAGTAACCAAAGTGCATATGGAAGTGGCGCGTGCGAGCCGTCGTAATATGGAAGTGGTTCTGATTGGTCACGCAGGTCACCCTGAAGTCGAAGGTACGATGGGGCAATACGCCAGTGAAACCGGTGGTATGTACTTGGTTGAAACTCCAGCCGATGTTGAGAAACTGAAGGCGATTGTGAAAGATCCATCCGATCTTCATTACGTAAGCCAAACGACGCTTTCTGTCGATGAAACTGCCGATGTTATCGAAGAGCTACGCCGCGTGTTCCCAGATATCCAAGGTCCACGTAAAGACGATATCTGTTATGCGACACAAAACCGCCAAGATGCCGTACGTGAATTAGCTGGTGACGTAGATGTGATGGTTGTGGTGGGTTCTAAAAACTCATCAAACTCTACACGTCTTAAAGAGCTAGCTGAAAAGCTAGGGACACCTGGCTACTTAACCGACTGTCCGGAAGATATCAAACCTGAGTGGTTCGAAGGCAAAACAAAGGTCGGCGTGACTGCGGGAGCATCTGCTCCGGAAGAGCTCGTTAATCAGATTCTAGAGCGAATCAAAGAACTCGTTGGTGCCGAAGCGGTTGATGAAGTACTTGGCCGTGAAGAGAATATGTTCTTTGAAGTACCTAAAGAACTTCAAATCAAGCAAGTGGATTAGTCTCCATTTATCGAATATTCAAAAGGCGACCTGTGGGTCGCCTTTTTTACATCTCTCTTAACTCATTTAGGTAATCACGAATTTGGTCTTTTCCTAAACCATCGATAATCATATCAGACATCTTCGTGATTCTTCGCTCAAGCGATTGAGCAACCTTTTCGCAATGTGCGTACATGTATTCATCAGAACCATCGGTCGGAAAAGCATCAACTTGCCAGTTTACTCGAACACCACCTGCAAGCCACTGAGGAGCGGTTTCTTGATGTAAAGAATCACAGAGAATAATAACGATGTCGGGAAGAAATTGAGTTCGCTCCTCCCATGAATGCGTGTGGATATGCGGAATGGGGAGTTGGTGGTCATCTAAATATTTTTGCACCACTGGGTGCACCTTGCCTGTGGGATGTGAGCCTCCACTGGTGACACTAAAATCTGCTAGCAGGATATTGGTTGCGATTGACTCCGCGAGGACGCTTCGTCCAGCGTTGTGCTTACATATGAATAAAACTTTATACATCATCGCCTCGTCTTTTCAGAGCGTCCTATTTATACGCTAGCGGAAACTCAGCGATGATGTGTGAAGTTTTTGTGTTAGTGGCTAATGCCGAGCATCTCTTTGAGCACCTTTAAGTAGCGGCGGCTTACTGGTATCTCAAAGCCTGTTTTGGTGATGATTTCCGCTAACCCATTTTCCAGTAACTTGATTTCGCTAATCGCTTTAATACTGACTAAGTATTGACGATGGCAGCGGACTAGAGGGGTTTTCTCTTCCAACGTTTTTAATGTCAGTTGGGTGCTCGCGGTTTGGCTGGTGGAGCGTACATGTACGCCGCTGATATCACTGTAAGCACATTCCACCGTGTCGGTGGCCATGATAACGATGCGGTTGTGTCCGATGCACGGTATCTGATCCAACGTGTCAGGTGTAATAGCAGACAGTTGTTGCGTTAGGGCGGATTGGCTAATGACTTTGTTTAGTCGTTTGACCGTTTTAGTTAACCGGCATGGGTCGACAGGTTTGAGCAAGTAATCAAAGGCATTGTCTTCAAATGCTTGAATCGCATACTGATCATAAGCCGTGACAAAAACCACATAAGGCATGGTTTCTGGATCAAGCATCCCAAGTAATTCAATCCCCGTGACTTGAGGCATTTGGATATCGAGAAACACCACATCAGGCTTGAGTTCATTGATTTTTTTTAGGCCAAGGATTGCGTTTGAGGCATCGCCCACGACCTCAACTTGGCCTGTTTCATCCAGTAACTCTGCTAGCTCTTCACGAGCAAACTGTTCATCATCAATGACGAGTGCGGTTAACATCCAACATTACCTTTATTGCTTCAGCGTGCTTTTATGATTTTGGGGGAATGATAAAGCTCATTTTAGTAAATTGATGTGGCTCGCACGTAATTTTTAGCGCTGCATCACGTCCAAATTGATTAGTGAGACGTTTGTCGACAATTTCTAAACCTAGCCCTGAGTGGTTTTCTTTTGGCGGTTCAAAACTGCCTGCGTTGTCTTCGACGGTAATCAAGTGACCTTGTGGGTGTGCTTCGCTGTAGATATGAACTTTACCACCTTCAAGCATGTTTGAAATGCCATGCTTAATGGCATTCTCAACCAAAGGCTGGAGTGTAAAGCTTGGTAATTTGATGTCCAGCAATTCAGGTTGAATATCGATTTCAACCTCTAAGCGGTCCGTAAAACGCGCTTTTTCGATGCTCAAGTACGAGTTCACATGTGCAAGCTCTTCCTTTAGCGTCACGGTATTAATGTTCTGCTTTAAATTGCTGCGGAAGAAGTGCGATAGATTTTGGATTAGCTCGCGCGCTTTGTCAGGGTCACGACGAGTAATCGCACTAATAGTATTGAGTGCATTAAACAAAAAGTGTGGATTCACCTGAGCGTGAAGCAATTTTATTTCTGCTTGGGCGAGTAAGGCTTGTTGTTGTTGGTAATCGCCATAAAGGATTTGGCTAGATAGAAGCTGGGCTATTCCTTCCGCCATCGACATGTTGGCCGTCGAGAACAATTTACGCTTCGGTTCATACAGCTTTATGGTACCAATGACCTCTTTCCCTGCACGCAGTGGGATGATCAGCGCAGATCCGAGCTTGCAATCTTTTGCAATGGAGCATTGGTATGGACGCTCCGCACCATCAAGATAAATGATGTCGTTTTTCTCCATGGAGTCTAATGTGCTTTGCGATGAAATCGGCGTGTTTGGTTTATGGTGATCATCGCCAATGCCCACAAACGCTAAGATTTTTTCTTGGTCAGTAATCGCGACAGCGCCCACTTTGGTTTCTTCGTAAATAATACGTGCGATTTTCTCTGCGTTTTCGGTGTTGAAGCCGTTGCTTAGAATTCCCACTGAGCGATCAGCAATGGTGAGCGCTCGACGCGAAAACGTCGCAGAAAACTTTTCAAAGATTGCTTTTCTGTCTTGCAGGATACTCATGAACAACGCCGCACCAAATGAGTTCGCGATGATCATAGGCGCTGCAATAGCGGACACCAGTTCATAGGCTTGATCAAAAGGTTTCGCGACGGCGAGCAGCAAAATCATTTGCACCACTTCTGCAACAAACGTGACGCTGAATACGACGCTTGGATTAAACAGCAATGCGCCTTTATTTCGCTTGATAAGGTAAACGTGGAGCAAGCCACCAATTACGCCCTCGGCGGTGGTTGAAATTGCGCAGGCTAGGTCAGTAAAGCCACCAAGAGAGTATCGATGGATGCCACCAGTAAATCCGACGGCGAAACCTACAACAGGTCCACCAAACAGCCCGCCCATAACTGCGCCGATCGCACGAGTATTGGCAATAGCATCGTTGATGTGCAGACCGAAATAGGTGCCGAGAATACAAAAGCCAGAGAAGAGTACGTAACAAATTAGGCGGTGGCTTAAGCGCGAAGAAATACTCAGCAAAGGTAAGATGATTGGCGTTTTACTTAGCATGTAAGCCAAAACTAAGTACACACACATCTGTTGTAAAAGGGAGATGACCAGTTCCATAGTGAACCTAACCTAGAATCAATGTTGTTATTGTATACCTAAGTAACCTCAAGATGCTTGGCTCAGATAGATAAGAACAGCTAAGTAAATGATGCTGCGCTGTGCTTTCTGAGTCTTAAAGTGACTTGGGTATAAAACAAAAAGAGCCTGCAATTGGCAGGCTCCTATCTTAGTCACTCAGATGTGACGAGTATTACGCTGTTTCTGATACGGCTTGTGGTTTCTCTTCGTCAGCCAGTTCAGTTTCACCTTTACCCTTAGAGGTTTTGATAACGTAACCTGTCACAGCTAGGGCAAACACAATACCTACGATAGTTGATAGTTGCATTGGCAGACCAAAACCTAGCGAGCTGTTGTTTAAGATGAACGTGACACATACCGTGGTCATGAAGATAGCTGGGATAGTGGTAATCCAGTGCAGCTTGTTGTGACGCAGTAGGTAAGCGGACGCAGTCCAAAGCATCATTACCGCTGTTGTTTGGTTTGCAAAACCGAAGTAGCGCCAGATAATGCCGAAGTCTACTTGAGTTAAGATACCGCCGATAACGAACAGTGGAAGTGCCATCAGTAGACGGTTACGTAGCGTTTTTTGTTCCATGTTGAAGTATTCAGCAAGGATCAAGCGGCTTGAACGGAACGCTGTATCGCCAGACGTAATTGGTAGGATAACCACCCCCAGGAACGCAAGGATACCACCGAACACACCTAGCAGACCAAATGATGCGCTGTATACCACGTTACCAGGACCACCGTTTTTCACAGCTTCTGATAGAGCGTCTAGAGAGCCGAAGAAAGACAGAGCGATAGCACACCAAATTAGCGCGATAACACCTTCACCAATCATTGCACCGTAGAATACGAAGCGACCGTTTTTCTCATTTTCCATACAACGCGCCATCAGTGGAGACTGAGTTGCGTGGAAGCCAGAGATAGCGCCACATGCGATAGTGATGAACAATGCAGGCCATAACGGCATGTCATTTGGGTTGAGGTTAGAGAACATGTCCGAAACTTGGAAGTCACCCATTACTGTGTGTTCGCTAGAGAAAGCAACGGCTGTCATTAGGCCAACAGACATAAAGATAAGTAGGGCGCCAAACAGTGGGTAGAAACGACCAATGATTTTATCGACAGGAACAATCGTCGCAATGATGTAGTAAGCAAAAATAGCAATAACCATTGTAGTCATGCTTACGCTCAAGCTTGTTTGATCATTGATGAGGTTAGTAATCATGCCAGCAGGGGCTGAAACGAACACTACGCCAACTAGAAGCAATAGGACAATGGCAAAAATATTCATAAAGTGTTTTGCGCCATTACCTAGGTAGCGACCTGTAATGGTAGGTACAGATGCACCGCCGTTACGCACTGAAAGCATGCCTGAGAAGTAATCGTGTACTGCACCAGCAAAAATACAACCGACTACAATCCAAAGCATCGCCGCAGGACCGTATAGTGCCCCCATGATCGGGCCAAAAATTGGACCAACACCTGCGATGTTAAGTAGTTGAACTAGGTAAACTTTCTTTGTTGACATTGGAACGAAGTCAACACCGTCCGATTTGGTGTGAGCTGGCGTTTGGCGTTTTTCATTGATGCCGAAAATCTTCTCGACGAAAGCGCCGTAGATGAAGTATCCGCCGATTAGGGCTGCGACACAGGTTAGAAACCACATCATAGCAATTGTCCTTGGTCTTAGTTGGGTAGGGTAATTTTTTAATCTCAGGATGCATGTTATGCGTCACTTGTGTTAAATGCATTCGGTTAGTAGATGAGTGGTCGAATAGAGCACTGAGTGGTCGATATGCTGCTTGAGCGGTTTTTAAAAATGGCGAAAGGTTGATGACAGTCTTGAGCGGCTGATTTGAGTCATCAGTGGTTAAATCTGCAAGCTCAGCGGCAAGCGCCAATAATTAGTGGTAAGCTTATTTTTGAAAACAATTACTTAAGGAAGAACCATGAAAAAGGTAACGGTAGGTCTGGCACTGGCTTTACTTGCAGGATGCACAGCAACGACAGCAGATCTTGCCAAGTCGGGAGATTGGCATCAGATCGGATATCAAGATGGCATAACCGGACACACATCGCGCACGATGAGCGAGCTTCGTGAGTTGGGTAGTGTTAAGCAAAGTGACTACGACCAAGGTTATTTAGAAGGTTTACGTGAGTACTGTAATCCTGCTTTTGCGTATCAAATGGGGTTATCTGGTCAGTATTACGAAGGGGTTTGTGAAGGTACTGAGCAAGCGCAAAAATTCCGCATGGAATGGCAACGTGGTTGGAATGAATACTCAAATTAATAGTCAATAAAGCCGTTGTTACACTGTCTGCATCACATAAATGTGGCAAAATCTTCCTTATTAAACTGTGCTCATATTTCTTGATAGTGAGCACAGAAAAAAAGGAATCACATTATGTCAACGCAAATGGCTGGTGGCTGGAGTCCATTTCATGAACTCACAGCAGAGAATAAAGAAGTATTTGCTAAAGGTATCGAGGGGTTTGTCTGTGTCAAATACTCCCCTTTGGTTGTGGCTACTCAAGTCGTAGCCGGACAAAACTATGCGTTTTTCTGTAATGCAGAAGTTGTCTACCCTGGAGCACAACCATACCCAGCAATGGTTCATATGTTCAGTGACCTTGAAGGTAAAGTCGGTATTACTCACATTGAACGATTGAACTACTAAATTAAGCCATAAAAGGCGCCTGACTTTTAAATAAGTGAGGCGCTTTATTGATTAAGATTGATTAAGATTGATTAGTTTGCGCGATCACGACTTTTCTTAAATATCCTTGCTTGGCGTTCAGTTGCTCAGTCGCGCTTTCTCTATCCAGCCCGGTTAAAATCATCAAAATCGCTAACTTGGCGTCGTAGTCCGTTTCTTTGAGCGCCGTTTTAGCCTCTTGGTTAGTACAATCTGTTGCTTGCATAACAATACGAGCCGCTCTTGCAACTAGCTTTGCATTCGTCGCTTTCACATCTACCATTAAGTTCTGATAACTTTTGCCCAGGCGAATCATGCTTGCGGTAGTGAGCATGTTTAGTACGAGTTTTTGTGCCGTCCCTGATTTTAAGCGAGTGGATCCCGTTAACGCTTCAGGTCCAACAACGGGGCTAATCGCAATATCAGCAATATCTGCAATCGGAGAGTCAGGGTTACAAGATAGTGCTACAGTGGTGGCACCAAGCTCGTTCGCATACTCTAAGCCACCAATCACGTAAGGTGTTCGTCCACTTGCCGCAATACCAACGACGACATCGCGTTGTGTTAGCGTATTCTCTTTAAGATCTTGCTCACCCAATGCTGGATCGTCCTCCGCCCCTTCCTTTGCACGGAACATTGCCTCTTTTCCACCGGCAATAATACCAACGACCATCTCTGGATCTGTGCCAAAAGTTGGTGGGCATTCTGAAGCATCCAAAACGCCAAGTCGACCACTGGTACCCGCACCGATGTAAAACAACCGACCTCCGACCTTAAATGCTTCCGTGATCTTATCAACGGCTTCAGCGATCTCAGGCAACACTTTTTCAACGGCAAGAGGAACGAGTTTGTCCTGTTGGTTGATGCGTTGAACAATATCGAGAGAAGGCAGCAAGTCGATGTCCATGGTGTCTGGGTTTCGCCCTTCAGATACCAGATGGGATAAAGCTGCGATAAGTGCATCGTTCGTCATAATGAATTAAGCCTTTTTGTTTAGGATCTATTGCCCTTAATTTTTTGAATAGAGTACACCCAGTGAAGCGAGACGACTTGCCCCCGTAACTTCCGGTAAGTTGCTAGGGAGGCCGTGAATATGGCGCTGCGCAAGCCAAGCAAACGCCATTGCTTCCATGTAATCGCCATCAACACCTTTTTCTGCCGTTGTCGCAACGCTCCATTGTGGCAATAACTTAGCTAGTCGCTGCATCAAAAGCGGGTTTCTTGCTCCACCGCCACAGACTAATAGTTGAGGTGTGATGCCATGAGAAAACTTGTCGACTTCGTTGGCAATGGTAATTGCAGAATACTCGCAAAGTGTACGTTGTACGTCTTCGATTGGTAAATTGTGATGGGCCAGTTGTTGATGCAGCCAGTCAATATTGAACAGTTCTCGCCCGGTACTTTTAGGGGCAGGCATGGCGAGGTAAGCTTCTTTGAGTAATTGAGTCAACAAAGTAGCGTTTACCGTTCCTTTAAGTGCAAATTGTGCATCTTCGTCGAAGCTTTGCCCAGTATGCAGCGCACACCATGCGTCCATCAACATATTGCCCGGGCCTGTGTCATAGCCAATGACTGGTTGTTCTGGATGCAGTACCGAGATATTGGCAATGCCTCCAATGTTAAGCACCACAATTGTGGAATCCTGCATCGCAAAAATGCTTTTATGGAAAGCAGGGACGAGTGGGGCACCTTGTCCACCTAGCGCCATGTCTTTACGACGAAAATCCGCTACCGTATCAATGCCTGTCTTGACTGCGATAATGTTTGCATCGCCCAATTGAGTGGTAAACGGCAAGTTTCCGGTAGGCTGATGGAACACTGTTTGACCGTGATTACCAATCGCACGAATTTGCTCTGCGACGTAGCCAGACTTATTGAGTAGCTGTAACACAGCATCTGCAAATAGGTGGCCGAGCTGGTGGTCAAGTTCACCTATGGTTTTTAAATTTGTTGCTTGACCGGTACAAACAGATAACAGCATGTCTTTTAGCGCTGCGGGCATTGGGTAGTCGTCGTGCGCAATCAGACGAACATGCTCATCGCTTATTTCAACTAGAGCGGTATCAACGCCATCCATACTCGTTCCAGACATCACACCAATGTACAGTTCGTTAAATTTCATAGCCGATCTCGTCAATTCTTCATTCACTTATTGTAAAGCAAATCTGAAGCGAATAACCTCATCGAATACGAGATATTCAGCCGATTTTGAGGAGAAAACATGGGACCGTTATGGGTTGACGTTGCGGGGTATGAACTGACCGCTGAAGACAAAGAAATCTTGGAGCATCCTACGGTTGGTGGCTTAATTCTATTTGCTCGCAACTATCATGATAGCGAACAGCTTCAAGCACTTACTCAATCCATCCGAAAGGCGGCTAAGCGCCCGTTTTTGATCGGTGTGGATCAAGAAGGCGGCCGAGTGCAGCGCTTTCGTGAAGGTTTCTCATTAATTCCTGCTGCTGATGAGTACGCTAAACATCAAAATGGTGAAGAGCTTGCTCGTATGGGCGGTTGGTTAATGGCAGCAGAGCTGATTGCCCATGATATTGATTTAAGCTTTGCCCCGGTACTTGACCAAGGCCATCAATGTAAAGCGATCGGTAACCGCGCATTCGGTGAAGATGCCGACACCATTCTTCGCTATAGCACTGCATATATGCAGGGAATGAAGAGTGTTGGCATGGCAACGACAGGCAAGCACTTCCCTGGACATGGTGGCGTGATTGCAGACTCACATCTAGAAACACCATACGACGAGCGCAGTGATATTTTTGAACAAGATATGGCGATCTTCAAAGCGCAAATTGATGCCGGTATTTTAGATGCCATGATGCCTGCTCACGTGATTTTCCCACATTATGATGCTCAACCAGCCAGCGGTTCTGAATACTGGTTAAAACAGGTCCTGCGTCAGCAATTGGGTTTTAAAGGTTTGGTTTTTTCGGATGATTTGACCATGGAAGGCGCTGCGATTATGGGCAGCCCAGCCGAGCGAGGTGCTCAAGCATTGAGAGCTGGTTGCGATATGTTGTTAATGTGTAATAAACGAGAAGCGCACGTTGAGGTATTAGACAACTTACCGGTTTCAACCGTGCCACTCGCGGATGGATTACTGAAAAAACAGTCATTTTCTCCAAGCGAACTTAAGCTATCTCAAGAGTGGAAAGCGGCGAGTGAAGCGATGAAACGCTTGACTAGCTAAACCTCTTGTAAAAGATTCAAAACAGCGATGAGAAGCCAAAGTTAATTATACTTTGGCTTTTCATTTGACTGTAAGCTTAAATTTACACTAAATGTTTTTTATTCTGTACGCTTGTTTTTCTTTTTTAGACTGTTATCTTGTCGTTAAAGCTTAGTTGTCTCACCAAAGGTTTGGTTGGGTGTAAAAATAAATATACAGGTTAGAGTTATGCAGAAAAGTGAGTTGAGCAATATTAATATTATCGAAGAACAGGTTCTTATTACTCCGGAGGAACTAAAAACCAAGCTTCCTTTGAGTGAAAAAGCACGTCGCTTTATTCAAGAGTCTCGTCAAACTATCGCTAATATTATTCACAAGAAGGATCACCGCCTGCTTGTTGTATGCGGTCCATGTTCTATCCACGACGTAGAAGCGGCGAAGGATTACGCAAAGCGACTTAAAGCACTCTCTGAACAACTAAGTGACCAACTGTATATTGTTATGCGTGTTTACTTTGAGAAGCCGCGCACCACGGTCGGCTGGAAAGGCCTGATCAATGACCCACACCTAGACGGCAGTTTCGATATTGAACACGGTCTGCATGTTGGACGCGAACTTCTGGTGGAGTTGGCAGAGATGGAAATCCCGCTCGCGACTGAGGCTCTAGACCCAATTAGCCCACAATACTTGGCGGATACTTTTAGCTGGGCAGCCATCGGTGCTCGTACGACGGAGTCACAAACTCACCGTGAAATGGCAAGCGGCCTGTCTATGCCAATCGGTTTTAAGAATGGCACCGATGGCAGTTTGGCAACCGCAATTAACGCGATGCAAGCTGCGTCCTCTAGCCACCGTTTTATGGGAATTAACCGTGAGGGACAAGTCGCACTGTTGACCACCCAGGGCAATGCTAATGGACATGTGATCTTACGTGGCGGCAAGCAAACTAACTACGATTCGGTATCAGTCACTGAGTGTGAGCAAGAGATGGCGAAATCTGGTCTTGATGCTTCATTAATGGTGGATTGCAGTCACGCCAACTCACGTAAAGATTACCGTCGCCAGCCATTAGTCGCGGAGGATGTGATTCATCAAATCCGTGAAGGCAATAAATCTATTATCGGTCTTATGATTGAAAGCCATATCAATGAAGGAAATCAATCTTCTGACTTAGCTCTTGAAGAGATGAAATACGGTGTATCTATCACTGACGCATGTATCAATTGGGATTCAACTGAGGCACTATTACGTCATGCACATGAAGAGCTAGTGCCTTTCTTAGAAAATCGTCTAAAGGCTAATTAATACAGGATTTAAGGAACATCAATGGCAGTTGAACTTAACGCATTACGCGATCAGATTGATGCAGTCGACAAGCAAATGTTGGAGCTATTGGCTCAGCGTTTAGCGCTCGTAGAGAAAGTTGGGGAAGTAAAAAGCGAACATGGTTTGCCAATTTATGCTCCAGACCGCGAAGCGGCGATGTTAGCTTCTCGTCGCGCTGAAGCTGAAAAAATGGGAATTCCTCCACAGCTTATTGAAGATATTCTGCGTCGAACAATGCGTGAGTCTTATGCCAGCGAGAAAGATTCCGGTTTTAAGTGTTTGAACCCTGATTTACGCTCAGTTGTTATTATTGGTGGTAATGGTCAATTGGGTGGCCTGTTTGGGCGTATGTTCAAATTGTCGGGCTACCAGGTCAAAGTTCTCGGCAGTAAAGACTGGGATCATGCGGATGAGATTCTAGACAACGCGGGTTTAGTCGTGGTCACGGTGCCGATTCATCTAACGGAAGGGGTGATCGAAAAACTGGGGAACTTGCCGCAAGACTGCATTCTGTGTGACCTGACTTCTATCAAGTCGAAGCCTCTGCAAGCAATGTTGAATGTGCACCAAGGTCCTGTAGTTGGTTTACACCCAATGTTTGGCCCAGATGTTCCGAGCCTTGCCAAGCAGGTTATTGTGTACTGTGATGGTCGTGGTCACGAGCATTACCAATGGCTATTGCAACAGTTTGGAATTTGGGGCGCAAGCTTGTGCCAAATCGATGCACAAGAGCATGATCATGGCATGACGTTGATTCAGGCGTTGCGCCACTTCACTTCGTTTGCTTACGGTATGCACCTTAGCAAAGAGAACCCGAACATCGATCAGTTGTTGAAGTTAAGCTCGCCAATCTACCGCCTTGAATTGGCGATGGTGGGACGACTGTTTGGTCAGGATCCGAACTTGTACGGTGATATCATTTTCTCTTCTCAAGAGAATATCGATATGATCAAGCGATTCCATCAGCGTTTAGGTGATGCGGTAGCGATTCTGGATAGCAGAGACAAAGCGCGATTCATCGAAAGCTTTAAGCAGGTGAGTGATTGGTTTGGTACTTATTCTCAACAATTTATGAATGAGAGCCAAAACTTACTCAAACAGGCGAATGATAATATTCATCGCGGCTAATCACGGGTCATTTAGCCGTGCAGAGTCCGAAACAAAAAGAGCAGCGTAAGCTGCTCTTTTTCGTGTTGATGGACAAATCAGTTCGTCGCAGTATTACTCGTATCTTCACTTGATACTGTGTTGATACTGGTATCGCGATAGGGTGAATTGGTTAAATTGACTTGTAGGCGTACAACGTTATCAATCAATTGAACCAAAGGTCCCCATTTCACTTTTTTCTCTTTTTCAAAGACGTCATTGAAGTTTTCTGGTGTCCACTCCATTAAGTATTGAGGGTTGAGTGCTCGTCCGAGGAAGCGTACTTCATAGTGCAAGTGTGGCCCTGTGGAGTTGCCAGAGTTACCGCATTGAGCAATGATGTCGCCTTTACTAACAAACTGACCGCTTTTCACTTTGAAGCGTTGTAGATGAGCAAAGGAGCTCATAAAGCCAAATGAGTGACGAATGGTGACATAGTTACCATAACCACGATTGCTCGGGCGAACGGTTTCCACCACACCGTCAGCCGGTGCCAGGATCTCTTCTCCTCTTTTACAAGTCAGATCGATACCAGTATGAACATGCCTCTTACCTGAAATCGGATTAATACGACTGCCGTAAGAAGAAGAAATACGTTGGTATGTGACTGGACTGTCATTTGGTATCAAACGGAACATCGTCGCGCGAACAGCAGAATCGATAGCGGCTGCGTCAATTCGCTCCTCTAACCCCATGCTGTTCTCATCGATCATCAACTCTTCGTCTGCGAGACCTAAAACCGATTCAACGTCGAATACCCGTTTGCCCAATAGCTGAATTTGATTGTTTTTGTCCGTCAAAGATTGGGAAAGCGAATGATTGGTATCAAGCTGCTCTTCGTAAAGAGCCGTCACTTCGGCCTTTTCACTTTCCAGTTTGGCGATGATTTGTGTTAGTTCGTCTTTATTGTGCATCTGCTGCTGATTAAGGTACCACGCGCCACCAACGACGGCGGGTAATGCCAATACTGAAGCAAATACTGCTAGGACCGAACTGCGGCCCAAATAGAACTGCTGATCGCCGTCTTTCGTCGGGATCTGCATGATGATTTTTTTAGACATAGTTATTGTTACTTAAATAGGCGTTCATTTATTTTTCTCCTAAAAACCAGAGAGGTGCTCTAACTCTCGATTCAGAAGGTCGTTATTGCCTACATTCAATTCTATAAATCGTTTTAGTTGGCTAATGCTTTCGATGTCTATCTTAGCGATCTTCAACCTAACCTCACACTTAGAGACATTCACAATTTGCGCTTTTAACGTAATCACTTGTTCGGATTGATCAAATGAAAAAGTCACATGGACTGGAAGGGTTGGATCCAAAGCCTCAGTCTCTTCCACTTTCATGAGTAAACCATGCAAGGAAAGATCTTGAATCCTAGCTTCAATTGCCAAGTCACGTTGTTCTATCTTAGCTGGAGCTTGATGGAGAATACGTGAAAAGCGTCGTCTCTCTGTCATATGAATATTCTCGTCAGGTCGTCAAACAGAATTGAATAGTATATCAATACGAACAAAAAATGTTCGATTGTTGTTTGAAAAGTGTCGAAGTCGCTACAGAGTGACGTAAGTGCAATGTCATGTTCTTAACGAACGAGACGGGCTAATGAGCTCTTTTTATAACAAAGAAAACAAAGGCCGCTATGATAGCGGCCTTTGTACAAATTACAATCAAACTTTGTGGGTTGCGATTACTTCGCAATACGCTTGTATTTGATACGGTGTGGTTCTGCGGCTTCAGGACCCAATGTTTTCTTCAACCAATCCATGTACTCTGTGTAGTTACCTTCGTAGAAGTTAACTTGGCCTTCGTCACGGTAGTCAATGATGTGGGTTGCGATACGGTCAAGGAACCAACGGTCGTGCGAGATAACCATTGCACAACCAGGGAACTCTAGTAATGCTTCTTCTAGAGCACGCAGTGTTTCAACGTCAAGGTCGTTGGTTGGTTCGTCGAGTAGCAACACGTTACCGCCCGCTTTAAGCAGCTTCGCAAGGTGGACACGGTTACGCTCACCACCCGATAGTTCACCAATAATCTTCTGTTGGTCACTGCCTTTAAAGTTAAAGCGTGAACAGTATGCGCGAGCTGGGATTTCGAAGTTGTTGATCTTAATGATATCAGCACCTTCAGAGATCTCTTGGAATACGGTTTTAGAATCGTCCATGCTGTCACGGAACTGATCGACCGATGCCAGTTTTACTGTATCGCCCATCTCAATTGTGCCCGAGTCTGGTTGTTCAGTACCACTTAACATCTTGAATAGCGTCGATTTACCTGCGCCGTTCGCACCGATAATACCAACAATCGCACCTTTAGGGATGCTGAATGACAGGTCATCAATCAGAACACGACCGTCAAATGACTTAGTTAGGTTCTTCACTTCAATAACCTTATCACCTAGACGCTCACCAGGTGGGATAAACAGTTCGTTGGTTTCATTACGTTTTTGGTGATCAGAGCTTTGTAGCTCTTCAAAGCGAGCCATACGTGCTTTTGACTTCGCTTGACGACCTTTAGGGTTTTTACGTACCCACTCAAGCTCTTTCTCGATAGTCTTTTGGCGAGCACTCTCTTGGGAGGCTTCTTGTTGTAGACGAGCGTCTTTTTGCTCCAGCCATGAGGTGTAGTTACCTTCCCATGGGATACCTTCACCACGGTCCAGTTCTAAGATCCAGCCCGCAGCGTTATCTAGGAAGTAACGGTCGTGGGTGATGGCTACTACGGTACCTGTGTAATCCACTAAGAAGCGCTCTAGCCAAGCAACTGATTCTGCATCTAGGTGGTTGGTAGGTTCATCAAGCAATAGCATGTCTGGCTTAGAAAGTAGCAAGCGACAAATAGCCACACGGCGGCGTTCACCACCTGATAGGTGCGCAATTTTTTGGTCCCATTCAGGTAAACGTAGTGCGTTTGCTGCACGCTCAAGCGCATTTTCTAGGTTATGACCATCTTTCGCTTGGATAAGGGCTTCTAGCTCGCCTTGCTCTTTTGCAAGTGCGTCGAAGTCTGCATCTGGTTCAGCGTATGCTGCGTAGACTGCGTCCAAACGTTTCAGAGCGTCAGCAACGTCAGCAACCGCTTCTTCAACAACTTCACGAACGGTTTTTGATTCGTCTAATACTGGTTCCTGAGGTAGGTAACCTACGTTTAGACCAGGTTGTGGACGCGCTTCACCGTCGATATCCGTGTCGATACCTGCCATGATACGTAGCAGTGTGGATTTACCTGCACCGTTCAGACCTAAAACACCGATTTTCGCACCAGGGAAGAAGCTCAGAGAGATGTCTTTAAGAATTTGACGCTTAGGTGGCACAATTTTGCTCACCCGCGACATGGTATATACGTATTCAGCCATTGCCGATCGTTCCTAAATTAACTGTCATTCAAACCCATCATTTTATACCAAGTGCTTTGTTTTTGTTACCGCATTGCAAGAATTTCCCTAACGAATGGATTTCTTATTTTGAGCTGACCGGAAACTTACACGGTTAGGGTATACACTTTTGTTATTCGTTAAGAATGACGAAGTGTTTTCTATGCGAGTTAGAAACGCTTTGTCTCCATCGTCTTAAAAGTTTGACGAGTACAATTTTTAATACACTAAGTTGCTTTACATGGACATCTGCATTCTGTGTAAATAGATGCATGTGTGAAAATTGCCTTAACATCACATGAACTCTAACAAAACTAGGCTTTAGGGCAGTATATGTCTGGGGAAAATGACACAAATGAGATTCAACGTATCTGAATTGGCTAAAAACGTATGCTGCGCCGCCGCGTTGTGTGCTATGAGTTTGAGTGCTAATGCCGCGCTGAGTTTGGAAAAGCAGCGCGAAGTATATGAGCAAGCTCAAGATTTATTAGATAAAAATGACATCGACGGGTACCTTTCGATTCGTCCTAAAATTTCTGACTATCCACTAACGCCTTATGTGGATTACCGCACTTTTATTAGACAGTTACCGGAAAAGTCACCACAACAGGTGAACGAGTTTATTTCTGAGCACGAGTCTTTTCCATTTTCTCGTCGAGTTCGTGCTCCATACCTCAATCATCTTTATAAGCAAAAAGATTGGAAAACCATTACTGAGTTTCAAAAAGTCATTCCTAGTGGTGAGCGTTACCAATGTATTTTCTACGTCGCTCAGTTAAAGCAAGGCAAGAAAGTCGCGGCATTTAAAGGGGCTGAACATATGTGGTTACGTGGCATCAGCATTGCTGATGAGTGTGACCCATTATTTGCGGCATGGGACAAGGCGGGTGAGCGTACCGATGAACTGATTCTACAGCGTATGTTACTGGCGTTTGATGCTCGTAATGGCGGTTTGATGAGTTACTTGCTCAAACTGTCTAAATCCGCGCAGGCGAAGCAACAAGCCAAAGAAATGAAAGCGTTGTTTGATAATCCTTCAAGTGTTGCGGAATTCGCGAAGAAAAAACCTGCGAATGATTTTAATCGAGCGCAAAGTGAATATGCGTTAGAAAAGTTGGCTCGAATGAACTCTAGCCAAGCTCAAGGTGCGTATGATGTCGTCATTAAAGGACAGAAGTTTTCTCCAGAAAAAGCGCAAGAACTTGCCGACTATATTGCATTTCGATTGACTCGTACGGAGTCTGAGTCATTAGCTAAATGGCGCGATGATAAAACGAAAACCAGTCAGTACTTACCGTTGATTGAAACGCGCATCCGCTTAGCGATTCAAAATGCAGATTGGAAAGGCGTACAAGAGTGGATTGCTGTTCTAAATAAAGAAGAGCAAGCTACGCTACGCTGGCAATATTGGCTTGGAAGAAGTGAAATTGCGTTAGGTGATGACATCGCGGGGAAACAGCGTTTAGCAACTCTGCTTGGGCAACGAAACTTCTACAGTGTGGCTGCCGCCAATGCAATCGGACAATCAATCAAATACCCAACGCATACGGTTAAGTTGGATAAGAAAGTTGTTCAACCCTATCAAGACTCGCTAGCTCGTATCGAAGAGTTGATCGCGACGGATAAAATCGCAGCAGCGAAGAGTGAATGGACACACTTACTGCGCCGCGTAGGGAAAGATGAAAAGGCGATGTTGGCGGCTTATGCATCATTTAAACGTTGGCATAACCTAACGGTGACCGCGAGTATTCAGGCGCAGATGTGGGATAATATCGAACTTAGGTTCCCAATAGCACACCGCTGGTGGTTTAACTTTTATGCGAAAAAGCACAACATTGATCCCATCACGATGATGTCTCTCGCTCGACAGGAAAGTGCGTTAGATGTTGAAGCCCGCTCTCCAGTCGGCGCTCGTGGTCTTATGCAGATTATGCCTGCGACGGCGAAGTACACGGCACGTAAATATAAGTTGAGTTATCAAGGTACGCAGGATCTCTACAATGTAGGAAAAAATATCGAAATTGGTAGCCATTATTTGCAAGGTTTATTAGAGGATTACGATAATAATCGTATTTTTGCTCTTGCTGCTTATAATGCAGGTCCTAACAGAGTAAAAACGTGGCGAGAGCGTACCCAAGGAAAAGTGGATGCTTATGCCTTTATTGAGGCAATTCCATTTAAAGAGACGCGCGGTTATGTACAAAACATCTTGATGTTTGAAACATACTATCGTGATCTTTTGGGTATCGATGGCGCGTTCTTGAATCAACATGAGATCAATACCAAGTATTGAGTGAGGTAACTTGATGTCGCACGAACCCGAGTACAAAGACTGGCAACAGATTATTGAGCTAATTCGAACAAGTATGGGCACCCAGCAAGATGACATGCTGTTAACTATGCTGATGTCACGTGATGAGAGAGAGTCATTAATATCACGCGTTAATATAATTAACGAACTTCTTAAAGGAGAATTATCTCAACGTCAGATCAGTCAGATGCTTGGTGTGGGCATTGCCACCATTACTCGTGGCTCTAACGAACTAAAGTCGAAATCTGATGAAGAAAAAGACAAGTTGAAAGTCTTGTTAGAACAAGTTGCGGTATCTAAGTAGACAGTATATCCAATTTGCTTTTAGGCCTTGGTGTTACAAGTGACTAAGATAACGTATTACAAAGGGCGGAAATATCCGCCCTTTTTTGCGTATCTAGAGACTAGGCTGAGTGTTATAAATTTGAAGGAAAATGTTCAGGGTTTGTGAATGGAATTAAAGCCAGAATCAAGGCTTGGTGATAGACCGAGCTTCGAGTTAGCTGGTTTTGGGTTAGCAGGCTAATAGCGCCACCTTTCTGTTTGATATTATCAGTACCAAACACTTCGTCCATTACATCTCCCAATTCATTCGCATCCTTGAGTTTTTCCAAGACTTTTGGCGGCAACATTAAGCTTGCAGAACGAGATTCACCGCGGTGAGTCTCTGATTCAACCACCATCCAAGCAAACGTCACGTTTGCTTCAATTCCCGCTTCGAGACCGACATAGTAATCCGCGTTTGGCATCTCTACTTTTGCGTTTTTAACGCGGTTTAGCGCACCACGATGAGTTTCTTCATTCGTCATGGGCTGCTCTGCGACCTCACTCGGTACACTGATGCCAACGAAGTTGAACTCTTGATGCGGAAATGCATTACGAAATGCACTTTGAACTGCATTAATTTTGGCTGGGTTTAGCGATGCGATTACGACTTTTTGGGTTGCCATGATCTTTTTACTCACTGGTGTCTATTAACTCAATTTTACTTGCGTAGGCTTTACGTTCTCACTCGGGTAACAGCCTAATACTTTCAAGTGCTTAGTGATTTTTGTTAGCTCTTCAAGTGCCTGTTGCATTTCTGTCGAAGCAAGATGTGATGTCAAGTCTACGTAGAACATCTCTTCCCACGGGTTCCCCATAATTGGGCGTGATTCCAGCTTGGTCATATTGATGCCGTAACGTTGCAGCACTAATAGTGTTTCAACCAATGAGCCTGCCTCTTGGGAGGTCGACATGATCAATGTGGTTTTTGCTGGAATTTGAGTAGAAACTTCAACCGGTTTACGAGCAACCACGATAAAGCGAGTATGGTTTTCGGTTTGGTTTGCGATGTTGCCTTGAATTGCTTGCAAGCCATATAGCTTACCGCTTGATGCATTACCAATTGCAGCTACATCATCACGATCCATCTCTTGGACTTTCTGCATTGCATCTGCTGTGCTCGCGCAGGACTCCAGCTTTACTCCTTTCATACGGCTTAAAAACTCACTGCACTGTTGGTGTGGCTGAGGGTGAGAATACAGCGTTTTAATATCTTCCAGACGAATGTCTTTTTTCGCAACCAAGCAGTGTTCGATTGGTTGAGTTAGCTCTCCAACGATGTAAAGCGTCGTGTGTTGTAGTAAGTCATACACTTCATTAATAGAGCCTGAGCTGGTGTTTTCGATTGGCAGAACGCCATAATCAGCATGGCCAGATTCAACCGTTTGAGTCACTTCTTTAAAGTGCTCGCAGTTGAGCTCGATAAGCTCCGTATTTTTACGACTGAAGTATTCGCGACTTGCCAAGTGCGAATAAGAGCCTTTGGCTCCTAAAAATGCGACGCGAGCAAGTGGCTTACGGCTTTGCTGTGGGTTAACGAGATTTTGCAGATAACTTTGTTGAAGCAGAACTGAGTCTTCAATGATGGTATGGAAAAGTTTGGTGATGTACTGCGCGTCAAGTTCGTATTTATCTTGGCCATTAGAAATCAGCTTGACCAATAATTGCTGTTCACGGACGGCGTCGCGAACAGGCTTTGAGGTTTGTACTTTGCTTTTGGCTACTTCAATGCTGAGTTTACGGCGCTCAGACAACAAGCTGAGAAGTTGGTCATCCAACTCATTCAAGCGTAAACGAATTTCTTCGAGGGAAATAGGTTGGTCAGTCATCAATTCTTTCCTTATAAAAAAGCCTCCCGATTTGGGAGGCTTTCTGTTTGTTTTTGACTTTTCTTTCACAAACGAGTTCGCCCCTCCAACTATGGGAGGAAAAAGAAGTCAAAAATAAACAGTGAGGTTAAATGCATAAATAGTGCTTAATTTATGAGTGTTTAAACACAATAAGCAAGGCTGGGGAGAGCGTCAAGCAAAAAAATAGCGCCTTTCGGCGCTATTTCCTCAATATGTTCAGTTTACTCTTCTTCTTCCACTAGCTCAGGCTTACTTGCACGTCGAGCTTCAGGTTTGTGGGTCAGCTTGTTCAATTGTCGTTCTAGTTTTTGCTCCACTTCGTTGATAGCTGCGTAAAGATCTTCGTGAGTTGCTGAGGCAATGAGCTGGCCTTTAGGAACTTTGATAACCGCTTCGAATTTCTTCTGTTTGTTTGGTTCCTCACTGAAAGTTGCTTGGCAACCAATTAGGTCTACTTGCCATTTCTCCAGTTTTTTAAATTTGCTCTCAATATGAGCTCGGATTGCAGAGGTGATTTCGATGTTTTTGCCAGTGATATTCATTGTCATAAGTGTTTTTCCTCTGTTGCATCCCTCATGGGTTGAGTTCAGATTACCGCTTTAAGCATAAAAAAATGTGATTCAGATCATTATTTTGCTTGGGTTTTTTATGATGAAAAATGAATGTGATCTCACTCAAGAACTTCTGAGATTTATCGTGAAATTGCTTGTTATCGGTTAGTAAATCCGTAGATTGGATAGAGTACTCAGCTGAAAACGGCCTCGTTTTTAGGGAAGTTTTACGGCCTAATATTTGAGGTGGTTAAAATTTAACTACACGTAAGGTGTGATGACGATCACTGAGTCTTTCCAATGAATCCATTTAAAAAGCCGCTTACTGTACAAGCGGCTTTTTACTGTCTGGCATTTGGCTTACTTTTCGTAGCGGTATCATGAAAATGGGGTCTTTTGGGGCTAGTGAAACCCTTTCTAGACTTTTGACTTGGTCCAAACTTTCTAGTTGTTTGTATATTATGTAGTAGCGATTAATGCTTGTGACGTACCCAACCGTTGAGCTTAAACTTTTCCGCATAACGACTTCCACGTTATTAAACCAAACATTAGGATCGTAACCTTGTTGGGCTGCACGCTTACGAATACGCTCTACATTACCGGGGCCCGCATTGTAAGCCGCCAATGTAAAGTAGAGTTTATTTTGTGCAGTGATATCAGGATCACTGAAGTACTGCTTACGCAAAAAAGCTAAGTATTTCACTCCAGCATGAATGTTGTTTTCTAATTGTCGAACATTTTTGATATTGATATTCGGATCTTGAGCGGTGCTGGGTAGGACTTGCATTATGCCAACGGCACCTCGGCTTCCAACTAGGTCGTTATTAAATCCTGATTCCTTGTAAGCGATTGCAGCGATCAGTAAATAGTCGATATCGTATTTCTCACCATAGCGTGAAAATAGCGCCGCGAGTTTTTCTAGTTGAGCAATTTTCTTAGGGTTAAGAGCTCTGTTCAACCATCCCGTGTTATCGATGTATTTACCGTAAATAACGTTACCGAGTAGTGTCCCAGAGCGAGACTTCTGGATGAACTTATTCACGACGGCTTTTAATTTGGGACTATTTTCTCGCATTGCCCAAGCAATTTTGCCATTTTTGCGGATAGGGATTTTTTTATGCACCCGAATATCATCCATCACTTTCAGCCAAAGCTTGGCTTTATGGCTATCGAGAACAATGGCTCTGACGTAACCATTGTTGAGCATTCCGACCAGCTCATAATCTTGAAGTGTTTCTTCAATAAAGTGCACGATAACAGGCGGTAAGCCTTTTTTGTTTAGTTTCTTATTTAGTGTCTGAATGCTTTCAAAGTAGCTAGAGCTGGCGCGCACCCAAATCTCTTTGCCGCTCAGTTGTTCGATTTTCGTCATCGTTGGTGTGCTTTTGTTTGTCACTACCCACTCTTGAATGTCAGTGAGAATGGGTGAACTGAACTCCACTTTCTGTTTGCGCGTGTCGGTAATAGTCAGGTTGGCGACAACTAAGTCTCCTGAACCGTTTTCTAAGGCTGGCAGTAGCTGGTCGCGGGCAACAGGAATAATTTGTACGTCAAGCTTTGGTTTGAGTTTACGAAGGTCTTTTTCGAAATGCGCCAGCAATTCCGCGCCTATGCCTTTTGGTGTGCCGCCCTCAATGTAGTAAAAGCCTAAATCAGCAGAAACTAAGACGCGCAGTACATTCTTCTCCTTGATGACATCGAGGTCCCCGGTATAAGGAGGCTGTTTGAGCGGCGAGATTTGCAGTGCGCAAACGGAAGCAGACAATAGGAGCAGCATAACTGCGCAAAGCTTAGATATCGTCACGTTCACATCCTTTTTATAAAGGGGGGAGGAGAACTTTAAGCATATGTGGAGCTAGGAAGATCATCAAGAAAGGGCTGAATACACTATTGAGAGTAATAAAAAACCGCCACGGTAAAAACGGTGGCGGTTCAGTTTAAAGCAAGTTCAATTACTTCACAGGGTTGAGCTCGATAAGCTTTTCAGTTCTTGCTACGGCGTCTTCCAAACCAAGTTGCTTGTAGGCCTCTAACTGGATAGTCAGTGACTTACGTGCAGCTTCTGTGTCTGGATACGCTTTTTGTAGCTCTTGGCTACGATTAATAGCAGCGACCCAAGCTTCACGGCGAAGGTAGAAGTCAGCAGTCGCTAAATCATAGTTCGCTAGACGGTTTTTCAGCGCGACCATACGTTTTTGTGAATCTTCTGCATATGGGCTATTCGGGTAGCGTTGAAGCAGTTTTTTGAAGTCATCAAACGCTTTTTTTACCGGTTCAGGATCGCGATCGCTTCGATCTACGCTGAATAAATCATGCATAAAGTTACGATCTTGCGCCATGTGGCTTAGACCTCGCATGTACAGCACCCAATCCATCTTTTCATGGGTTGGGTTTAAACGCATAAAGCGAGAAATGGTTGCCAAGCCCAAAGCAAGGTCGTCGTTTTTGTAGTACGCATAGATTAGGTCAAGCTGCACCTGTTCTGAGTAGGCACCGAATGGGTAACGTGAGTCTAATGCTTCCAGTTTCTCAATTGCAGAAAGCCAATTACCACTTTGAAGAGAAATCTGTGCGTCTGCATACAGTTCCGAAGGCGGCACATCAGGAACGATTTCTTCTTTGCTTGCACATCCAAACAGAAGGGATACCGCTAAAAGGCCTGTTAAAGTCTGACGTTTCATATCAGGAGTCTGTTCCTTGAATCTAAATATTTCTTAAGCTGCCGTTACTTTCTTTCCAGTAACAGATACAATGACGTAATAGTCTATTTTTTCACAGTCGTGAGCATTAGTCTCACAGTTTTTAAAAAAGTTCGATATGGCTCAGCAGATTGTATTAACAAATACCGTAAAAGATAGCCAGTTAGGTCAACGTTTAGACCAAGCTATCGCCGAATTATTCGCGGACTTCTCTCGCTCGCGCCTAAAAGAGTGGCTGCTTGATGGGAAAGTTCAAGTTGATGGTGAAGTTGTCACTAAACCTCGTACCAAAGTAATGGGTGGCGAGGAAATTACATTGCAAGCCGAGTTAGAAGATGAAGAACGCTGGGAAGCGCAAGATATCCCGCTAGATATCGTCTATGAAGATGAAGATATTATCGTTATCAACAAACCTCGTGACTTTGTGGTTCATCCGGGCGCTGGTACGCCTGATGGCACTGTGCTTAATGCGTTGTTGCATCATTACCCTGATATTGCAGAAGTACCTCGTGCAGGTATCGTGCACCGTTTGGATAAAGACACAACGGGTTTGATGGTGGTGGCGAAAACCGTTCCTGCACAAACTCGTCTGGTTCGCGCACTGCAAAAACGTAATATTACTCGTGAGTACGAAGCGATCGCTATTGGTCGTATGACTGCGGGCGGTAAAGTGGATCAACCTATTGGTCGTCACTCTACTAAGCGCACGCTTATGGCGGTGGCACCAATGGGCAAACCAGCAGTAACGCACTACCGTGTTGCTGAACGCTTCCGCGAACACACGCGTATTCGTTTGCGTCTAGAAACGGGTCGTACGCACCAGATTCGTGTGCACATGTCTTATCTTCAGCATCCGCTGCTCGGTGATATTGCATATGGTGGACGTGCTCGCATCCCGACAGGTGCGTCTGAAGAGCTAACGGCAATGATCCGGGGCTTCGATCGCCAAGCATTGCACGCAGTAATGCTGCGCTTTGAGCACCCAATTACGGGCGAAGTTCTTGAGTTTCATGCTCCAGTGCCTGATGACATGGTTGTGATGACTGAAGCGCTTCGTCAAGATACAGAAGAGCACGGCTTACCGGAAGAATTCTAATATGAAGACGATCATTCCGAACTGGCCAGCGCCTAAAAATGTCAAAGCTTTCGCCTCAACACGCATAGGCGGATTTTCGACAGGCCCTTACCAAGGGCTAAATTTAGGTACTCACGTTGGGGATGATTTGTCTTTAGTAGAGAAGAACCGAGCTTGGTTGGCGCAACAGGCAAGCATGCCAAATGCGCCAATCTGGTTAAACCAAACGCATTCAACCGTTGTGGCTCAAGCAAATGAACCAACAACACAGGTGCTTGATGCGGATGGTGTATTTACTTCTTCAAGCCATGTTGTTTGTTCAGCGATGACCGCCGATTGTTTACCTGTATTATTGACTAATACACAAGGTACGCAAGTAGCCGCTGTTCACGCAGGTTGGCGCGGCTTAGCAAATGGCATTGTCGAAAATGCGTTAGCGTTGTTTTCTGGTGAAGTGATAGCGTGGCTTGGCCCCGCCATTGGCCCTCAAGCCTTCGAAGTGGGTGAAGATGTTCTGCAAGCTTTTGTTGATTTTGATTCACAGGCGAATCAAGCATTTGCTCCACGCGATATCGACGGTAAATGGTTTGCTGACATGTCGGTGCTGGCAACGCAACGTCTAAACCGGGCTGGTGTGACACAAGTGTTTGATTCTGGACTTTGTACTTACCAAGATAAAGCCTCTTTTTACTCTTATCGCCGTGATGGTAAGACTGGTCGACAAGCAACCTTTATTTGGATCGAAGACTAGCTATAAGCACCAAAGTGCTAAGATGCATACTACTATTTTTGCAAAGCTATCTTTATTCATTCACTCCCTTGAAATTCCCCACCCGAGTATCCATCTTTCTAACTGTCAAAAGAATTTCCTTTAGTTGAGGTTAGGAAGGTAGATATGCGTCTTGATCGATTCACAAGTAAGTTTCAAATCGCTATCTCTGATGCTCAATCACTAGCGTTAGGGCGCGATCATCAATATATCGAGCCAGTTCACCTCATGGTGGCTTTGCTTGATCAAAATGGCAGTCCAATTCGTCCATTGCTTACTATGCTGGATGTGGACGTAACGCATTTACGCTCTAAATTGAGTGAAATGTTAGATCGATTACCAAAAGTCAGTGGCATCGGTGGGGATGTTCAGCTCTCTAGCTCGATGGGCACATTGTTTAACCTGTGTGACAAAGTGGCGCAAAAGCGTCAAGACTCCTATATCTCGTCTGAAGTCTTCCTGCTTGCCGCTTTAGAAGATCGCGGACCATTGGGGCAATTGCTCAAAGAGATCGGCTTAACAGAGCAAAAAGTCAGCCAGGCAATCGAAAAGATCAGAGGTGGTCAAAAGGTCAATGATCCGAATGCAGAAGAGCTTCGTCAAGCATTGGAAAAGTTCACCATAGACCTTACCGAACGTGCAGAGCAAGGTAAATTGGATCCGGTTATCGGCCGTGATGATGAAATCCGTCGTACTATCCAGGTATTGCAGCGTCGTACTAAAAACAACCCTGTGATTATCGGTGAACCAGGCGTAGGTAAGACAGCAATTGTTGAAGGCTTAGCGCAGCGCATAGTTAACAATGAAGTACCTGAAGGTCTGCGTGGTCGCCGTGTGCTATCACTGGATATGGGCGCACTGGTTGCTGGCGCGAAATACCGTGGGGAATTTGAAGAGCGTTTAAAATCAGTATTGAATGAACTTGCTAAAGAAGAAGGCAACGTCATCCTCTTCATTGATGAACTACACACTATGGTCGGTGCTGGTAAAGGTGAAGGCTCAATGGATGCGGGCAACATGCTAAAACCGGCATTAGCTCGTGGTGAGCTGCACTGTGTTGGCGCAACAACATTGGATGAATATCGTCAGTACATCGAAAAAGATGCAGCATTAGAACGTCGTTTCCAAAAAGTGCTGGTGGATGAGCCGACCGTTGAGGATACCGTGGCGATTTTACGTGGCTTGAAGGAGCGTTATGAGCTTCATCATCACGTCGAAATTACCGACCCAGCGATTGTTGCTGCGGCGAGTTTGTCACATCGCTATGTCTCCGACCGTCAGTTGCCGGATAAAGCGATTGACTTGATTGACGAAGCGGCTTCAAGCATTCGTTTACAAATTGACTCTAAGCCAGAGTCCTTGGATAAGCTTGAGCGTAAAATCATCCAACTCAAAATTGAGCAACAAGCACTAAGTAACGAGCACGATGAAGCGAGTGAAAAGCGTTTGAAAGCGCTTAATGAAGAACTCAATGAAAAAGAACGTGAGTACGCTGAACTAGAAGAGGTTTGGAATACAGAAAAAGCAGCTCTTTCTGGCACTCAACATATTAAGTCTGAGCTTGAACAAGCTCGTATGGACATGGAGTTTGCTCGCCGTGCTGGCGATCTAAACCGTATGTCGGAGCTTCAATATGGTCGTATTCCTGAACTTGAGAAGCAGTTAGATCTTGCAACCCAAGCTGAAATGCAGGAAATGACGCTATTGCGTAATAAAGTAACCGACAACGAGATTGCAGAAGTACTTTCTAAGCAAACCGGCATTCCGGTATCCAAGATGCTAGAAGCGGAAAAAGAGAAACTACTTCGTATGGAAGACGTGCTGCATAATCGTGTGGTAGGGCAAAGCGAAGCGGTCTCTGTTGTATCGAATGCCATTCGTCGTAGTCGAGCTGGGCTTTCTGATCCAAACCGACCAATTGGCTCCTTCTTATTCTTAGGTCCAACTGGTGTGGGTAAAACAGAGCTTTGTAAGACACTTGCGAGCTTTATGTTCGACAGTGAAGATGCGATGGTCCGTATCGATATGTCTGAGTTCATGGAGAAACACTCAGTGGCAAGATTGGTGGGTGCGCCTCCAGGCTATGTCGGATATGAAGAGGGTGGTTACTTAACTGAAGCGGTTCGTCGCAAGCCGTATTCGGTAATTTTGTTAGACGAAGTAGAGAAAGCGCATCCGGATGTATTTAACATTCTGCTGCAAGTTCTCGATGATGGGCGTTTAACGGATGGTCAAGGTCGTACTGTTGACTTCCGTAATACGGTTGTGATCATGACATCTAACTTGGGTTCATCTCGTATCCAAGAGAATTTCGCAACATTAGACTATCAAGGTATCAAGAGTGAAGTGATGGATGTGGTTAGCAAACACTTCCGCCCAGAGTTCTTGAACCGTGTTGACGAAATCGTGGTGTTCCATCCACTTGGTCAAGAGCACATTAAGTCCATTGCTTCTATTCAATTGGAACGTTTGGCGAAACGACTAGAGGAGAAAGGCTATCAACTAGAAGTTTCCGACAAAGCACTCGACTTGATCGCTCAAGTTGGTTTCGATCCTGTGTATGGTGCGCGTCCTTTAAAACGTGCAATTCAGCAGAATGTCGAGAACCCGTTAGCCAAATCAATTCTTTCTGGTGAAATCGTTCCAGACAAGACAGTGCAGCTAATTGTTACTAATGACCAAATTTGTGCTCATCAATAATTGTATGGATACAGTAAAATTGAGATAAAAATCACACTAAAGGGGCCGTTTGGCCCCTTTTCTATAGTTTTTTAGAGTCTTTTGTCTGTTTTCTATACGAATAAACTAAAAAGGTGAGTTTTTTTAAAAAATGCACTTGTGTTCTTTAATGAACTCCCTATAATGCGCCTCCGTTGTCATGGGAAAGCAAGTGAAGCGGAACCTAAACAACTACGGTTAGTGAGTTAAAATTAACTCGCAGATAAATAACTTAAAAAAGTGTTTGACACGATAAGTTATCTAGCTAAAATAGCCGTCCACTTTGAAGAGAACTTCGAAGTGTGCTCTTTAAAAATATAGACCTATCAATCTGTGTGGGCACTCGTTGATGATAATCCAATTAGAAGCTTAGGCTTCAAATTAGGTTTCAATGATACGAAGTGACCATTGAATCTTCGGATTCAGCACAGTCAATTCAAACATTACTTTATGTAATGTTCAGTATTCATTGAGCCGAACAAAATCTTAAATTGAAGAGTTTGATCATGGCTCAGATTGAACGCTGGCGGCAGGCCTAACACATGCAAGTCGAGCGGAAACGAGTTATCTGAACCTTCGGGGGACGATAACGGCGTCGAGCGGCGGACGGGTGAGTAATGCCTAGGAAATTGCCCTGATGTGGGGGATAACCATTGGAAACGATGGCTAATACCGCATGATGCCTACGGGCCAAAGAGGGGGACCTTCGGGCCTCTCGCGTCAGGATATGCCTAGGTGGGATTAGCTAGTTGGTGAGGTAAGGGCTCACCAAGGCGACGATCCCTAGCTGGTCTGAGAGGATGATCAGCCACACTGGAACTGAGACACGGTCCAGACTCCTACGGGAG
>NZ_JAWOWA010000012.1:0-98481 GCF_033340195.1 Vibrio sp. 1457
GAAACCTATAAACAGGTTTCCGATTGTCTCTCATCAGAAGGATCGGTCAACTGATCCTTATCTGATCTACATTGCGCCTGAGGCGACCTTTTTGCGTTTTATCAGAGTAGTAATGCTACTCCAAACGACTTAGATATATTCTACTCGGTCAATTTCGAAGTCTTTCGCGCCACCCGGAGTTTGAATAGCAACTTCATCGCCTTCCATCTTACCAATCAGGCCACGAGCAATAGGTGAGCTCACTGAAATGCGACCTGCTTTGATATCGGCTTCGTCATCACCAACGATTTGGTACGTTTTTTCTTCTTCGGTGTCGATATCAATCAAGGTTACGGTTGAACCAAAAATAACTTTACCCGTGTTCTCCATCTTCGTTACATCAATAACTTGAGCAACTGACAGTTTGTATTCAATGTCACGGATTTGTGCTTCACAAATGCCCTGCTCTTCACGAGCGGCGTGATATTCAGCATTCTCTTTTAAATCACCTAGCTCACGAGCTTCAGCAATTGCCTCTGAGATCTGAGGACGTAGTTTAAGTAGACGATCGAGTTCTGCACGTAGCTTTTGCTCGCCACGTAGTGTCATTGGAACTTTTTCCATTTTATAACCTCAAGCCCAAATGGGTCTTTGGACAAAAAAAGCCCACCCTGTCATAGGACTGGGTAGTGCGCTTAAAGATGTATTTCGTTTAGTGTAAACAAACTCCCGGACGAAATCATCTTAATTCGAAAGACAGCAAGACTATGCCTTTTCGGCATAATGATATAACTCACTTTTAGAGCGGTTCTAGGGCGAATCACCTTCTCAATTTATTGAAAAACAACACTGTTCATTACACCAAAAACCTCAAAAAAGATAAAAACTAATCAATGTCAGGCCAATGTCATTGCCAATAATTTCAATCAAAAACAGTAATTTAAATAAAAACAACGCACAATTGAACAGTGTTCATCAGTGGGATTTATATCATTTTACTAACTCATACGGAAACTTTAGCAGTAAAACATGTCCAGCGAGTTGTTAGATCAATGGCTTACAAGTGCGAACTATATCGCTCAATTAGCCAATTTTGGACCAACAACTTGTGAGAGATCACCTCTCCCCCATACAACAATGATTATGGACAGCTAACTAGGACAAATAAGATGAAAAAGACTCTAATTGCTCTTTCTGTATCTGCAGCAGCTATGGCAACTGGCGTAAACGCAGCTGAACTTTACAACCAAGACGGTACTTCTCTAGAAATGGGCGGCCGTGCTGAAGCACGTCTATCTATGAAAGATGGCGACGCTCAAGACAAATCTCGCATCCGTCTAAACTTCCTTGGTAAACAAGAAATCAATGACAACCTATACGGTGTTGGTTTCTGGGAAGGTGAGTTTGAGACTGCTCAAAACGGTACTGTAGACGGCGACGACAAGAGCGATCTAGAAACTCGTCTTGCTTACGCTGGTCTTGGCGGTGCTTACGGTGAGTTCGCATACGGTAAAACTGAAGGTGCACTAGGCGTTATCACTGACTTCACAGATATCATGGCTTACCACGGTAACTCTGCAGCAGACAAACTAGCTGTATCAGACCGTACAGACAACATGATGGCTTACAAAGGCCAGTTTGAAAACCTAAGCGTAAAAGCAAGCTACCGCTTCGCTGATCGTATGGAAAACAAAAACACTGGTGAGTACTACGACAACAAACAAGACGGTTACTCTCTATCTGCAATCTACGCTCTAGCTGACACTGGTCTTGAGCTAGGTGCTGGTTACGCAGATCAAGACAAAGCTAACGAGTACATGCTAGCTGCATCTTACACAATGTCTGATCTTTACTTCGCTGGTGTATTCACTGACGGCGAGAAAATGGAAGATTCAAACAACAGTAACACAGTTGATTACACTGGTTACGAGCTAGCGGGTGCTTACACTCTAGGCCAAACAGTATTTACAACATCATACAACAATGCAGAAACTAACAACGAAACTTCTGCAAACAACTTCGCTGTTGATGCTTCTTACTACTTCAAGCCTAACTTCCGTGGTTACATTTCTTACAACTTCAACCTGATTGATGCAGGTGACAAGTTTGGTTCAACTGACACTAGCAAAACAGTTGCAACTAAGATCGATGCTGAAGACGAGCTAGCTCTAGGTCTACGTTACGACTTCTAATTCCGGTCTTTGACTAGAATATCGAATGCCCGCTTTAAGCGGGCATTTTTTATACTTCATTTTAAGCAGCGCGCCTTTCTCTCGTGTCTCATTCATGAAGACATTTGAAGCATTTCTTTAGTTACCTAGCATATTGAAAGGACTTGCGTATACTCAATCACATAACTCACCTTAGAAAGTATCATTATGCGTTTACGTTGGCTCTTGCTCATATTCTCTTCATTACTTTCTGCTTTTTCACAAGCGTACCCTCATCAAGAGGTGTTGCCTGAAGGCGCCCGCATCAGTTTAGTTGCGGAGAAACTCAGTGAAAATGCTGAGCTTGACGGTGTTCATCCTACCGAACAACTGTTCCCACCAGCGAGTACATTAAAAATCGTCACCGCATTAGCCGCAAAGCTAGAACTGGGTGATAATTTCCGGTTTCGAACCAAGCTGGAAACGTCGAACTCAGATGCAGTGATTTACTTTGTCGGCGACCCAACACTCCAAACCAACGACTTAAAATCACTTCTCACTCTAGCTAAGAAAAATGGCTTAAAACGGATTAACGGTGACCTATGGCTCGATAACAGCGCATTCACTGGTTATAACCGTGCGGTGGGCTGGCCGTGGGATATCTTGGGAGTTTGCTACAGCGCTCCGGCATCGACCATCACACTCAATAACAACTGTGTACAAGCCTCTATCTATACACAAAAAGATGGTGGAACGCGGGTCTACGTACCAGAGCATCAACCTATTCGTGTCACAAGTACCGTAGAAACAGTTTCTAAAACCATTAAGAAAAGTCGTCATTGTGACTTAGGTTTAGTTGCAAATCCCGATAACAACTACAAGCTAACAGGGTGCTTGGTTGAAAGAGACAAACCATTGCCACTGAAATTTGCGGTTCAAGACCCTGAGCGTTACACCAGTCAAAGGTTGGCGACTTTGCTTAAGGAGCTCAACATTGGGGTATCAGGAAAGATTAGGGTCGGTACGGCGCCAGAAAAGCAGCGAAAGCTCATCGCAATGCATCAATCAAAGGCCTTACCAGACATTCTTGAAGATATGCTCAAAAACTCTGACAACTTGATTGCCGACACATTAACCAAAACACTTGGTGCTAAATTTTTCGTTCAGCCAGGCAGTTTTACTAACGGTACAGAAGCGATCAAGCAGATCATTTTCGCCAACACTGGTATTGATATTCGTAATGCGCGCCTAGAAGACGGCTCAGGACTTTCGCGAAATAACCGGATCTCCGCGACCAAGATGGCTGAAATGCTGCGCTATATTTGGAAGCATGAAAACGAACTCAAATTGATTGCCATCATGCCGAAATC
Organism: Vibrio sp. 1457; assembly: GCF_033340195.1. Classification (NCBI taxonomy): domain Bacteria; kingdom Pseudomonadati; phylum Pseudomonadota; class Gammaproteobacteria; order Vibrionales; family Vibrionaceae; genus Vibrio; species Vibrio sp. 1457. The sequence continues at coordinate 3,500 of NZ_JAWOWA010000012.1, forward strand.
AGGTGAATCCGGCACATTAAAGTACCGACAAAGTATGCGAAAACTTCCAATTAAAGGACAGCTGATAGCGAAAAGTGGCTCTATCTACGGGACTTACAATATGGCTGGATATGGCTTGGATAAAAATGGTCAACCTAACACCATTTTTGTTCAGTTTGTTTCAGACTACTTCCCAGAAAAACGGGACGACAACACACCTGTCATCGCCCCGATTACACATTTTGAGCAGCTTTTTTACAATGACATTGTGAACTTTAGTCAGGCAATACCTAAGAAATAGTTCACCACGTTAAAGTAAATCCACATTCCTGAAATATCGACGATAGACGCAAGAACTGGACTCACCAATACGGCTGGGTCCAACTTGCAAGCTCGTGCAATAATTGGCAACAGCCCGCCCAATGTTGTAGAAATGGTGACTTGAATGAACAGCGCAACTGCTATTGCCAGTGCGATATCGGTCAGTTCAAAGCCTCCTGTTGATTGTCCTGCACTAAATAACATAATGCGTCCAATCATCACGATAGCGATCGCTAGCGCAATAAATAGAGCGACTCGGCTCTCTTTCCACAAAACTTCTAACCATTGGCGTTTTTTTAACTCTCCAGTAGCAAGAGCACGAATCACTAAAGTTGCTGCTTGTGTTCCTGTGTTACCACCAGCAGCTGCAATCACTGGCATGTACACTGCAAGTAAAACAAGCTGACTAAGGGTGTCCTCATACTGAGCAATGATCAAGCCTGACACTATCCCTAAAAGAGCCAGTGCAATGATCCACCCAATACGCTGCTTCACGTGCCCCAAAACACTAGTCGATAAATAACCATCAGGTGTATCAACTTCAGACATATGCAGACCTAATTGGTGAGCATAATGACGTGCGCGTTTGTCATGGCCTGCTTGCTCAAGTTGAGCAATAAGACTATTCACATAGCCGACAGAGCAATGCTGTAAAATACCTACAGCCTCATCAATCGGCATAACCGTAAGCAAATGGACTTGTTGCTCTTGCTCGTACTGCAAGAATGCATTGCGAGCTGCACCAATTTCTACTTCAGAAAAGTTTGGTGTTGTTTCAATAAAAGTGTTGTTCATTACCGTCATGGCGAATCTCCCGATTGGCATTGGTAACGACCATCGACAAAGCATGAAAAGCCACTCTTGCACGCTAAAAGTCAGACAACAAATAAGATGCACAGAGAAAACCAATGCGAATGCACTGTCTATTCAGAATGTATGAAGGAAATAACGAGAAAAAAATTAGAAAAGATGCCTCACCACTTAGGTAAGGCGGAGATCGCCAATACCGAAGCGGGTTATTTCGCTCCCTTAATCTTACTCACCCAACGACTGGGAGGATGGTCGGTATTGTTCATGTAAATCTCCGATAGCGCTGCCATTATTGGCAGCGCAAGTATAGTAGCAAAGTTCATCAGGTATGGAAGTTTTACTTTGCCGTTTTTGCTAAATTTTCATACAAAAAAAGCGCCCTTCGGACGCTTTCATTTGCAGTCATTATGGATTACTGAATAGTAATACGAGCAAATTTACGTTTACCTACTTGGAACACGTAAGTACCCGCTTCTGGAGCAAATTTGCTGTCCGCAATTTTTTCACCATCAATCTTCACAGCGCCCTGCTTAACCATGCGCATCGCATCTGACGATGATGGACATAAACCCGCTTCTTTCAACAGATTACTCACTGGGCGACCTGCGTCAAAGTCAAACTCTGGCATTTCATCAGGAATTTGGTTCTTCGCAAAACGGTTTACGAATTCTTGCTCTGCTGCATCGGCATCGGCTTCACTGTGGAAACGAGCAATAATTTCTTTTGCTAGCAATACTTTGATGTCACGAGGGTTTTTGCCCGCTTCTACATCAGCTTTGAATTGAGCAATCTCTTCCAGAGGACGGAAAGAGAGCAGCTCGTAGTAGCTCCACATTAGGTCATCAGAAATAGACATGATTTTACCAAACATTTCGCTTGGCGCTTCGCTGATACCGATGTAGTTGTTTGCTGACTTAGACATCTTCTTCTCGCCATCAAGGCCCACTAGAAGCGGCATCATCAGTACAACCTGAGGTTTTTGACCGTGAGACTTTTGCAGTTCACGACCCATTAGAAGGTTGAACTTCTGGTCTGTACCACCTAATTCAACATCCGTTTCCATTGCTACTGAGTCCCAGCCTTGTAGAAGTGGGTACATGAACTCATGAATAGCAATTGGCTGACCACCCGCGTAACGCTTTTTAAAGTCGTCACGCTCTAGCATACGAGCAACGGTTTGGTTTGCCGCAAGGCGAATCATACCTTCTGCGCCCAGTTCAGACAGCCACTCAGAGTTAAACTGAATTTTAGTCTTTGCAGGATCGAGAATTTTGAACACTTGCTCTTTGTACGTTTCAGCGTTACGCAATACGTCTTCGCGACTTAGCGGTGGACGAGTTGTGTTTTTACCTGTTGGGTCACCAACCATTGCAGTGAAGTCACCGATTAGGAACGTCACTTCATGACCTAGTTCTTGGAACAAGCGAAGCTTATTGAAAATAACCGTATGGCCTAGGTGAATGTCAGGTGCTGTTGGATCAGCGCCCAATTTAATACGTAGAGGACGGTCTTCTTTTAGTTTTGCGATTAGCTCTTCTTCTGGAATCAGCTCTTCAACACCGCGCTTAATCTCGGCTAGTGCAGCTTCAATGCTCGCCATTCTTGTTCACTCCCACAGATTTGGCAAAAATATAATAGCTGAACATATTACTTGAATAGCGATGCATTTTGAAACACGTTAGACTAGGTAGTTGTCACTTTTTCCGTTTAATTTAGCAATCAAGTACCTCATGCATTCGATTTTTGTCCGACTTCCACTCTTGCACAAAGTATTGATCGGTTTTTTTAGTGCGCTGATTATCTTCGCGCTCTTCTTTTTACCTGATCCGCAAGACCTAGACCCGCAGCAGAGCCGATTAAAAGTTGGTCAACATTATCCTGTGCCAGTTTCCCTCGAACTCAGTGCACTAAATAGTTCATCGCCTGCGGTTCCCGCCGTGCTGCGCTGGGAGACATACAAGGTAAAAAATGGCGAGAGTGCTGCCATCTTATTTAGTCGCGTAGGGCTTTCTGCTCGTCTATTACATGAACTGGTGTCATCAGACAAAGAAGTGGAAAAACAGTTAACTCGGCTTCGACCTGGTGACCGATTGCAATTTGGTTTTGACGAAAATAACGACTTGGTGCAGCTAAGAAGAACACTAAGCGCGTTCGAGACTTTTCGTATCACATTAAAAGACGGCAAGTACGTTTCTGAAGTTGATAAAAAAGAAGTCGACTTCCAGTACAACTACGCTGAAGCCACCATCAAATCAAACTTTTGGAATGCAGGAATATCTTCTGGATTAAATGGTAACCAAATCATGGAACTGGCTGGCATATTTGGTTGGGACATCGACTTTGCTTTAGATATTCGTAAAAACGACAGCTTCCGAGTACTTTACCAAGAGGAAGTGGTAGAAGGTGAAGTAATCGGCCGTGGAAAAATCATTGCTGCGATCTTTAAAAACCAAGGCGATACCTTTACCGCAATATTGGATCAGAAAAGTGGCAAGTATTACGACGAAAATGGGCGTGCAATGAAAAAAGCATTCTTACGCGCGCCGTTGGATTTCCGTCGAGTTTCGTCTAATTTCAACCCACGCCGCTTACATCCAGTGACGGGACGCGTTCGTCCTCATAGAGGCACGGACTATGCAGCACCAGTGGGCACCCCGATTTGGGCGGCTGGTGATGGTGTCGTTCAAAAATCGTCTTACAACAAATTTAATGGTAACTACGTTTTCATTAAACATAGTAATACTTACATTACCAAGTACCTGCACTTAACCAAACGTACTGTACGAGCTGGTCAACGCGTTAAGCAAGGCCAAACCATTGGTACGCTTGGCGGAACTGGCCGTGTAACTGGCCCTCACCTGCACTATGAGTTCCTTGTGAATGGTGTCCATAAAAACCCGCGCACGGTGAATTTGCCACAATCTAAATCCCTGACAGGCAAAGCGAGACAAACTTTCATGGCAAACGCGAAAATTAGCATGGACAAGCTTGAACGCTACAGCAAACTGCTAGCAATGAAGTAAGCCAGGTATTGAAAAGGGCAGCGAAGCTGCCTTTTTGTTTTGTCGATATCATCACGATAAAGCTTACTGCTCGGAGTGATGCTCTCTCCCGAGCATCAGCAAACACGGGGTCAGAACCAACGTTAGCAAAGTCGCAAACGCCAAACCACCCGCGACAGCGGTCGCAAGCTGAGACCACCATTGAGTGCTTGGTGCACCAAACTCCACTTTCTGATTAACTAAGTCGATGTTCATTTCTAACACCATTGGCAATAAGCCTAATATGGTGGTCACCGTCGTGAGTAAAACGGGTCTTAAACGCTGCACACCCGTACGCAAAATAGCCTCAGGTTTTTCTAAACCACGTTTACGCATCTGATTATAAGTATCGATTAAAACAATATTGTTGTTTACCACGATACCAGCCAACGCAATCACTCCAATTCCCGACATAATGATGCCAAATGGCTTTTGGAAAATAAGTAACCCAGCGAAGACACCAACAGTAGAAAACAGCACTGCGCTAAGGATTAAGAAAGCTTGATAAAAGCTATTAAACTGCGTAATTAAAATCAAAGCCATCACACCAAGCGCGACAATAAAAGCATTTTGCAAGAATGCTGATGAGTTTTCCTGCTCTTCATTTTGCCCCCGAATCTTATATTCAATGCCTTCCGGTAACTCGAGCTGTTCCATTCCAGCAGCAATCTTAGGTAATTCAAGCGCTAAATTGTAACCTTCCACCATATCCGCTTTAATATTGATAACTCGATGACCGTCGACCCTACGAATGGTGTCTTGCTTATGATCTGGTTTGATTTGAGCAAAATTCGTAATCGGTACCAGACCAGCTGCCGTTTTCACTCTCAGTTGATCAAATCGACCTATGTCGCGCTTATCTTGCGGATAGCGCACCAAAATATCGACTTCTTCATCTGCATCATCAGGCAAATAATCGCCTATTTTCAAGCCGTTCGTAACAAACTGGACGGTATTCCCGACTAAGGTAGCATCCGCTGCAAAGCGAGAGGCGTCATCTCGCTGGATATCAATTTGCCAATCAATCCCTTCCTTATTAGTGGTATCACTCAAGTTCGTCAGTGCAGGATTACCATCAGCCCAATGTCGTACTTTTTTGGCCGCTTCATCTAACGCACTAACACTCAAGTTTCGTGATGATACTTCAATCACGAGATCATGCTCGACAGGCGGTCCTGCGTCCGGGAATTTATACTCAAGTTCAACACCATAAAAGCGATCTGTCGTCTCTTTTAGTTCCTCAATAATGGTTTTCACTTTGCGTCGATACTGCCAATCCACAGGCGTTATTTGAATCTGGCCAATCTCGTCCCCATTATCGCTCGACCCCGTGCGCGTGTAGACACTTTCAAACTCGTCATGACCGAGCATCACCTTCTCGATTTCGCGCATAACAACATCTTTTTCGTGAATAGACAGGTCACCATAAGAACGAACTTTAACGGTAAAAAAGGCAGGGTCCACCTCAGGGAAAAACTCTGCACCCAAGCCAGCTTTGTTGTAAGTGAAGCCGACACCTGCCGCTAGCAGTATCGCGCTGAGTAAGACCTTCCATGGATGACGAATCGCTACCGACAGAGTCTGGTAATAAAGCTTGGTAATGCCTGTCGCTTTTTCAAAGTTGCCGTTATGCAGCTCCACCATTTCTCGCTGAGCTTTCTGATTGACGACTTGAGGCTTGCCAATGATCCCACCGATGACAGGAACGAACAGTAAAGCCATCATCAGTGAAGCGGCCAAGGTAGCAATTAAAGTAAGTGGTAAGTACTTCATGAACTCACCAGTGATGTCTGGCCAGAAAAGTAACGGAGCAAACGCAGCCAATGTGGTTGCTGTGGATGCGGTAATAGGCCAGGCCATTCGCTTTGCTGCATCTCGATAGGCTTCTTTACGTGGCGTTCCTTCTTGCATGCGCCGATCTGCAAACTCTGTCACCACAATGGCACCATCCACCAACATACCTACTGCCATAATTAAAGCAAACAGTACGACGATATTGACCGTCAGCCCAAATACCGATAACACCAACAACCCAGTCAAGAACGATCCTGGAATAGAAATCCCCACGAGAAGCGCGGTCCTAACCCCCAATATGGCAATAATGACGATAACTACGAGGATAATTGCGGATAAGATATTGTTTTGTAGATCACTGAGCATCAATTTGACATCGTCGGATTGATCCCAAGTGTATTTAACTTGCAAATTGTCGGGCCACTCGGCGCGCTTCTGTCCCTGAGCCAGTACTTCTTTTACCAGCTCAACCGTTTCAATGATGTTTTCCCCTGCCCGTTTTTTTACGTCCAAAACGATGGCAGATTCGCCATCTAAACGAGCAAAACTTTCAGGATCGCGAAATGCACGCCGTACTGTCGCCACATCGCCAAAAGTGATCACCTCTTTGCCATTCACCTTGATCGGTAGTTCAAGCACATCTTTCAGTGAATCAAAAACCGATGGGACTTTTACCGAAAAGCGTCCATACCCAGTATCGACAAACCCCGCAGCCACAACTCGGTTATTCAAGGCAATTAAATTATAGATATCCGCTTGATCGAGACCGTAGCTTTCCATCAATAGCGGATCGACAACTATTTCCACGATGTCTTCGCGATCCCCTGCGATTTCAACTTCAAGAACCTGACGGAAACTCTCCAAACGATCACGTAGCGTTCTGGCAATCTGTACAATGGTCCGCTCTGGTACGGTGCCATATAGCACAACGGTCAACACAGGCTCTTCAGATGCAAACGTGACTTCGTTTACCGTTGGCTCATCACTGTCCTCTGGTAACTTTGGCTTCGCAAGATCAACCGCATCACGCACATCTGCCATCGCTTTATCAAGATCCACTCCGACACTAAATTCCAGCGTCACCGAAGCATGCCCTTCTGATGCCACAGAGGTCATCTCTTTTACGCCTTCAATAGAGCGCAACTCTTGCTCTATTGGCCGAACTAATAAACGTTCGGCATCGACGGGAGAAATGCCTTGATGCCCAACAGAAACGTAGATAATAGGAATGGTAATATCTGGGCTCGATTCCTTGGGGATAGTGACGTAAGTAATGACACCGGCAATTAAGATCATCACCAGTAATGTCAGCATGGTGCGAGCGCGGGATAACGCAGCATCAATCAGAGTGTACATAAGTGCTCCTTACTGCTCACTAGCCGCTTCAACAACTACGTCATCAACTTTATTGGCCAGTACTTGATCACCATCTCGCACAAAACCTTGTCCCAGCACGATAATGTCTGCACGCTCTCCTAACCCAGAGAGCCACACACCATCATCCTCGGCCTTAACGAGTTGAATTGGAACAAACTCAACATACTCATTACGCAGTGTCTTGACACCTAAGTTACCTTCTTCATCTAGTGCTAACATGGCAGCCGTAATCTTTACTGCCAACACTTCACTCAAAGGCAGCTGTACTTCTGCGCTCATACCGGCAGGAATTCTTGCGTCTTGATTATCAATTTCGATTTCAATTGGAAATGTATTAGTAGAAGCAGAAGAAACACGTCCAATGTAGCGCACACGACCTTGATGATGCTGTTGGTTAATGGTTCTTACGTCGGCTTCTAGGCCTTCCTTAAGGTATTGTATATGCCGTTCACTGACATCGGCTTCAATCACTAAAGTATCCAAATCAATGACCGTCGCAATAGGATCGCCAATCCCGACAAAATCACCTAACTCAACAAAGTGGTGATCTACGATGCCATCAAATGGCGCTTTAACCTCAGTATTTCTTAAAGCCGTTTGCACGTTACTCAAATTCGCACGTGCATCTACCAACGCTGCTTGCGCTGTCGCAAATGCAACCTCACCTTGCAGTCCACGACTTTTTAGCGATTTAGCTGCATTAAACTCTTTCTCTTTAACCAACAGCATCGCCTGGGCCCGTTTAAGTTGAATGCCAAGGTCGCGCTTATCGATGTTTGCGATCACTTGTCCCTGTTTGACCGCTTGGCCTTTCTTTATGTTAAGACTGACTATTTTACCGGCAACTTCGGCGCCAAGACGCGCTTGACGATTGGGCGCTGTTCGTCCATACAATTCAATGGTTTTACTGGTAGGTTCGGCAAGAAAAGTATCAAACATCACCTTTGCAAGTGGTGTCGTGTTCGTGGATGTTGAAGAGTTAGGATGATCATCTTGTGCTTTGAGTTGGCCGATGGTTAGCCATGCAACAAGAAGTAAGACGAGGATAAGAGATACTAGCCAAGGGCGCTCGACAATTCGGCGTCCAAAAGAAAGTCCAGACATATAAAGTCCTTTTTATTATTTCTCTGCATATCTGCGAGCGTGCGCTTTACGTGACATCCTTCTACATAAAGCACAGGCAGCCATTAGCTGCCTGTTAGGTGTTAATTACACACTGAACGATGCACCACAACCACATGTTGTCGTTGCATTGGGGTTATTTACGAAGAAGCGCGCTCCTTCCAACCCTTCTGTGTAGTCAACAATACCGCCAACGAGATATTGCAGACTCATAGGGTCTACAACCAGTGTTACACCACTGTTTACGATTGTCGTATCGCCTTCGTTTACATTTTCATCAAAAGTAAAGCCGTATTGGAAGCCGCTGCAGCCGCCGCCAGTAATGTATACGCGCAGTTTCAATGCTGGGTTTTCTTCTTCAGCAATCAATGCTTTAACGCGAGATGCTGCTGCGTCAGAAAAAGATAATGGTACGTTTACTTCGCTCACGAAGACCTCTCTCACTCGTGTAATGCGTCAAGCCTGAAGCAAGACGTCAAATTTGTGCTAATTGAGACGATTATCCAATACCTGACAAACTCGTTCAAGTATTCGCCGCCGATTCTTTATAACAGATGCGGATATATAAGATTACACTGCGAAACAACACATAAATTAAGCAAAACGTTTCTAACTTGATTATAGCTAGGTACAATGCGCTCCACTTGGTCCGAGCAATCAAAAGAGGATAACCCCATGACCAAATCATCAGAGCTGTATCAAAAAGCTCAGCAAACCATCCCTGGCGGTGTCAATTCACCAGTTCGTGCATTCAACGGCGTTGGCGGTTCTCCGCTATTTATCGAACGAGCAGACGGTCCACTGATTTTTGATGCCGATGGTAAAGCGTATATTGATTACGTTGGCTCTTGGGGTCCAATGATTCTTGGCCACAACCACGCGGTTATCCGCGAAGCAGTAATTGATGCAGCGCAACGCGGTCTCAGCTTCGGTGCGCCAACAGAACTTGAAATCGCGATGGCAGAATTAGTTTCTGAGCTTGTTCCATCAATGGAGCAAATCCGCATGGTAAGTTCTGGTACTGAAGCTACTATGAGCGCGATTCGCCTTGCACGTGGCTTCACCGGTCGCGACAAGATCATGAAATTTGAAGGTTGTTACCACGGCCACGCTGACAGCTTGCTAGTAAAAGCAGGTTCTGGTGCACTAACACTAGGTCAACCAAGCTCTCCTGGCGTTCCTGCAGATTTTGCTAAGCACACGCTAACAGCAACATTCAACGACCTAGATTCTGTACGCGAGCTATTTGCTGCTAACAAAGGCGAAATTGCTTGTATCATCGTTGAGCCAGTAGCTGGCAACATGAACTGTATTCCACCAGTGGAAGGCTTCCACGAAGGGCTACGTGAAATCTGTGATCAAGAAGGCGCGCTACTAATTTTTGATGAAGTAATGACAGGCTTCCGTGTTGCTCTAGGCGGCGCGCAAGCACACTACAACATCAAACCCGACCTAACGACACTGGGTAAAGTAATTGGTGGCGGTATGCCAGTAGGTGCTTTCGGTGGCCGTAAAGAAGTGATGCAATACGTTGCACCTACAGGCCCAGTTTACCAAGCTGGTACCCTTTCCGGTAACCCTGTCGCAATGGCAGCAGGCTACGCATGTTTGAACCTTCTAAAAGAAGAAGGCAACGAAAAGCGCCTAACTTCTAAAACGAAACAACTTGCTGAAGGTTTTAAGTCTCTAGCAGAAAAACACGGTATTCCGCTAGTTGTTAACCAAGTGGGCGGTATGTTCGGCTTCTTCTTCACTGACCAAGAAAAAGTAACTTGCTACGAAGACGTAACGAAGTGCGATGTAGAACGCTTCAAGCGTTTCTTCCACTTAATGCTAAAACACGGTGTCTACCTTGCGCCATCTGCGTTTGAAGCGAGCTTTACTTCACTCGCTCATGGTTCAAAAGAGATTGATGCCACACTAGAAGCTGCTGACCGCTGTTTTGCTGTTCTTGCAGAAGAAGCGAAATAATCGCTAAAAACGGCGATAACGCATTTAGAAAAGGACCGTAACGGTCCTTTTTTATTTCCAATTCAAAATAACCAATATCGCTAATACCCCAACGACAATGCCAAACCACGGTATTCGCTTAGCTTTTTTCTCAGTTTGACACTTTTTATCACCGTTGCAACAACCCATAGCTCATCTCTTGATTGATAACCGACTGATTTGTAGTCATTATAGCAAGGTACATCGCCCTGCTCTAATTCGGCATTGTCATAAGCTTGAAAGAGTTAAGAGTGCAAAGTAATAAAGGTTACACGCCATCATTGAAGGCATAAACCGTAAACGTCACCTGTAAGTTGGACTAATACCATGCCAAATAATGTAAAAATAACGTCGAGTCACCGAGTACTAATGGTTGCTTTACTCGCCGCTGCTTTTGCTTGCTACTTATTGGTTGAGCCATATATCAACTCAATTGTGATGGCTTTTATCATTTCTTTGCTCATGTTTCCGATACACGAATGGTTTGAGCAGAAAATTCCCAAGCACCCCAATATGGCGGCACTGCTGTCATGTGTCGTTTTGACGTTTATTATTGTTATCCCGCTTTTATTTGTGTTTGCCGCCATTGTTCAGCAAGGCTCTGTTTTCTCACAAAATACATATAATTGGGTTACCAATGGTGGTATCCAAGATATATTCCAACATCCTTTCGTTATCAAAGGCTTAGCGATTGTTAATGAGTACTTACCTTTTGATAAAATCGAGCCCAAAGCCATCGCTGAGAAAATTGGGCAATTTGCCACATCGTTTGGCTCTAACTTAGTTGCTATTAGCGCAAAGATTTTAGGAGACGCAACCAACTTCCTAATGAACTTCTTCCTAATGCTGTTTGTGTTGTTTTTTCTGCTTCGTGACCACGACAAAATTATCTCTGCGATTCGTCATATTCTGCCACTTTCACGTAGCCAAGAAGACCGAATATTGACAGAGATAGAGCAAGTTTCTAAATCAGCCGTAATGGGCTCATTCATGACGGCGATTGCTCAAGGTTTGGCTGGCGGCATCGGTATGTGGCTCGCCGGCTTCCCTGGGCTATTTTGGGGAACGATGATGGGCTTTGCATCATTCATTCCAGTGGTAGGAACCGCGCTAATCTGGATTCCTGCAGCAGCGTACTTGTTCTTAACAGGCGATATGACTTGGGCTATCTTTTTGACGGTGTGGAGTGTAGTTGTCGTTGGCTCTATAGATAACCTATTGCGCCCGTTGCTAATGCAAGGCAGCGCCGGCATGAATACCCTTATGATTTTCTTCTCATTACTGGGTGGTCTGCATCTGTTTGGTTTGATTGGTCTTATCTACGGCCCACTTATTTTTGCCGTGACCATGGTACTGTTTAATATCTACGAGGAAGAATTCAAAGACTTCCTTAACCAACAAGACAACAGCTAGTCACCGCTTAATCACTTCAAGCTTGGGGCAGATTGTGCGAAAATCTGCCCCAAATTATTTCTGATGAACCAAATTTATGTCTGCTTATATCGCTCCTAGCCAAATAGCTCAGCGCCAACTTGAATACTTCAACGGAAAACACGTTTTAGTCGCTGGTGAAGTTGAAGACCTATTTCCTCTTGAGTTAGTAGCTCATTGTGAGTCTGTTGAAGTGTTTACTTCCAACTATAGCTACTACCGCCAAATTCAAACCTCTGACAAAGTGAAAAGTCATTTTGGCTCTGTGTTTGATGTTGAAACAAAAGCAGACATGGTCCTTTTATACTGGCCAAAAGCAAAAGCCGAAGCAGAATACTTGCTGGCGATGTTGATGGCGAAACTGGGCATTAACACCGAAATCGTCATCGTTGGTGAAAACCGCTCCGGCATCAAGAGCATCGAGAAGATGTTCCAAGAATACGGCCCTGTGAACAAGTACGACTCTGCTCGTCGCTGCTCATTTTACTGGGGTAATTGCCTCAATGAACCAAAACCTTTCAACCAAGCAGATTGGTTTAAGTCTTACACTGTTACACTCGGTGAGCAGTCGCTAGCGGTTAAGAGCCTACCTGGCGTATTCAGCCATGGCGAGTTCGACTTAGGTAGCCGATTGCTGCTTGAAACCTTACCTAAGCTGTCGGGCAAAGTGCTCGACTTTGGTTGTGGTGCAGGTGTGCTCGGTGCGTTTATGGCGAAAGCGAATCCAGAGATCGCGATTGAGATGTGTGACATTAATGCTTATGCGATCACTTCTAGCCAAGCCACATTAGAAGCGAATGGTTTATCCGGACGCGTATTTGCATCAGATATATACTCGGATACCGCAAAAGACTACCGCTTTATCGTCAGCAACCCGCCATTCCACAGTGGTTTAGACACAAATTACAACGCAGCGGAAACCTTGTTGGGCCAGGCACCACAATATCTAACCAAAGACGGTGAAATGGTGATTGTCGCGAATAGCTTCTTAAAATACCCACCAATTATCGAGCGGGCGTTTAATAATTGCGAGACGCTAAATAAGACCAATAAATTTTCTATCTACTACGCGAAAAAATCATAACTTCCCCCGCGCAGGCACAAACCTGCGCGATTTTTTCTCATAAATTCAACACTCATAAGAAAAACTGCGTCACCCTGCACGCTTTACAACTAACTTTCTTGTCAAAGAAAAAAAACTCGTTAATTTTGTTAATTCTATCTAGTTGAACATCTTATCCGTTTTTAACGAGAACCTCGGCAGCGAAGTATGTTTTAGAACTGCCCATTATGAGTTGTAATCTTATCCATGTTTAAATTCTACAAAAAACAGAAATTTAAGCGCCTTCAGAGTACACTGATGACCGCATTTCTGGTGCTCAGTATCACACCTCTTACCATTACTGCGATCTTTTTCTTGCAGTCCCACAGTAAAGATCTGCAAGAACAAAGCACCTCGCACTTACTGTCTGTTCGAGATACAAAACAGCAGCAAATCATCGACTACTTTGAGGCACGAGAAACCGAAGTCATGGGCTTTGTGCGCTCAGAGTTGGCTTACGCCAGTGGTGGCCGATTCTACGGTCTCGTCAATGCTTTTAGTCGTTTAGGCAATGATATTGAAGAGTCTCGTAAAAACGCCCAACAGCGCTACATCAAGGGCAGCGGAGACCAAATCAAAACCTCAACGTTACCCGAGTCATCCAACTATGTAGGAAGTGAACGTTACCGGCTTTTGCATAAACGCTATCATTGGGCCTACTTGGAGCTCCTCAAGCGCTCTGATTTTAATGACATTTTGCTGGTCGACATCAATGGTAACGTCACCTACTCGATCAACAAAGACGATAACTACGGAACGAACTTGTTATCAGGCCCCTACAAAGACTCGGCACTTGGCAAAACTTTCAAGCGTCTCGCCGATGATGTGACTGAACGTCGAAAAGTAAACGAAGACTACACTCCTGTGATTGTGTCTGACTTCGAGCTGGAAGGGGGGAAATCAGTCGCTTGGCTAGGTGCACCAATTGTTCAGCAAGGTTATCTACACAGCTATGCCATGTTCCGCTTGCCAAATAATGGCATCACTAAGTTAGCCGCAGACGCTAATCGAGAGTCATCCATTAACACCCTGCTGGTTGGAAATGATCACCAACCTCGCACAATTAACACGAAACAAGACGACATTAAGAACAGTTTAGAAGTGATCGATAAAGCACTCTCTGGTGCGTTTGGTGTCGGCACTTACACGAACGGCTTAGGTGAAGAAATCATCGCGGCTTATGCACCGATTGAAACTCGTGGTGTGATTTGGGCGCTCGTCGTACAGTTACCAGAAAACGAAGCTTTCGCTCGTATCCATCAACTCGAAAAACTATTCGTTATCGCTATGTTGATCGCCATTATCCTTGTGGTGATCGCTTCTCACTATTTATCAAACTTTATCACTTCTCCGTTGCTGAAATTGACTTGGGTTGCCGAAAAGGTCTCTGCAGGGGATCTTGATGACACGTCTTTTAATACGGTTCGTAAAGATGAAATTGGTCGGCTTGCGTTAAGCTTTGAACGAATGCAACGCTCTATTCGAGAGAAGATTCAAACCATTAAGAAGCAAAATGAAGAACTAGAAAGCAACATACAGATCATTCAAAAACAGAATGAAGAACTGCAATTGGCCGATAAATTAAAAGATGAATTCTTAGCCACGACTTCTCATGAACTTCGTACACCGTTACACGGCATGGTCGGGATTGCTGAAACCTTAGCGTCCGGCGCCAATGGTACGATCCCCGCTAGCCAGAAATATCAGCTTGATATCATCATTAAAAGTGGTCAGCGTCTCGCTAATCTAGTCGATGACTTGTTGGATTATCATAAAATGCGTTATGGAAGCATGGATATCCAGAAATCAGCAGTGAGTTTGGGCAGTGCAACACGATTGGTTTTAGAGCTTTCTAGCCATTTACTCGGAAGTAAAACCATCCGCATCATCAACCAAGTCCCAGCGGATTTAAAAGCAGTATCAGCTGACCCGCAACGCCTTGAACAAGTGCTATATAACCTGATTGGCAATGCGATTAAATACACCTCAGAAGGTAAAATTGTTATCTCCGCTAATGTGGTAGATGATCATGTACGCGTACAAGTCGTGGATACTGGACAAGGAATTCCCGCAGAACAACTTGAGCATATTTTTGAACCACTTATCCAAGCAGGGCAAGACGCGAGCCGTTATCGTCAAGGTGCAGGGCTTGGGCTCTCCATTAGCCGGCAATTGATCGAATTAATGGGAGGCTCGTTATACGTCAGTAGCCAACCAATGGTCGGAACTACCTTCAGTTTCACTTTACCGCTCGCCAGTGAAGAAGAAATCCAAGCAACCCAGACTCTAGCTGCGCACGGGCACTTCCAAATTCCTGAAGTTAATGTAGAGAACAGCGAAGACTTATCACTTCCAGAGAACCCAGACGGCCCGTTACTGTATGTTGCTGACGATGAACCAGTAAACTTACGCGTGCTTGAAAGCTTTTTACGTTTAGAGGGCTATCGTGTGCGTACCGTCTCCGATGGGCCAGAAACGTTAGCGCTCGTCGAGCAAGAGAAGCCGGAACTTCTGTTATTGGATATCATGATGCCAGGCATGAGCGGCTACCAAGTTTGTAGTGAACTACGTGAAACCTATGATCATGCCGAGTTGCCAATCATTATGCTCACCGCACTCAGTCAAACAGAAGATCGTGTAAGAGGTTTTGAAGCAGGAGCCAACGACTATTTATCGAAACCATTTAATAAACAAGAGTTGGCGGCACGTATCCAAGCGCATTTAACGGCAAGTAAAGCAGAAATGCGCCATATGGAAAACAAAGTGCTAGAGTCTGAACTTAGACAGCGAGCAGTCGTTGAAGCAAGCTTACTTGAGACTCAAGGTCGTTTGTTGGAACAGCTAGAATCGGCTCCTGAAGCTATCATCTGTCTACGTGAAGACAAGCGTATTCGCTTTGCTAACGAAGCTGCTTGTAAGCTATTCAAGCGCAGCTTAGAACAGCTAAAGCGCTCATCTGCTGATGAGCTGATTGCCCCTAAATATCTAACCGTCAAACAACCTCATTACTGTGGCAAGATTGATATCTATATTGAAGATATTCGTCAGAACATCGAAGCAGACATTCTTAAGCTCCCTGAAGGTTCAGGGTTAGATATCATGTACATCTTTAATGTCGGCGGTGGAGCCAGTGCCGCTCGCATACATAATCTAGAAACCGCCGTAGAAGTGCTTTCAAGTTATGCATTTGATGGTGACAAAGACCAATTGCAAAAGCTAAAAGAGCTTGGCGGAGAATTTACGCGCCTTGCAGACAAAGCACTCGGTAATAAAAAGGACAAGCAAGAACTTATGCGGGAAGTTCTAGTCGACGCAATGACACATGCTTTAGAGTATTGGGAATCTGTAACGGGTGAAAGTAAATTCGCATTTGCAGAGCAAAGTGGCTTGTGGCGCGTTTATCTAGACCGAAGTACTTTACAAACACGCACCTTAGATAAATACATGCGTATAGAAACATTACCCAAAACACCACGTTGGAGAACGGTGCTAAGCTCGATAGAGTTCATTCTCGAACACTGCAAAGAACAGAGCCCCGAGAGAGCATACATAGAAGCACAACGAGATAAACTACAGCGACTATTGACCAGCTAATATTTATCAAAAAAACTAGCCCAGCGTGCATGCTGGGCTTTTTTGTTATTCGAGTATTCCCTTCCTTGAGATAAAAGAGACCGCCTCTTCCTACCCCATTAACATATTTCCAATAACGAACATTCGGTTAGACAACGCTATCTATTGTTGGTCTTCAAAACGTACGACCTTATCCATTTAACTTGTCTTAACTAGGTAAGTTCGAGCAACCGAAAAAACTTCATTCATACAATAAAAAAAGGACAACAAACGGAAGAAAACTGTCGATAAAAAAGGCCATTTTTCAGATAACAAGCGGATTTTGACGAACTATTGATAGAGATTGCGAACTTAATCACAACAGAACGGCAGATTAATTTTTAGCTGATTAATTAACACCATTTCTGCATGTGAGCGAGATCTCCGAACCTAGAAAACAAGCAGGAAACGTATATTTAAAAAGGACCAGCAGGTTAGTAATCACCAACACTTATTATTAACAAGGATATAAACTGCGACGCATATCAACGTTTATTTTTTGGCCCAATGCTGGTTAAAATTAGCCAAAATAACGTTTATAACGGAGAGCTCAGAGATTTTAACGTTTTTAACGGGAATCAAGTTTGATTATTTTATGGATAAGGTGTTTTCTTACTCCTGCCTAAGGCCTACAGGCCACTCTTGGCGAAACTCAATGTTGTAATGAGTAAGGCATGTACAAGAGGTAGGTCTTAGAGAGTGTTTATCAATTGATGACATTCAATTCCATTTAGTGAAATGAAAGCAAATAGTAAGGAACAGCTATGCTTGCCAATATTAAAAAAACAGCACTAGCAACAGCAATTATTGCAACGGCTACTACAGGTTTTGCATCGGTAGCTACTGCGGCTGAACGCAGTGAACTGACTATCCACCCTAAAGAGTTTACAACTTTCGTTCGTAACTTTAACCCTTTCTTGGGTGCAACTAACCTGCACACAACAACCGACTTTATTTACGAGCCGCTCGTTGTTTTTAACGAAATGCACGGTAACACGCCTGTATTTCGTCTAGCAGAAAACTTTACCATGGCTGATGACCTGATGAGCGTAACCTTCGATATCCGTAAGGGCGTAAAATGGTCTGATGGCAAAGCGTTTACCGCTGATGATGTTGTTTATTCTTTCAACCTAGTTAAAGAGAAGCCAGAGCTAGACCAATCTGGTATCAACTCTTGGGTGACTGGCGTAGAAAAAGTTAACGACTACCAAGTTAAATTCCGTCTAAGCGAAGCAAACTCAAACGTTCCTTACGAAATTGCGAAAGTACCAGTCGTACCTAAGCACGTATGGAGCAAAGTAAAAGATCCAGCAACATTCACAAACGAAAATCCAGTAGGCAGTGGTCCATTTACTGAAATCGACACTTTCACACCGCAGCTATATATCCAGTGTGAGAACCCGAATTATTGGGATGCTGACAACCTAGATGTAGATTGTCTGCGTGTGCCACAAATCGCGAACAACGACCAATTCTTGGGCAAAATCGTTAACGGCGAAATGGACTGGACGTCTTCATTCGTACCAGACATCGACCGTACGTACGCTGCAGCAAGTCCGAATCACCACTACTGGTACCCACCAGCGGGTACTCAAGCATTTGTAGTGAACTTCAAAAACCCAGACGCTGCGAAAAACGAAGCACTAACTAACGTTGACTTCCGTCGTGCGTTCTCTATGGCGCTAGACCGTCAAACTATCATTGATATCGCTTTCTACGGCGGCGGTACAGTGAACGACTTCGCATCTGGCCTTGGCTACGCATTCGAAGCTTGGTCTGATGAAGAGACGCACAACAAGTACAAAGGCTACAACACATACAACGCGGAAGGTGCGAAAAAGCTTCTAGCTAAAGCTGGCTTCAAAGATGTAAACAAAGATGGCTTTGTGGATACACCATCTGGCAAGTCTTTCGAGCTTCTAATTCAATCACCAAACGGTTGGACTGACTTCAACAACACGGTACAACTAGCCGTTGAGCAACTAGCAGAAGTGGGCATTAAAGCTCGTGCTCGTACACCGGACTTCTCGGTATACAACCAAGCTATGCTAGAAGGTACTTACGACGTTGCTTACACCAACTACTTCCACGGTGCAGATCCACACTTGTACTGGGATAGTGGCTACAACTCGAAGCTACAAGCTGGTGACGGCATGCCTCGCTTTGCAATGCACTTCTACAAGAACGATAAGCTAGACGGTCTTCTTAACAGCTTCTACAAGACAGCAGATAAGCAAGAACAGCTAGAGATCGCTCATGGCATTCAGAAGATCATTGCTCAGGACCAAGTAACTATTCCTGTGCTATCTGGCGCGTACATGTACCAATACAACACAACTCGCTTCACTGGTTGGTGGAACGAAGAAAACCCTAAGGGCCGTCCAAACATTTGGGCAGGTATCCCAGAGCGTCTACTTCACGTACTGGACCTAAAACCAGTTAAATAAGTAGAAGTTCATTTCAAGCGGCATGCATCCCGTGTGCCGCCTATAAAAATCCCTTGTTAACGAAACCAATATGTGGCGCTCGTCGTCAGGGGATTTTTCGCTCTAAATTTCGCTAGGAGCGACCTGAAACCAGAAACAGGGAAAAAATCTGGGTGAGTAAGGTGTGAGTTATGGGTTATTTTTTAAGACGTTTGTCGTTCTATCTTGTCGCGCTCTTAGTTGCAGCGACGTTAAACTTTATTATTCCGCGAGCAATGCCTGGTGACCCAGTTACCATGATGTTTGCTAATGCTTCAGTACAGGTGACTCCAGAACGAATCGCAGCAATGAAAGAACTGCTCGGTTTCGTTGATGGGCCAATTTACATTCAGTACTTCTCGTACATTAAAAACATTCTAAGTTGGGAGCTAGGTACATCAATCCAGTTCTACCCTCTTTCAGTTAATTCTTTACTAGGTAGTGCATTTGGCTGGTCACTATTTCTAGCTGGTACTGCGGTTGTACTTTCTTTCTCCATCGCTTCTGTCCTTGGTATTTTTGCCGCCTGGAAGCGCGGTAGTAAGTACGATGCATTCGTAACGCCTGGCACATTGATCATTCAAGCGATTCCACAAATGGTTATCGCAATGTTAGCACTGTTTACCTTTGCGATTGGCCTGAAATGGTTCCCATCTGGCTATGCTTACACGCCAGGTACTATTCCTGATTGGACAAGCTGGGAGTTCATCAAGAACGTGGGTTACCACGCTGTACTACCTCTATTCTGTGCAACCATCGTTCAAATTGGTGGCTTCCTAGTTAACATGCGTAACAACATGATCAACCTTCTCGCCGAAGACTATATCACGATGGCTAAAGGTAAAGGGCTGAGTGAAAACCGCGTCGTCTTTAATTACGCCGCACGTAACGCACTACTTCCAAGTGTTACCGCACTGTCTATGTCTTTAGGTATGGCCATCGGTGGTCAATTAATCATCGAGATGATTTTCAACTACCCAGGCCTAGGTACTGTTCTATTGAACGCAATTCACGCTCGTGACTACCAAGTACTTCAAGGTCAGTTAATTATCATGACGATGTTCATGCTGTGCTTCAACTTAATGGCTGACATGCTGTACATGATTCTAGACCCTCGCCTACGTACGGGAGGCAAATAATCATGAAAGAACTATTCAAACTTATTTTAGGTAACGCATTTGCTCGCATTGGTCTTGGCATTGTTACGCTGTTCGTGTTCGTTGCGATTGCCGCTCCTTTACTTACAAAGCATGCGCCAGACAAGCGAACCGGTAACCCACACGAATACCCAAGCTTTGTTGTAAAACAGGCACAAAACAACCCTGATGGTTGGGTTGCTAAAAACCTAGCAGACGATCGTCGTACACTGATTATGTCTAAAAAGGCCGACCACGTATTAGGTACTAGCCGAATGGGTCGCGATATCTGGTCGCAAGTGGCTTACGGTGCACGAGTATCACTGGGTGTAGGCTTTGGCGCTGGCATCATCGTGTGCTTCTTAGCAACAGTCATTGGTATATCGGCAGGTTACTTCGGCGGCAAAGTGGATGACGTATTGAGTGCCGCGATGAACATCATGTTAGTAATTCCGCAGTATCCATTGCTATTCGTGTTGGCGGCCTTTATCGGTGAAGCAGGCCCACTCACTATTGCCTTGATTATCGCTGGTACTTCTTGGGCATGGGGTGCACGTGTTGTCCGCTCTCAAACTATGGCACTACGCGAGAAAGAGTTCGTTAAAGCCGCCGAAGTATTGGGAGAGTCTTCATTCCGCATCATCTTTGTTGAGATTTTACCAAACCTTATCCCAATTGTCGGTGCGAGCTTCATTGGCTCAGTAATGCTGGCGATCAACACTGAAGCGGTCATTTCGTTCCTAGGTTTGGGTGATGCCAACACGATCAGTTGGGGCATCATGCTTTACAACGTGCAAACCTCATCAGCCATGCTGATTGGCGCATGGTGGGAAGTACTAGCACCTTGTATTGCCCTAACATTACTGGTTACTGGTCTTGCTCTGTTGAACTTTGCCGTTGACGAAATTGCGAACCCTCAACTTCGTTCTCACAAAGGCATGAAACGCTGGAAAAAACTAGCAGCAAAAGACAAGAAAGAGCGTGAGCCTGAACTGGCACCACAAAATGCACTATGGAGCGGAGATAAATAATCATGACTGCACCACTAATTTCCATCCGTAACCTATGCGTAGACTACATCACAGACGCGGGCGATGTCCGCGCCTGTAACAACGTGAGCTTCGACATTGCACCAGGTGAAGTATTCGGTCTGGCTGGTGAATCTGGCTGTGGCAAATCCACTGTTGCCTTCTCACTAATGCGCCTTCATAAGCCGCCAGCGTTTATCACAGGTGGTGAGGTTATCTTCAACGGTGAAGATATCCTTCAGTACAGCGATGATCGCATGCAAGCGTTTCGCTGGAGTGAAATGTCGATGGTATTCCAGAGTGCGATGAACGCTTTGAACCCTGTTCTAACCATGGAAGAGCAGTTCTGTGACGTCATCATGCGTCATACCAATATGACTCGCGCTCAAGCAAAAACACGCGCTGAAGGTCTGCTGGAAATCGTTGATATCCACCCTAGCCGATTGAGTGATTACCCGCACCAGTTCTCTGGTGGTATGCGTCAACGTCTAGTAATCGCAATCGCTTTGGCTCTGAACCCAAAAATGATCATCATGGACGAACCGACTACCGCATTGGATGTAGTGGTTCAACGTGAAATTCTACAAAAAATTTACGCGCTTAAAGAAGAGTTTGGTTTCTCAATTCTGTTCATCACACATGACTTGTCATTGATGGTCGAGTTCTCGGATCGTATCGGCATCATGTACTCAGGTGAGTTGATTGAAGTCGCGCCTTCTAAGCAAATACTGGAAAGTCCTTACCACCCTTACACCAAAGGTTTGGGTAGCTCTTTCCCTCCACTAACTGGACCAAAGACCAAATTGACTGGTATTCCAGGTAACCCTTTGAACTTGCTAGAAGTACCACAGGGCTGCCGCTTCCAAGCTCGTTGCGACCGCGTACATGAAGCATGTACACGTGTACCAACCCAATTACGTCAAATTGAACCAGGTCGCCTCTCAAATTGCCATTTGTACGGCGACACCATTGCTCAAGCTAAGGTTTAACAACAAAAAAACGCTAGCTAAGAACAAAAATTACACTGGAGAGAATTATGAGCAAACAATTCGGCGAACTGCTGATTGAGGGTAAAAATGTCGTTAAGGACTTCCCTTTAAACAGTAACTCAATCAAACAATCTAAGATGCGCGCAATCAACGACGTCTCTTTCAAAATGTACAAGAGCCGCGGCTTGTCAGTGGTAGGTGAATCTGGTTCAGGTAAGTCTACTACTGCAAAAATGATTGCAAAAATGTACGCACCAACCGATGGCATCATTGAATACAAAGGTCGTGATATCCAAGATATCACCTCTCGTCACGATTTAATGACCTACCGTGAAGGTGTACAAATGGTGTGGCAAGACCCGTTTGGCTCGCTAAACCCAACGCACAATATCTTCCACCATATTGCGCGCCCGCTGCTGATTCATAAGAAAGTAGCACCGGGCAACAAGAAAGAACTGGAAGAGCGTGTGTACGACCTACTTGAACAAGTTGGTCTTATTCCACCAAAAGAAACGGCGCAAAAGTTCCCGCACCAGCTATCTGGCGGTCAGCGTCAACGTGTAAACCTAGCTCGTAACATCGCAGTTGGTGCAGAAGTGGTATTGGCGGATGAGCCAACATCGATGCTCGATGTATCAATCCGTGCCGGTGTTCTGAACTTGATGGAAGAGATGAAGTTCGAGAAACAAATGTCTCTGCTTTACATCACTCACGACATCGCAACAGCGCGTTACATTGCTGAAGATCTCGCGGTCATGTACGTAGGTCACATGGTTGAATGGGGCGATACTGAAGAAATCATTCACGATCCTCAACACCCATATACGCAACTGTTGGTATCTGCGGTTCCAGATCCATCGAAGTCTATTCACGAGAAACTGAAAGGCAACAAAGGGGAAATCCCACTTTGGACACCAGAATCTGTCGGCTGTCCATTTGCTGGACGTTGTGTACACGCTACCGACAAATGTCGCGAACGACTACCGGGCGTCACTCAACTGTCCGACAACCACTTTGTCCGCTGTTACTTATTTGAAGATTAATCATAACGAGGGTCAGGTTCAGCCTGGCCCATTCCTGTTTTTATCGTTTCCCGGAGACATTGAATGCTGCTACTGACTAACCACATTGGTTATGAACGTCTGGGCCCAAAGAAAGCCATTATCCAGACCGAACAACCACACTTGTCTTCTTACACTGCTCAATTGATTTGTGCCACTAGCGAGCAAACCGTGGCAACTTTTGCGGTTGAAGAACAAGGTAAAGTGGCGAACTGGCATCAGGGCTATTTCTACCTCATCGACTTTTCCTCTTTCACAACGTCAGGTGACTATTTCTTGCAAGTAGAAGATACGCGCTCTTCCTCTTTCATCGTTGGCGAACACATTCTGTTGGATCAAACTTTGTCAGATGTGATCCACTACTTCAAATCGCAACGTTGCGGCGGGATCTTCGATCAACAAGATCGACAACTTCCAGTACTAAACTCCAATAAAAAGGTTGATGTACACGGCGGCTGGTACGACGCATCAGGAGACGTTAGCAAGTATTTAAGTCACCTTTCATACGCGAATTATTTGAATCCTCAACAAACCCCAATGGTGGTTTGGAACATCCTAAAAGGGGTTTCATTGCTTGAAGGAAGCGAAGACATTGCAGCTTTCACACGTACACGTCTGATTGAAGAAGCCCTGTTCGGTGCAGACTTTCTTGTGCGTATGCAAAACGAAAAAGGCTTTTTCTACATGACGGTCTTTGACAAGTGGAGCAAAGATACTGCGCAACGCGAGATTTGCGCGTACGAAACTCAACTTGGTCACAAATTTGACGACTATCAAGCAGGCTTTCGACAAGGTGGCGGTGTCGCCATTGCAGCGCTAGCGGCAGCGTCGCGTTTAAGTGTTCACGGTGAATACGATCAACAAAAATACCGCAACGCTGCCGAAAATGGTTACTGGCACTTAAAAGAGCACAATACGCAGTACCTCAATGATGGGGAAGAAAACATTATCGACGAATACTGTGCGCTACTGGCTTGTGTAGAACTGTTTAAAGCAACCAAAGAAACTCGCTACTTGGAAGAGAGCCGTTTGTGGGCGCAACGTTTAGTTGCACGCCAAATGAGCGACGAGCAGATTCAACACTTTTGGTCAGCAAACCAAGACGGCAGCCGTCCATATTTTCACGCAGCCGAAGCTGGTCTACCAGTTATTGCCCTATGCGAATATCTATCAATTGAAGACGACTCAGCACGAGCGGAATCGGTAAAACGTATCGTCAACCTAGCGTGTGAGTTTGAGATCACAATATCGAATAAAGTGATCAACCCATTCGGTTACCCTCGCCAATATGTTAAAGGCGTAAATGAGTCAAAACGCGAGGCATTTTTTGTAGCACACAACAATGAATCCGGCTATTGGTGGCAAGGCGAGAATGCTCGACTGGGCTCACTCGCGACCATGGCGTACCTTGCTCAACCGCATATAGCGTCGCAAGAAGTACAGCAACAACTTTCTGTGTTTGCTCAAGATGCATTGAACTGGATTGTAGGCTTAAACCCATACGACATGTGCATGCTAGATGGCCATGGTCGTAACAACCCTGATTACCTCCCTCAATATGGTTTCTTCAACGCAAAAGGTGGCGTGTGTAACGGAATCACTGGCGGCTTTGAAGACGAGGAAGACATTGCATTTAATCCACCAGCGCAAAAAGAAGACGTGTTACAAAACTGGCGCTGGGGCGAACAATGGATCCCGCATGGCGCTTGGTACTTACTCGCGATAATCAGTCAAGCTCAGCATGTTTCTCAGTTGGCAACCTCTAAAAATATGAAGGAAGAATAATCATGGGAATGTATTTTGTCGGTATCGATGGTGGCGGCACGTCATGTCGAGCCAGGATTAAAGATTCACAAGGTAATTTTCTTGGCGAGGCCAAAAGCGGCAGTGCCAACATCATGCTAGGTGCTGAAATAGCAATGGCTTCGATTCTTGAATCCATCACTTCGGCTACCGAGCAAGGCGGTCTGACACAACAAGATTTCGCGTCGATGCACGTCGGCTTAGCCCTTGCTGGCGCAGAGCACAAAGCATCTTGGCAAGCCTTCATGTCTCTTCCTCATCCATTTGCCAGTATAACTCTGAATACCGATGCTTACGGTGCGTGCGTTGGTGCGCACAATGGCGAAGATGGCGCAATCATGATTGCGGGAACCGGTTCTTGTGGCATCTACCTTAACGGATTGGAGCAACACGTTGTCGGTGGTCGTGAGTTCCCTATTTCGGATCAAGGTGGCGGCGCAGTGATGGGGCTACGTCTAGTTCAGCAAGTTTTGTTAGCTGAAGATGGCATCAGAGAAAAAACGCCCCTAGCACAACATGTTATGACGCATTTCGAAAATGAGGTAGACAACGTGGTGGCGTGGTCAAAACAGGCGCTTCCTCGTGATTATGGGCAGTTTTCTCCGGCTATTTTCCAACATGCGGAACAAGGCGATGCACTGGCCATTGAAATGCTGAAGCAAACCGCAGCGGATATAGAAATGTTTCTCGTGGCATTAAACAAGCGCGGCGCAACACGTATTTGTTTAATGGGCAGCATAGCTGAACGCATTGTACGTTGGCTTTCACCACCAGTTCAGCAATGGGTTGTTGAGCCACAGTTTGACGCGATTGAAGGCGCAATTATGTTTGCTGGCAAACCAGAACATAACCTTTACTCGCTCAGTGCGGCGTAGGAGTAGATATGGAATATCGTGTTGATCTCGTAGTCCTTTCTGAGCAGAAACAAAACTGCCGCTTTGGCCTTACCTTTCATAACTTGAGCGACCAAGACCTGAACAGCTGGAGCTTAACTTTCGCTTTCGATCGTTACATTCTTCCAGACAGCGTTTCAAATGGTCAACTGACTCAAATTGGTAGTTTTTGCACACTTGAACCAGAAGGGGTGGTACTGGCTGCCAACCATCACTATTACTGTGAATTCAGTATTGGTTCGAACCCATTCCGTTATTACTCGGATGGCTTTAACGAAGCGATGATCAACTTTGTCGTTGATGGAAACCCACAGCGCGCACAAGTGGATGTCACGCCTATCGTATTAGCTTCACCATACCGTGAACGCAGTGAGATTCCGGCAAGTTTAACCCATGCACAGCCCTTGCTGCCAAAACCAAACCATATTGAGGTCAGCGATCACTATTTTAGCTTTGATCATCATGCTGGCGTCGCGGTTTATTCAAGCCTGGCCAATTCAGCTAAAGAATGGCTACTTGAAGAGCTTAAGCGCATTCACCAATTTGAGTTCGCATCAGACAATGGCAGTCAGATCATCTTCAAAGGCAACCCAACCTTGGATGAAGGCGCTTACAAACTGAAAGTAGCCGAAGAGTCAATCAAAATTGAAGCAGGATCTTCGTCTGGTTTTACCCATGCTTGTGCAACGTTATTACAACTAATCAAAGTTGGCGATCAACCTAACTCAATGGAAGTAGTTTGCTGTTCAATCAAGGACAGGCCACGTTTTCGTTACCGCGGTATGATGCTGGATTGTGCTCGTCATTTTCACTCCGTTGAGCAAGTCAAACGCTTGATCAACCAACTGGCTCATTACAAGTTCAATACGTTCCATTGGCATCTTACCGACGATGAGGGTTGGCGAATTGAAATCAAATCACTGCCTCAACTGACCGATATTGGTGCTTGGCGCGGATTGGATGAGATCAATGAACCACAGTACACGCACTTTGATGAACGTTACGGCGGCTTCTACACACAAGAAGACATCAAAGACGTTATCGAATTTGCATCGCAACGCGGCATCACCATCATTCCTGAAATTGATGTACCTGGTCATTGCCGAGCCGCCATCAAGTCGTTACCACACCTATTGGTAGAAGCGGAAGATACCACCGAATACCGCAGTATTCAGCATTACAACGACAACGTCATTAACCCTGCTCTGCCGGGGAGTTATGAATTTATCGACAAAGTGCTAGAAGAGGTCTCTGCGCTTTTTCCTGCGCCTTACGTTCATATTGGTGCCGACGAAGTACCTAACGGCGTATGGTCAAAAAGCCCAGCATGCCAAGCACTAATGGAACAACTGGGTTACAGCGACTACAAAGATTTGCAAGGACACTTCTTGCGTTATGCCGAAGACAAACTTCGTAAATTGGGCAAACGCATGCTGGGCTGGGAAGAAGCTCAACACGGCGACAAAGTCAGTAAAGATACGGTGATCTACTCATGGCTAAGCGAAGAAGCGGCATTGAACTGTGCTCGCCAAGGCTTTGATGTGGTGCTGCAACCAGCACAAACCACTTACCTAGATATGACCCAAGACTACGCACCTGAAGAACCGGGCGTGGACTGGGCAAACCCACTGCCACTAGAAAAAGCTTACAACTACGAACCGCTCGCTGAAGTGCCTGCTGACGACCCAATACGTAAGCGCATTTGGGGCATTCAAACAGCATTATGGTGCGAAATTATCAATAACCAACCTCGCATGGACTACATGATCTTCCCTCGTTTAACTGCAATGGCAGAAGCATGTTGGACAGACAAACAACACCGAGATTGGACCGACTATTTATCACGCTTGAAAGGCCATCTACCTCTGCTTGATTTGCAGGGAGTGAATTACCGTAAACCGTGGAAGTAATACAAAACTGATGTCGAAACATCACGCTTGAAGAGTTTTTAAATTTTGGCTGCTGATGCAGCTTCGTAAAAAGGAAAGACACAAATGAAATACGGCTATTTCGATAACGAGAATCGCGAATACGTCATCACTCGCCCTGACGTACCAGCACCATGGACCAACTACCTAGGTACTGAGAAGTTCTGTACGGTTATCTCGCACAACGCGGGTGGCTACTCGTTCTACAACTCTCCAGAATACAACCGTGTTACTAAATTCCGTCCAAATGCGACATTCGATCGCCCAGGACACTACGTTTACTTGCGTGATGATGAGACAGGTGATTACTGGTCAATCTCTTGGCAACCAGTTGCGAAGAGCCTAGACGAAGCAAACTACGAAGTTCGTCACGGCTTGTCTTACTCTAAGTTCAAATGTGAATACAGCGGTATTACCGCAACAAAAACTCTGTTCGTGCCAAAAGGCGAAGACGCTGAAATCTGGGATGTAGTGATTAAAAACACCTCTGACAAACCACGTACGATCAGTGCATTCTCATTTGTTGAGTTCTCATTCAGCCACATTCAGTCTGATAACCAAAACCACCAGATGTCTCTCTACTCTGCTGGTACGGCTTACAACGAAGGTGTGATAGAGTACGACCTGTACTACAACACTAACGATTTCGAAGGCTTCTACTACCTAGCGTCAACGTTTGATCCAGATTCATACGACGGTCAACGTGATAGCTTCCTAGGTCTATACCGCGACGAAGCAAACCCACTAGCAGTAGAACAAGGTAAGTGTTTTAACACCGCACAAACTTGTTACAACCACTGTGGCTCTTTGCATAAGCAATTTACTATTCAGCCGGGTGAAGAAGTTCGCTTTGCTTACATTCTCGGTATCGGTAAAGGCAACGGAGAGCGTCTGCGTGCTAAGTACCAAGACCTTGCAGAAGTCGACAACGCATTTGCGGGTATCAAAGCACACTGGGATGAGCGTTGTGGCAAGTTCCAAGTGGAATCACCAAACGAAGGTCTAGATACCATGATCAACGCTTGGACGTTATACCAAGCGGAAACGTGTGTGGTGTGGTCTCGCTTTGCTTCATTCATCGAGGTGGGAGGCCGTACTGGTCTTGGTTACCGCGATACAGCGCAAGATGCAATCTCAGTTCCTCACGCTAACCCAGCAATGACGCGCAAACGTATCGTTGACCTACTGCGTGGCCAAGTAAAAGCGGGCTACGGTCTACACCTATTCGATCCAGATTGGTTTGATCCAGAAAAAGCGGATGTTAAACCATCGAAGTCTCCAACCGTAGTTCCAACACCTTCTGATGAAGACAAAATTCACGGCATCGAAGACACTTGTTCCGATGACCATCTATGGCTAGTTCCAACCATCTGTAAGTACGTGATGGAAACCGGTGAGCACAGCTTCTTCGACGAAGTGATCCCTTACGCCGACGGTGGCGATGCAACGGTTTATGACCACATGAAAGCCGCGCTAGACTTCTCGGCTGAATACGTAGGTCAAACCGGTATCTGTAAAGGTCTGCGTGCAGACTGGAACGACTGTCTGAACCTAGGTGGCGGCGAATCTTCAATGGTGTCGTTCCTACATTTCTGGGCACTGCAGGAGTTCATCGACCTAGCGAAATACCTAGGTAAGGAAGCCGACGTTGAAAAATACACCGAGATGGCAGCAAACGTGCGTGAAGCGTGTGAAACACACCTTTGGGACGAAGAAGGCGGCTGGTATATCCGTGGTCTAACGAAAAACGGCGAAAAGATCGGTACAGCGCAACAAAAAGAAGGTCGTGTACACCTAGAGTCAAACACACTTGCGGTACTTTCTGGTGCGGTATCTCAAGAGCGCGGCGAAAAAGCGATGGACGCTGTCGATGAGAACCTATTCTCTGAATACGGCCTCCACCTAAACTCACCATCTTTTGCAACACCGAATGATGATATCGGCTTCGTAACTCGTGTTTACCAAGGCGTAAAAGAGAACGGTGCGATATTCTCGCATCCAAACCCATGGGCTTGGGTAGCTGAAGCGAAACTGGGTCGTGGTGATCGTGCAATGAAGTTCTACGATGCGCTAAACCCATACAACCAGAACGACATCATCGAAAAACGTATTGCAGAACCATACTCATACGTTCAGTTCATCATGGGTCGTGACCACCAAGACCACGGTCGTGCAAACCACCCATGGTTAACAGGTACGTCAGGCTGGGCTTACTTCGCTGTTACCAACTTTATTCTTGGTGTGCGTACAGGCTTCGATGGCCTAACTATCGATCCATGTATCCCAACGAACTGGCCTGGTTTCGAAGTGACTCGCCAATGGCTAGGAGCAACGTACAACATCAAAGTCGTTAACCCAGACTCAGTAAGCAAAGGCGTTAAGTCGATTACCGTGAACGGTGAAGCTGTAAATGGTGCATCTGTACCAGTTCAAGCGGAAGGTTCAGTAAACGAAGTTATCGTTACTCTAGGTTAATCATCTTTTGGGGGAGTCCTTCTCCCCTTTTGATTTATCCGGTGCATTTATGTTTTACAAGTGCATCGGTTCGCTAGCAAAGATTTAAGACGCGGTGGGATGCCGCTCTTATCGAGGATCGAATCATGATCAAATTTGGTACAGGCGGTTGGCGTGCATTTATTGGTGAGGAGTTCACCAAAGATAACGTACGCTTGGTTGCCCAAGCAGTTGCAAACATCACGAATAACGAATCGGTTGCTGATCGCGGTTTTGTGATTGGCTATGACCGTCGTTTTCTTTCCGATAAAGCAGGTCGTTGGTTCGCTGAAGTTCTAGCAGCAAACGGCATTATGGTTAGCTTTATCGACAAATTTGTCCCAACACCTATCGTAATGTTTAAAGCGAAAGAAATGGGCTGCGCATACTCGGCATGTATTACCGCATCACACAACCCTGCCGATTACAACGGCATTAAAGTCTTCATTGAAGGTGGTCGTGACGCAGATGAAATCATCACCCAAAAAATCGAATCACAAATAGACGCGCTCACTGCGCAAGATGTAAAAAGCGTCGACTTTGAACAAGCGGTTGAAGATAAGCTGATTGAAATCATCAATCCGATGAACGAATTCGTTGACTCAATCATCGACTTTATCGACATCGGAGCGATCAAGAAGGCGAATTTACGTGTTTTGATCGACCCAATGTTTGGTGTCGCGAAAAACGCACTGCAAACCGTATTAATCAACGGCCGCTGTGACGTTGATGTGATTAACGATGGCAAAAACCCAGACTTCGGTGGGTTAATGCCTTCGCCAAGCGCTGCAACACTCTACCGTTTGATGCACCTAGTGAAAGAGCAAGGTTACGATATTGGCATCGGTACTGATGGCGATGCGGACCGTCTTGGTATTATCGACGAAAAAGGTAACTTCATTCATCCAAATGAAGTGCTACTGCTGCTTTACTACTACCTACTTGAATACAAAGGCTGGAAAGGCTCCGTGGTACGTAACATCGCAACCACCCACCTTCTCGATAAAGTCGCCGAAGATCATGGCGAGAAATGCTTTGAGGTTCCTGTAGGCTTTAAGCACATCAGCTCCCAAATGGAAGCGGATGACTCACTGATTGGCGGGGAAAGCTCTGGTGGCCTAACCATTCGCGGCCACATCAAAGGTAAAGACGGCGTATTCGCATCAAGCCTATTGGTAGAAATGATTTCAGTAACCGGCAAGAAGCTGTCTGAGTTGCTGGATGAAATCTACGGCAAGTACGGCTATGCCTACATGGCAGAAGGCGATTGCAAGTTCAAACCAGCGCAAAAAGACGTACTGTTCAACAAGATTTATGTTGAAAAGCAGTTGCCTGAGTTCGAGTTTGAAATCGAAAAAGTCAGCTATGAAGATGGTGCGAAAGTCTACTTCAAGAACGGCGGTTGGATCATCGCTCGCTTCTCTGGCACTGAGCCACTGCTACGAATTTTTGCAGAGATGCAAGATAAGGACACTGCGGAACGTGTTCTTCAACAGTTTAAAGACTTCTTGTCTTTATAACTGAACCTTGTGCCCGCTTCGAGCACTATGATGAGAGTCAACGCTGTCTGAAAAGGCGCTCATCAACAGGAGAAGAGCACTTGCCCGGCTCCACAGCCGGGCTTTTTTATTGTATGTTGGGAAGTCGTAAACGAGATAGAAAAGATACTCAGGAGCGTTAAGCAAATGCCAGGACGCCTTGCGTTTCAATTTTCACCGCGACGGACTCACCTATATTTAATGCTTGCGAAGCTGTAGCTAACAAACGGTCACCATTCGCGTTAATCACATAACGGCAGTGATCACCCATAAAATGCTGTTCCAATACGGTTACCGAACTATCTTCATCGGATTGAATTTGCACATGCTGCGGTCTTAGCAGTAAAGAGCACTCCGCCTGTACTGGAATATCTTGTTGAGCCGTGGCTTCAACCACGCCCAAGTGGGTTTCATATTCTGAATTCGAAACCCGTTTAGCAGCAAGGTAACTGCCACCACCTAAGAAATCAGCGACAAATTTACTTGAAGGCTGGTAGTAAAGCTCAGATGCTGTGCCATATTGCTCGATGACTCCATTGTTCATCACTGCCATTTTATCGGCGAAAGCAAAAGCCTCTTCACGGCTATGCGTAACAAAAATGGCAGTCACACCTTGGGCCTTAAAAATCTTACGGATCTCACTTATCAACTCATGGCGAACTTGCGTATCAATATTAGAAAACGGTTCATCAAGTAACAATAAGTCTGGGCTGTAAGCTAATGAGCGAGCAATCGCAACACGCTGCTGCTGTCCACCAGACAATTGATGAGGATAACGATCGCCATAACCTTGAAGATGCACGAGTTCTAACATCTCTTGAACTTTGGCATTTTTCTCTTTTGTCGAGCACTGCTTTAAGCCAAAGGCAATGTTTTGCTCCACCGTCAAGTGAGGAAAAAGTGCGTAATCTTGGAAAATCATCCCGATATTACGCTGTTCTGGCGGCAACCAGTTTTCCCCATCATCAATTGTGACGCAATTTAGACTCATTTCGCCTGACGTTAACGGCAATAATCCCGCAACGGCCTTTAATAGTGTTGTTTTCCCACAGCCACTGGCTCCTAGCAAACAGACAATCTGCCCTTGTTCTACCTCAAGAGACAATGATTCGAGTACAGTTTGATCGTCATATTGGCACGTTAGGTTTTTAATTGATAATGCACAGCTCATCAGTGATTTTGCTCCAGTGAACGGTTAACAACAACAAGCGGGATCAACCCAACAAGAACCAACAGAACCGCTGGCAAAGCGGCCAATTCTAAATGCTCATCCGAGGCGAAGTTATAAACGTATGTGGCTAGTGTTTCAAAGTTAAACGGACGAAGTAACAAAGCCGCATTAAGCTCTTTCATCGACTCGATAAACACTAATAAAGCCGCAATCAGTGCACCGCGCTTAACCAGCGGAAAGTGCACGCGCCACAGCATGGCATTGGGCTTACAACCCATAGTGCGCGATGCCATATCTAACGACGGAGAAATTTTATTTAAATTACTTTCGATACTACCAATCGCTACCGCGGAAAAGCGCACAACCATGGCAAATACTAGTGCGAACATGGAACCAGAAAAGATAAGTCCCGGCCTTCCCCACTCCATGGCTTTAGCAACATCGTTGACACGATGATCCATAAACAGCACAGCGACCATCACACCGATGGCTAGTACCGTTCCTGGTACTGCATAGCCCATAGAAGAAAGACGCATAAATGCCAAGCTTTCTCGTTTACCACTGACTCGATGGGTAAAGTTAACGATCAGTGCGACAGCAACACCAATAATCGCAGCAATAACAGACACAACTAAGCTATTCCATGCGTATTCACGAAACTCTGAGGTCCAACTCTGCGCAAAATAAGTGATCGCATAATCAATCAGCTGTAGTAGCGGCAAAATAAAAGCGACTGAAACCAAGCCCCAACACCAAACCAGTGCGGTCCACTTTTTCCAGCCCGTCAACTCGTAACGAAAATCTTCGTGACTGTTAAATTGGCTTTGAAAAAGCTTTTGTTTACGGCGGCTGTATCGTTCGGCACTAAGAAGCAGTACTACAATGACGAGCATCATGGCAGAAATCTTGGCTGCCGCATTAAGATTAGAGTACCCCAACCAAGTATCGTAGACCGCTGTGGTTAACGTATTCACCGCGAAGTAACTTACCGTACCAAAGTCACCGATGGTCTCCATTGCGACCAATGATAAACCTACTGCGATAGAGGGTCTTACTAACGGCATCGAGATGCGCCAAAAGCTTTCCCATGGAGAGCACTTGAGCAAACGCGCGCTTTGCAATAAAGATACATTTTGCTCCATAAACGCAGCCCGGCACAATAAATACACGTAAGGATACAACACCAAAGCCAACACAAAGGTCGCACCAGGCAACGTACGAATGTCAGGGAACCAATACTCGCCAGGTCCCCATCCGGTTACATCACGCAAAAAGATCTGAATCGGGCCTGCAAAATCAAACCAATCAGTAAAAATATAACCAATGATATAACCTGGCATTGCAAGAGGTAGCACCAATGCCCACTGCAACCATTTTTCGGTCGGCAGTTTACACATGGCCATTATCCAAGCGCTTG
The DNA here is from genome assembly GCF_033340195.1 of Vibrio sp. 1457. Taxonomy (NCBI): domain Bacteria; kingdom Pseudomonadati; phylum Pseudomonadota; class Gammaproteobacteria; order Vibrionales; family Vibrionaceae; genus Vibrio; species Vibrio sp. 1457. Next base: position 38,000 of record NZ_JAWOWA010000012.1, read on the forward strand.
GAATACCAAGAATTAAGGACAGCACCATTACGCCAACAGTTAGCGCAACCGTGTTAAAAATATAAGTCGGCATGACCGTTGCCATTAAATGAGCAAACAAATCATCCGTTTCACCAATTGCGGTGTAGAAGATCGCTAAGATCGGCAAAACCAGTAGCAGAGTTATTACCCCACTACTGGTTTTCCATAAAGAGTGTTTATCTTTCATCGCCTAATTACTGCAAGGCTGTATGAAATACAAATGCTGTTGCAAATACATCTCATATCCTTTAATCAAATGGGGGTACTGTTATACCCCCACAAGGAATTAAAGGTCAAATTTCACTTCATCTAATAGCTTAATTGCCGCTTCGTGGTTGGCTGCAATATCGTCTAGAGAAAGCTTGTCTGCTTTAAAGTCACCCCAAGATTCCACAAGCTCAGAACGCTTCACGCCTTCTTTAACTGGGTACTCGTAGTTAACTTCTGCGTACATTTGCTGCGCTTTGTCACCCGTTAGGAATTCCATTAGCTTCACAGCATTGTCTTTGTTTGGAGAGTACTTAGCCATCGCCATACCAGAGATATTCACGTGAGTGCCTGTAGTCTCTTGGTTAGGGAAGTTGATGTAAACTGCATCAGCCCAAGCTTTTTGCTCTTTGTCGTTAACCATTTTACCTAGGTAGTAGCTGTTACCTAGAGAAACATCACATAGGCCTTCTTTGATCGCTTTAACTTGTGCACGATCGTTGCCTTGTGGTTTGCGAGCAAGGTTTGCTTTCACGCCTTCTAACCACTCTTTGGTTTCTGCTTCGCCATTGTGAGCAATCATTGCTGAAACTAGAGAAACGTTGTACGGGTGCTTACCGCTACGAGTACAAATTTTACCTTTGAACTCTGGCTTAGCTAAGTCTGCGTAGTTGAAATCTGCGCCTAGTTTACCTACGCGATCACGTGATGAATAAACGCTACGAGAACGTAGAGTTAGAGCAAACCACTCATTCTCTTTATCTTGGTATTGATCAGGTACGTTTTCTTCAATGATTTTGCTATCGACTTTCTGAACTAAACCTTTGTTTGTCAGTTCAGCTAGACGGCTGATGTCTGTCGTAAGAATAACGTCAGCAGGGCTGTACTCACCTTCTTGAGCTAGCTTTTCTGCTAAGCCTTTTTTAGCAAATTTTACGTTTACTTTGATACCAGTTTCTTTAGTGAACTCATTGAACATAGGTTCAACTAGGAAAGGTTGACGGTAAGAGTAGACGTTCACTTCTTCAGCAGCCATTGCTGTTGGAGCTAGAGTAGCGCAAGTTAGTGCTGAAAGAGTTAGCAGTTTTTTCATTGTTTAATCCTTTACCATGCTAATGATAACGTTTATCAGTTGCGTTATTATATGTATGTTCAATAAGAAGACAATGACGAATATTAAAAAACCTGCTCATCGGAGCAGGTTTTATTGTGTTAAGTGTGTAACCATTTATTACAAGCTAATGATTATTTCACCGTAACAAACTCTGGGTAAGCACCAACACCACAATCATGCATGTCCATACCTTCCATTTCTTCATCTTCTGTAACGCGAATCCCAACGGTCGCTTTCAAGATTGCCCACACAACTAGGCTAGCACCAAATACCCAAGCAAAGATAACTACGGCACCTAAAAGCTGTGCACCAAACGTTGCATCACCGTTGCTCAGTGGCACTACCATTAGGCCGAAGAAACCACACACACCGTGAACTGAGATAGCACCTACTGGATCGTCAATTTTAAGTTTATCTAGAGCAATGATACTGAATACTACTAGTGCACCCGACACCGCACCAATCGCAACCGCGTACAGTGGTGATGGCGATAGAGGGTCTGCAGTGATGGCAACCAAGCCAGCTAGCGCGCCATTGAGGATCATCGTTAAATCGGCTTTACCCCAAGTAGTTTTACAAACGAATAGCGCCGCAATTGCACCGGCAGCCGCTGCTGCGTTAGTGTTTAGAAAGATCTGACCTACCGCTGTAGCATTCTCAAAATCTGAAACCATCAACTGAGAGCCACCGTTAAATCCAAACCAGCCAAACCAAAGGATAAAAGTACCCAACGTTGCCAAAGGCATGTTAGAACCTGGAATCGGATAAATTTCACCATTTTTACCGTACTTACCCTTACGCGCGCCAAGCAGTAACACACCAGCAAGAGCAGCAGAAGCACCTGCCATATGTACGATACCAGAACCCGCAAAGTCACTAAATCCAGCTTCTGCTAGGAAGCCTCCACCCCATGTCCAGTAACCTTCCATTGGATAGATAAACGCAGTTAAAATCGCTGAGAAAATCAAGAAAGACCAAAGCTTCATGCGCTCAGCTACCGCACCAGAAACGACGGACATGGCAGTTGCAACGAAGACAACTTGGAAGAAGAAGTCAGACTCTAAAGAGTGGTCGGCCCCTTCACCTTGAGTACCAATTAACGTACCAAATGAAGGTAACCAGCCTCCTTCTCCATTATCGACATACATGATGTTATAACCGACAATCAGAAACATCGTACATGCGATGGCGTACAAACAGATGTTCTTCGTAAGAATTTCTGTTGTGTTTTTAGAGCGCACAAGGCCAGCCTCTAGCATCGCAAAGCCTGCTGCCATCCACATTACCAACGCACCGGAAATGAGGAAGAAAAAGGTGTCAAGTGCGTAACGTAACTCGGTTACTGTTGTTGTTAATTCCATAATAAGTATCTCCAATCCTTTGAATTCTTAAAGTGCTTCTGCGTCCATTTCGCCAGTTCGGATACGCACCGCTTGGTTCAGATCGTAAACAAAAATTTTACCGTCGCCGATTTTTCCGGTTTGCGCAGCTTTTGTAATTGCTTCAACAACGCGATCTACATTGTCTGCGTGAGTCGCGATTTCAATTTTCACCTTTGGTAGAAAATCGACTTGATACTCTGCACCGCGATACAATTCCGTGTGACCTTTTTGACGACCGAACCCTTTAACTTCTGATACTGTCATCCCTTCGATACCGACATCAGCCAATGCTTCTCGTACATCGTCTAATTTAAACGGCTTAATAATGGCATTGATTATTTTCATTGAGTTATCTCCGAAGCTTTCATCCTGAAACACTTCTTATAATCCAATCTACGTGCCAAGTTTTTAAGTTATTGAATAATAAAAACTAACCTCAATTTACATATCTATAAACAAAAAGAGCGCACCATATCGGTGCGCCCTTTTCACAAATTTAAAGCAACGGCAGAGAAGTTACCCAAAACTGTGCATTAAATGTTCAAAAAGTCTTTCCACTGTTCGATAAGTGCCATGAAATCCTCTATCCCACAACTTGCTGTACTTTCTGCATTGTAGAAGTCGAACTCACTTTCCATCTCGACATCATATTCATGGGCTAATGCGTTTTCTTGTACAAGAACTTCGTCGCCCTGAATCATCAAGCTAATTTCCGTGCCTGTTAGGTTATGCTCCTGAGAAGGCGCTGAAAATGACCGCTCAATTAGCTTTTCAACCTGTGCAACCTTCATCGGATCTTTGCCAATTTCTTCTTGCAACCAGCGCCCTACAATCTCATGTCCCATGCTACATTTTACGTAGTACTCGCCCATCAACGTGTTACGAATGAATTCAAATTCCACCGAGATTGCCTATTTCGTATCAATTTGGTGCGAGTATAGCGAATTGCTCCCATAAAAAAAGCACCTCATATGAGGTGCTTTTGAATTGTGCATTTCTGATTATGCCGGTTCTTGGAAGATCACTTCGTCCGCTTTCTTGGTGTATTGATCCATTTTATGGAAGTTCAAGTAGCGGTATGTATCCGTTGCCGTAGCGTCGATTTGCTTCGCGTATTCTAGGTATTCTTCTTTGGTTGGAATCTTACCTAGAATTGCACCTACTGCAGCTAGCTCAGCTGACGATAGGTAAACATTCGCCCCAGTACCCAGACGGTTCGGGAAGTTACGCGTTGAAGTCGACATTACTGTTGATTTATCTGCAACACGTGCTTGGTTACCCATACAAAGTGAACACCCTGGCGTTTCAATACGAACCCCTGCACGTCCGAAGATACCGTAGTAGCCTTCTTCAATCAGTTGGTCTTTATCCATCTTTGTTGGTGGCGCTACCCAAAGGCGCGTTGCTAACTGGCCATTGAACTTATCAAGCAATTTACCTGCTGCGCGGAAGTGACCGATGTTCGTCATACAAGAACCGATGAACACTTCATCAATCGCTGTGCCTTGTACTTCAGACAACAAACGAGCGTCATCTGGGTCATTCGGTGCACATAGTACTGGCTCATTGATTTCAGCCATATCGATTTCAATCACATGTGCGTATTCAGCGTCTTTATCTGCTTGCATCAGCTCAGGGTTTGCTAGCCACTCTTGCATTGCTGTAATGCGGCGCTCGATAGTACGGCGATCACCGTAGCCTTCAGAGATCATCCACTTCAGCATCACGATGTTAGAGTTTAAGTACTCTTCGATCGACTCTTGAGACAATTTCACAGTACAACCTGCCGCCGAACGCTCTGCAGATGCATCAGAAAGCTCAAATGCTTGCTCAACCGTTAGCGTTTCTAAGCCTTCAATCTCAAGGATACGGCCAGAAAATTCGTTGATCTTGCCCGCTTTTTCTACCGTTAGTAGACCTTGCTGAATCGCGTAGTAAGGGATGGCATGAACAAGATCACGCAGTGTAATACCCGGTTGCATCTCACCTTTAAAACGAACCAAGATTGACTCTGGCATGTCTAGCGGCATAACGCCTGTCGCAGCTGCAAAGGCAACCAAGCCCGAGCCGGCTGGGAATGAAATACCCAGAGGGAAACGAGTATGTGAGTCACCACCCGTACCGACAGTATCCGGTAGTAGCATACGGTTTAGCCATGAGTGGATAATACCGTCACCAGGACGAAGAGATACACCACCGCGGTTCATAATAAAGTCCGGAAGTGTATGGTGAGTGTTAACGTCTACTGGTTTTGGATAAGCCGATGTGTGACAGAAAGACTGCATGACAAGATCAGCAGAGAAGCCGAGACACGCCAAGTCTTTAAGTTCATCACGAGTCATAGGGCCAGTAGTATCTTGCGAACCTACTGTCGTCATTTTCGGCTCACAGTAGGTTCCAGGACGGATGCCTTCTACGCCACATGCTTTACCAACCATTTTCTGTGCAAGCGTGTAACCCTTGCCAGAATCTGCGATTTCACCTGGTTTGCGGAATACGTCCGAAGGCTCAAGACCTAGCGATTGACGCGCTTTGTCTGTCAAACCACGACCGATGATCAATGGGATACGACCACCAGCACGAACTTCATCAATCAGTACTTCTGTTTTTAGCGAGAACTCAGCTAGAACCTCACCAGTTTCGTGGTTGCAAACTTTACCTTCATATGGGTAAACATCGATAACATCGCCCATGTTGAGCTTAGTTACGTCAACTTCGATTGGTAGTGCGCCAGCATCTTCCATTGTGTTAAAGAAGATAGGGGCAATTTTGCCACCAAGCACATACCCACCAGCTCGTTTGTTTGGAACGTAAGGGATATCATCACCCATAAACCAAAGCACTGAGTTGGTTGCAGATTTACGTGAAGAGCCAGTACCAACAACATCACCAACGTAAACCAATTGATGGCCTTTGTCTTTTAACTCTTCAATTTGCTTGATCGGGCCAATAGTACCCGGTCGATCAGGGTTTATTCCTTCACGCTCGTTTTTAAGCATCGCCAGTGCGTGTACTGGGATATCAGGGCGAGACCAAGCGTCAGGTGCAGGTGAAAGGTCATCCGTGTTCGTTTCACCTGTTACTTTAAATACGGTTAGAGTGACTTTTTCTTCAAGCTTAGGCTTAGAAAGGAACCACTCAGCATCAGCCCATGATTGAAGTACTTTCTGTGCATGCGCATTGCCTGCTTTCGCTTTCTCTTCTACGTCATAGAAAGCATCAAACATCAGCAGCGTATGAGACAGCGCTTTTACTGCGATCTCTGCCAGTGCTTCATCATCCAATAGCTCAACTAGCGGTTCGATGTTGTAACCACCTTGCATAGTGCCTAGCAGTTCAGCCGCTTTTTCACGACTCACTAATGGTGATTTAACTTCACCTTTTGCTACTGCTGTTAGGAAACCCGCTTTTACATAAGCAGCTTCATCAACACCTGGAGGGATACGGTTTTCAAGTAGGTCAAGAATGACTTTTTCTTCACCTTGCGGGGGATTTTTCAGAAGTTCTACAAGTCCAGCAACTTGTTCTGCGTCTAGCGGTTTAGGAACAACTCCTTCAGCAGCACGCTCTTCGACGTGTTTACGGTAGGCTTCAAGCACGACTTTTTCCTCTCATTGCGGTTCCTCCTCTATTATTACTATTGTTAAAGTAAAGGAGTGAACATCCTTGGAAACTTGGCTCTCCATTGCCCTTGTTTTCATTCAATTATGATTGAGAAACAGCGCCGTAGAGGCCAAACTGTGGGCAAAATAATAGCAAATTTAACCTTAAATTAAAATCTTATCATTTTGACCAACATAGCAACTTACGACTAAAGTTCTGCTAATTTTGACCAAATATGCCAAGTTTTTGCTTTCTCATACCCGATTAATTAAACGATGTTCCTACGATCAAATACACAGCATCCAAATCTTGCTCGGTACGACCGTATGCCAACATTATTGGTCCTATTGGTGAGTCAACACCAAAGAAGATGGAGCCAGCATTGTAAAGCGGCGCTTCGTTTAGTTTCAGATCATTATCAGACCAAACACCGCCATATTCGACCGATGCGCCCAGGTAGACTGGAGCTTCAAACAATCCGAAATCATTATCAAACCACTTATATCGGTACACCAAACTGCTGAAAAATAAGTTCTGTCCGATCAGGCTATTTCTTGGGATTCCCGATAGGCTTAAGAAGCCGCCCAACTCTCTGGGATCAAGCGGTAAAGATGAGTTTTTACTCTCTACAAAACTATATTCAGCATGTCCGACTAAAGTATGACGCTGATGACTCACTGCACCTTTAAATCGTGCAGAGATTTCATAAACGGTATCTTCAATAATTTTGTCAGTTTCTAAAAGGCTAACGCCTTGAGGACTTTGATCATGAGACACTAAATATTCGAGATCGACTAAAAGCCCACGAGTCGGAAATGCGAAATCATCAAGTGTATCTAGGCGATAATTGGCAAACAGGCCACGACGTTCAAAATCCAATTTACCAGCAGAAGCCAAAGTAGAAAGCTCAATATCTCCGGTTGAGTAGCGAGCGCCAAATCGAAGTTCTTGCCACAATGTGGGTTGGATACCTATCGCTAACTCTGTTGTAAAATCATCGTAAGTGACCGGAAAAAAGTCATTTACTGACTCTAAATCTGGTGCTTGAGGCTCTGTTAAAGGTAAGTTTCGGCTCTCACTACCATAGGAAATTCGCCCCGATACAAAAAGTTCTTGGCTAGATAAAACAGGGGAATACAACTCAGCTTCAATCAGCTTATCCGTGCCCATTTCTACGTTGAACGCCAACTCCGCGCCATGAGAGTTTAAATTGGTAAAGTTGGTCGATATTCCTATGCCGTACTGGCTATCTGTATCGAAGTCATCTTCAAGAAAAAATCGGAAGTTGAGATAATTAGGCCCCCACGACTTCTCGTTAACATCAAAAACCAACAATGTCTCACCATCCACCTCTTCAAAGTGATAAGTGATGAGCTCGAACCTATCTAACGCGTAGAGGTTTTCAACGGCTTTCTCAATTTCGGCCGTTGAAATACGACGTCCGGTTTCTAATTCAATACGATTCGTCAACAACACATCGCTGTAGTGCGTGTTATTAACAATCACTATGTCATCAACCACACGCTGATCACCATAAATCAAAGTTTTACGAACTTCTTGTTTGCGATCGATGTATTTTTGATAGTCCGCATTGGACAAGCGCAACCCTTTCAGCTTGTCTTTTAACTGCTTGGTAATATCGTACCCAGCTTGAAAAGCCCAAGGCATTTTGTCGAACTCGACAGTTTCCATGGTGCCCACATTGGGACGAATATAGATATCTTGAGGTTCAAGCTCGTCCACTTGCTGTTGTGTACTACGACGAACGAGATAGTTAGAGAGTTGGTCCGCGACAGTAAACAGCCCCGTAAATTCATCTTCGGTTTTGTAATCGGTGCTAATATCGACGGCAATAACGACATCAGCCCCCATGGCGCGAGCCACATCGACAGGCATGTTATTGACGACGCCGCCATCAACAAGCATATGGCCATTGAGCTTATAGGGAGGAAGCGCTCCTGGTACAGACATGCTAGCCATCATGGCGTCCACAAGGTAACCATTGCCCAATACGACTTCTTCTAAAGCAAGAATATCTGTCGCAACAGAACGATAAGGAATGGCAAGATCATCAAAAGAATCGAATCGCCCTAAGTTCCCTGTAGTCTCACGCAATACTCGCAACATGTTCTGGCCTTGCACCACACCCGTTGGTGCTCGTACCTCACCGAACCTTAAGCCGAGATCGGTATTAATTTGATAGCGGTCTTCATACTCTTTGTCACGAACTCGACGTTGGCTACGGTCAACACGATCTCGATAACCGCTGCCCCAATCGACGGTGTAGATAAACCTCTCAATTTCATCAGCACTCATCCCCGTGGCATAGAGCCCACCCACATAGGCGCCCATACTGGTACCGGTCACAATATCGACAGGGATCTGCATTTCTTCCAATGCTTTTAAAACCCCAATGTGTGCCGCCCCTTTCGCTCCGCCACCAGCGAGCACAACCGCCACCTTTGGTCGAGGTTCCAAGTCATCCGTTTTTGTTAGAGAGTTTGCGAGGGAAACAGAAGGAGTGATCATCAAAAAGGTACTAACCCAAAGCGCAAAGTTGCGAACCGATGGGCTTGATAACAGCTTTTTGAACATTCACTTCTTCCTTTATTGAATATCTGATCAAGTAGGGCGTGCTAGCAGTACTGTACTAACACGCCCTAATATGTACTAAGAATTAATCAGATAAACAAGCTAATGTTGTTGATTTGGCGATGCTACCAATCAAATATGCTATTTAACCAGTTTGATTTCTTCTCACACTGTTGCTTTATCTGACCGGTTTTATCCCAAACCGGCAGTTTGTAATCACTACGGCAGTTCATTTCTAAACCTCCATCAGATGTAGGCTTGAACCCTAATGTGGTGATTTCTCTTGGCCATGGGAGCTCTAAACGCTCAGGAATACGCTGCTTCAAGTACTCTGCGTACACTCGTAATGCACCACTCGACCCTGTTAGATTCACGGGTTTATTATCGTCACGGCCTAGCCAAATTGTCGTCACCTCACGACCATCAACACCGACAAACCAACTATCGCGGTTGTCATTACTGGTACCCGTTTTTCCTGCCAATGCAGCCCAACCAAACTGGCTTTGTAAGAAGCGGCCAGTGCCTTGAGCAACCCCTTGTTTCATCGCGTAGGTCGTTAGCCATGCAGCTTGTTCATCCACGGCTCTTGATGAACGAGGCAAGGATTGATACAGCACATTACCTTCCATATCCATGACTGAGCGCAGAGCGGTCAGTTTGGCACGCTTACCTGAATTCGTCAGAGTCTGATACATCTGTGCGACTTCGAATGGCGTCAAAGAAAACGAACCCAAAAACATCGAAGGCACTGGGCGAATTTCGTCTTTGTTCACGCCCAAACGCTCTAAAGTATTGGAGACTTCAGGAATGCCAAGTGCCATACCTAAGCGCACGGTTGGTACGTTAAGTGATTTCGCTAAAGCAATGTAAAGTGGCACATCACCACGATATTTTCTATCGTAGTTGCGCGGCGTCCACACGTTACCTTTACTGCTCTTCAGACTTAACGGCGTGTCGTGTAGCGTCGTGCCTAGGTTGTATTTATCCGGTTGTTCTAGAGCCGTTAAGTAAATCGCTGGTTTCACTAAAGAACCAATTGGACGACTGGCATTGAGCGCTCGGTTAAAGCCTTCATAACCGACACGTTTACCACCAACCATCGCACGGATTTCACCACTATGGCGATCAACGGCCACAGCAGCGGCTTCTAACTCTTTACCACCCCGTTTAGCTAGTTCTGGGATCTTTTTCGCGATAGCTTGTTCCATTTTGCTTTGCGATACTGGGTCCAGAGACGTAAACACGCGCAGTCCGGTCTCTGCTTTAAATCGCTCCCCAACTTTTTCTTTTAATTCAATGCTCAATTGTTGGAAATAAGCTGGCTGACGGCTCGCAATACGTGGCTTGCTTTGCGTATCGAGTGGACGACTTACAGCTTGTTCATACTGCTCTGAAGTCAACATGTTTTGCTGCATTAACAGGCGCAGAACGAGATCACGACGCTCTTTCGTTCTCTCAGGGTAACGAATTGGGTTGTAGTAAGACGGTCCTTTTACCATCCCAACTAACATCGCCAATTGATCGATTCGCAACTCCTGAATTGGCTGCCCAAAATAGTAACGCGACGCCAAGCCAAACCCGTGGATCGCTTCACCTCCACTTTGACCTAGGTACACTTCGTTGAGGTAGGCTTCTAAGATACGATCTTTGCTGTAACGGTAATCCAAAATTAGCGCGATATACGCTTCTCGAACTTTACGCCACAGTGTTTTATCACGAGTCAAAAACAGGTTTTTTGCCAATTGCTGAGTCAGCGTACTACCACCTTGAACAGTACGACCGGCCTTAATGTTCGCAACCAATGCACGTGCAATCGCCAGCGGTGACACCCCGTCATGTTGATAAAAATCCCGGTCTTCGGTCGCAAGCAGTGCATCCACTAAAATTTCAGGGAACTGATCACGACGTAAGAAAAGACGCTGTTCATCACGGTCTTTCTCCAGCATGCCCAACATCTTCGGTTCTAGGCGCAAGTAACCAAGGTCTCCTCGAGATTCTAAAGACTGAATACGTTGCAAGCCGGAATCAGAGAAATGCAGCATAATGTGACGATCCGGCTCGGGACCATCGGCAAACTCGAATGGACGGCGAATCAATTCAATCCGAGTGGAAGAAGAGGAATATTCGCCTGGGTAACGAGGTTGACTCACTTTACGGTAATTCAACACATCTAGCTCGTTGCGCAGTTCTTGGATGGTGATATTCTCACCAGGGCTTAGATTCAAGATACGGGCATAAACCACCGTTGGCAGCTCAAACAGCTGGCCTTCAAAGCGTTCTTTCACCACACTATCTAAGTAAATCCCAACAAACAGCAAAACAGCGGCAAGTGCAACGCCAGCTTTCCAGCTAAACGACCACAGAACTTTCAACCACGAACGTTTCTCGTTAGTCGGTTTTTTACTCGGCGTACGTCGAGTCTGTTTTGCGGTTCCTTTATTGGTTGTACTTTTCTTCGCTGGCGCTTTTTTCGCGCTAGGCTTCTTGCTGTCAGTCATTATTCAATTGTCTTTTTGTTTTCGTTGTTGCTACATGATTGGCAGGATCATCTGGCCAAACGTGTTTTGGGTAGCGCCCTTTCATCTCTTTTTGAACGTCTTTGTAGCTTCCGTTCCAGAAAGCCGCCAAGTCCGACGTGACTTGCAATGGACGTTGTGCCGGTGAAAGCAGTTCAAGCACCAAACGCTTGCGGCCAAGAGCCACCGTTGGGGAACCACTCTCCCCAAATACTTCTTGCATACGCACCGATAATATCGGCTCGTGGCCATATTGGTAACGGATACGCTTCTTTGAACCTGTGGGTAGTTGGTAATGCTCAGGTAACCATTCATCCAGTTGTTGATTGAGTGGCCAACCTAATAGAGCATTAAGCGCTTCGACCAAGTTTATCTTGCTCAGGTCTTTAACCGAGCTGACAGACGTCATGTATGGTTCTAACCACTCCTCTAATGAATCCAGCAAACTGGCTTCATCAAACACTGGCCATGACTGCTCAGGTAACCATTCCACCGCACAACGAATCCGAGCCAACAAGCTCTCCGCTGCCGGTGTCCAGTTTAGACTCTGTAAGCCCTGGCGGCGGACATACGTGAGTAAAGCTTGTGTCATTTTTTCTTTGCCCGGGCTTGGCAACGGCTCGCGTTCAACGACCAGCAGACCGAGTTTTGTTTGTCGCTCAGCTATTAGACGGCCTCTTTTTTCATCCCAGTCCACTACTTCTTCAGACGAAAATAGCGTATCAAAGGTCGTTCGCAATATATTGACATCCAATTCACATGCCGAATGAATTTGACTTGAGTTAGAATGAGAACGCATTAAGTCAACGGCAACCAAATACTCACAGCCACCTAGCATGTCTTCCTGACGACATTCTGCACCATGACCATTAGCCAAAGTAAATCGCCCAAATTGATTTGTGCGCTGCTGCGCAATGCGATCTGGAAATGCCAAACTTAACACCAGCGGTAATGCATCTTCATCCACGCCTTTCAGGTCAAATACCGTATCCAATTTGTACGCTAGAGATTGAGCACGCTTGAACAACATCGACTTTTTTGGATGAGTACCAACAAGCCAACGATGCAAGCTATGAGCGATATTGGTAACACTCCTCTCTGGCTCTTCAATCAGTGCGACCGCCGCCAAAGCAGCATTTAACATCTTATCACTGTAAGATTGCGCTTTAATTAGCATCGCAGCCGCACGAGGCTCAACGCCTAGTTCATGCGCCTGTTTTCCTTCGGACGTTAATTGCCCTTTTTCCGTCAGTAGTCCCAATGACACCAATAGCTGCTTCGCTTGTTCCAATGACGCATTAGCGGGAACATCAAGCCACTTTAGATCGTGGATATCACTCGCTCCCCAAAAGGCAAGCTCCATAACTAAACTAGCCAAATCGGAATGCAAAATTTCGGGTTGGGGAACTAGCGGTTGCTGCTTGAACTGGCTTTCAGAATAAAGACGAACACAAATGCCCTCTTCTATTCGTCCCGCTCGTCCTGCACGCTGAATCGCTGAAGACTGTGCAATGCGTGTTTGCTCTAAGCGTGTTAAACCGTTTTTCAAATCAAAGCGGGCAACACGCTCTAACCCAGAATCAACGACGAGGCGAATGCCTTCAATCGTTAGTGAAGTTTCTGCAATGTTGGTCGCTAGAACGACTTTACGCTTACCTTGTTCTGCTGGCGTAATCGCTTTTTGTTGATCTGCAAAACTCAGTTGACCATAAAGTGGGCATACGTCGATATCATCCGCTAAATGAGACAACCGCTCTTCAACTTGTTTTATGGCACCAACACCCGGTAGGAAAGCTAACAAAGATCCAGACTCTTTGTTCATAAGACTTTCTATTGTTTTTGCCATACTCGTAGGTAAATGCTCGTTCACACCTAACGGCTGGTAGCGCATTGCCACATCAAAGCTGCGCCCTTCAGATTCAATGTAACTGGCTTCCGGCAACAACGATTGTAATGCTTGTTGGTCAAGCGTTGCCGACATTACCACCAGCTTGAGATCGTCTCGCAATGCCTCTTGAACTTCTAAACTGAATGCCAAAGCGGTATCGGCATGAATGCTGCGTTCATGAAACTCATCAAAGATCAGTAGATCAACCCCATCCAGTTCAGGGTCAGTTTGGATCATCCTGGTCATGATCCCTTCGGTCACGATCTCCAGCTGCGTTGCAGAACTTACCTTTGCCTCGCCACGAACTCGATAACCCACGCGTTGACCAACTTGTTCTCCCAATTGCTCAGCAAGATAACGGGCAATGTTACGCGCCGCGAGTCGTCTTGGCTCAAGCATGATGATTTTTCCAGCAACCGAATGATTTAAGAGTAACTGCAAAGGGAAGTAAGTCGACTTACCGGCACCAGGCGCCGCTTTTAAGATCACTTGATGTTGATTTTTGACCGCCGTCAGCAACTCAGGCATCACGGCTTCAATCGGCAATTGTGACAAAGGAAATACCTTATGGTGTAATGGTGGCAACATTGTACATAAAAAATTTTTTGTCTAAATAAGCAAATGCATTTCACACCCGCTTTAGAGTCCGCCACTCTACTCAAACGTTATAAACGCTTTCTTGCCGATATCGAGCTCGATACTGGTGAAATCCGTACAATCCACTGCGCAAATACAGGTGCAATGACGGGTTGTGCTACGCCCGGAAACAAGGTTTGGTTTTCTACTTCCGACAACCCGAAACGAAAATACCCCAATAGTTGGGAGTTGAGTGAAACCGAACAAGGCCACCGTATTTGTATCAATACCGCGCGCGCCAATCAATTAGCCGTAGAGGCTATTGAAAATAATGTCATTTCAGAGCTTTGTGGTTATGACACACTTCAAACTGAGGTGAAATACGGCAATGAAAATAGCCGAATTGATATCTTGCTCAGCGCAGACGACAAGCCAAAGTGCTATATAGAAGTGAAAAGCGTCACTCTTCTTGATGAGACCGACTCTACTGGACAAGGATACTTCCCAGATGCGGTCACGACTCGGGGACAAAAACACCTGAGAGAGCTCACAGAAATGGCACAAAATGGAAGTAGAGCCATACTTTTATTCACTGTTTTACATTCAGGTATTGAAAAAGTATCCGCGGCGCACCATATAGACGCGAAATATTCACTATTACTCAAACAAGCACAAGACGCTGGAGTGGAAGTTCTCTGCTACAAAGCTGAACTGAGCGATACTGGAATGAAGCTGATTTCCGCTATTGATTTTATCAATTAAGAGAAAAAATGATGTCGTCTTCACATTGACGATAACTTTGCGATTCAGTATTTGCTTGCACCGCCTCTTTTTGCTATAGATACCCGCCTTAAATTGACTGCGTAGCAGTTGACTAGGTGTAAGTAGGAGATGCTGTATGCCAGAATCAAAGAAGAAAACGATAGGCATCCTAGCCATTGCCGGCGTGGAGCCATATCAGGAAAAACCTGGTGAAGAGTACATGTCACCAGAGCAGGTTGAACACTTTACGAAAATCTTAACAGCTTGGCGCGACCAGCTAAGAGCTGAAGTGGATCGTACTGTTCACCACATGCAGGACGAAGCAGCAAACTTCCCAGATCCAGTTGACCGCGCCTCTCAAGAGGAAGAGTTCAGCCTAGAACTGCGTAACCGTGACCGCGAACGCCGTTTGATCAAGAAGATTGAAAAGACTTTGGATAAAATCAAAGAAGACGATTTTGGCTTCTGTGAGTCTTGTGGCGTAGAGATTGGCGTTCGCCGTCTTGAAGCACGTCCAACCGCTGACCTTTGTATTGACTGTAAAACACTTGCAGAAATCAAAGAGAAGCAAATGCAAGGTTAATCACCCAGCATTATGATTGTTGAAGGGAGCTCAGGCTCCCTTTTTGTTTTGGCTATCTTCGCACCCTATTTGTTTACTAAATTCGAGATACACGCATGACACGCTATGTAGGTCGATTCGCCCCATCTCCTTCTGGTCCACTGCATTTTGGTTCACTGATTGCCGCTCTTGGCAGTTATTTTCAAGCGAAAGCACAAAACGGAGCTTGGTTAGTACGTATTGAGGACTTAGACCCACCAAGAGAAATGCCAGGTGCAGCGCAACTTATCCTAGAGGCACTCAAGGCCTATCAGCTGCATTGGGATGGAGAAGTGGTATACCAGAGCGAACGTCACGACCTTTACCAAGCTCAAATAAACAAATGGCTCGAAAATGGAGAAGCCTATTATTGCCAATGTACTCGTAAGCAAATTAAAGAGCATGGCGGTTTTTATCCTGGCACTTGCCGCGATAAAAACTTGAAAGACGGCGCGATTCGCCTAAAAATGACCAAGCCTGTCGCTCATTTCCTCGACCAAAAGCAGGGAACCATTACGATTCCAGAGCAACTCGTTAATGAAGATTTCATTATTAAACGTCGAGATGGATTATTTGCTTATAATCTTGCGGTAGTATTGGACGACATCGACCAAGGCGTCACAGAAGTCGTGCGAGGTGCAGACTTAATCGAGCCGACAGGGCGTCAAATTAGCCTGTACCAAATACTTGGTCAGCCTGAAGTTAGCTACTTGCATTTACCATTGGCGATGGACAACAACGGCAATAAATTGTCGAAACAAAATCACGCGACGGCTATTGATATAGATACACCAAAACCTACTCTATTGCGCGCCATGACATTTTTAGGTTTCGAGATACCTGAAACCGTAAGGGCGGCCAACATAGAAGATATTCTTCGTTGGGGCTGCGAAAACTGGCGGTTGGAACAGCTTCCAGCAGAGATCGAGATCACACCGTGATTCTCAAATGGCATTGTGTAGGCTATCATTAGCCGCAAATTAGGCCCTAGAGGCGTATAAAACTAACCAAAGCAAGATTGGATTAAACCCAGTTATTGCCAGATGCACATGAATACAAACGACTATACACCAAGCGAACCTGCCACAATTCCAGAGCTCGCTCTCAATGTAATAACTCGTGAAGAGCACAACATTTCGCGTAAGCAGATCAGTGATAATGCGCTGAAGGTACTGTACCGCCTAAATGGTGCTGGTTTCGATGCTTTTCTTGTGGGTGGCGGGGTTCGAGACTTACTGCTTGGACAAAAACCGAAAGATTTTGACATTGCGACCAACGCAACGCCGGAACAGATCAAACAGCTATTTCGTAACTGCCGTTTGATTGGTCGCCGCTTCCGCTTGGCTCATATTATGTTTGGCCGAGACATCATTGAGGTTGCGACATTCCGTGGTCACCACCAAGAGCAAAAGAATAAGAGCATTTCTCAGCAATCAAAAGAGGGTATGCTGCTGCGTGACAACGTCTACGGCACCATCGATGAAGATGCTGAGCGCCGTGATTTCACGATTAACTCGATGTACTACAACATCGCAGATTACTCGATTCACGACTACGCACGTGGTATTGAAGATTTAGAAGATCGCCTAATTCGACTGATTGGTGATCCAGAAACACGCTACCGTGAAGACCCTGTGCGCATGCTGCGTGCGGTTCGTTTCGCGGTAAAACTAGACTTCGATATTGAAGAAGACACCGCAGCGCCAATCGAACACATGGCACCGTTGCTCGGTGACATTCCGTCAGCGCGTCTTTTTGAAGAGTCACTCAAATTATTGCAATCCGGTCATGGCTTAGAAACCTACCACCTACTGCGTGAGTACAACCTATTCCAGCAACTATTCCCGACGATTGCAGCGCACTTTACAGAAGATTACTCCTCTCACACTGAGCAGATGTTGGATCTTGTCCTAGATTCTACCGACATGCGCATCGAAGATGGGAAACGCATCAATCCAGCATTTATGTTTGCTGCAATGCTGTGGTACCCACTGTGTGCGAAAGCCGATGAACTGATGGAAGAGCGCAACTTAGGCCATTACGACGCCATTATGGAAGCGAGCAACATCATTCTTGACGAGCAAGTTCGCACAATTGCCATTCCAAGACGCCACACCGCAACCATTCGCGAGATTTGGCAGTTACAGCTTCGTCTTCCACGACGTAACGGTAAACGTGCATTCCGTCTTATGGAGCTCAATAAATTTAGAGCTGGCTTTGATTTTCTTGAAATGCGCGGTGAAATTGAAGGTGGTGACACTCAGAAGCTTGCCAAGTGGTGGGAAACTTTTCAAAATGCAGGCCGAGAAATGCGTCAAGCAATGGCTGCCGACTTAGACGGTCAATCACCGAAAACAGGCCAGCGCCGCCGTAAAACTTATCGCAAGAAAAAGAGTAAGCCCAAATCATGATTACAGCGTACATTGCGGTAGGCAGTAACTTGGCTGATCCTGTCAGCCAAGCAAAGCAAGCGATTGAAGCATTAAAAACGCTGCCTAAATCAGAGTTTGTTCAAGCTTCTTCGCTATACAGCAGCACGCCAATGGGGCCACAAAACCAACCGGATTACATCAATGCGGTTGTGTCTATTAACACCAGTTTGACGCCTATTGAATTGCTCAATTGCACACAAGCTATAGAGCAAGAACAAGGGCGTGTCCGTAAAGACGAACGCTGGGGACCAAGAACCTTGGACCTCGACATTGTGCTTTATGGCAATGAGGTGATTAATTCCGAGAGGCTGATCGTTCCTCATTATGGAATGAAAGAGCGTGAATTCGTACTCTACCCTCTTGCGGAAATTGCACCAAGTTTACAACTCCCTGATGGGACCGAGGTCTCTGAACTACTGGAACAAGTAGATAGAAACGGCCTCAGTATCTGGCAGTCATAGCCAACTCCTAGTAAGGATAAAACCATGAAAAAAATGACCATCAACGACCTAATCAAGTGGAAGCAAGAAGGTCGTAAATTTGCTACTTCAACCGCTTATGATGCGAGCTTTGCCCAACTGTTTGAAAGCCAAGAAATGCCAGTACTTCTTGTTGGTGATTCTCTAGGTATGGTTTTGCAAGGTCACAACGATACTCTGCCAGTAACGGTCGATGATATCGCTTACCATACTCGTTGCGTACGTGCTGGTAGCCCAAATTGTTTGTTGATGGCAGACATGCCATTCATGAGCTACACCACGCCAGAGCAAGCTTGCGAAAATGCGGCTAAACTGATGCGTGCTGGTGCCAATATGGTAAAAATTGAAGGTGGTGACTGGCTTGTCGACACGGTGAAAATGCTCACTGAACGATCAGTTCCAGTTTGTGCTCATCTTGGTTTAACTCCTCAAGCTGTTAATATTTTTGGTGGTTACAAAATCCAAGGTCGCGATCAAGAAAAAGCAGACCGCATGGTAAAAGACGCATTAGCGCTGCAAGAAGCAGGCGCTCAAATCGTCTTACTAGAATGCGTACCAGCTGAGCTTGCTGAACGTATTACGCAAGTGCTTGACGTTCCTGTTATCGGTATTGGTGCAGGTAACGTAACAGATGGTCAAATTCTCGTAATGCATGATATGTTTGGTATTTCTGCCAACTACATGCCGAAATTCTCCAAAAACTTTCTTGCTGAAACAGGTGATATGCGCAAAGCCGTTACTAAATACATTGAAGATGTAGCCAACGGTGTATTCCCAGACGACGCTCATACCATTGCCTAGAGGATAAATGCATGCAAACTTTTGCGGAAATCTCAGCAGTTCGTGAACACCTTAAAACCTTTAAACGTGAAGGTCGTAAAGTGGCGTTTGTCCCTACCATGGGCAACCTTCACGAAGGCCACTTAACTTTAGTGCGTAAAGCACGCGAATACGCTGATATCGTTGTCGTAAGCATCTTTGTTAATCCGATGCAGTTTGATCGTGCTGACGATTTAAATAATTACCCACGCACGCTAGAGGAAGACTTAAGCAAGTTAACCTCTGAAGGGGTCGATGTGGTATTTACGCCAACACCAGAAGTTATCTACCCAGAAGGTCTGGATAAGCAAACCTTCGTCGATGTCCCTGGCCTATCAACAATTCTCGAAGGCGCGTCTCGACCAGGTCATTTCCGTGGCGTGACGACGATTGTGAATAAGCTGTTTAACATCGTACAACCGGATGTCGCGTGCTTCGGCGAGAAGGACTTCCAACAACTCGCTGTTATCCGCAAGATGGTTGATGACCTAGCAATGGACATTGAAATCATCGGTGTACCAACCGTACGTGAAATGGACGGTTTAGCAATGAGTTCACGCAATGGCTTGCTTACGCTGGACGAGCGTCAACGTGCTCCTGTACTTGCTCGTACAATGCGTTGGATCAGTAGTGCCATTCGCGGTGGCCGCGATGACTACGCATCGATCATCGAAGATGCAAGCGACCAACTTCGAGCTGCAGGTCTGCACCCTGATGAGATCTTCATTCGTGATGCTCGTACATTACAAGTGATCACACCAGAAACGACACAAGCTGTTATTCTGATGTCTGCGTTCCTAGGCAAAGCTCGTCTTATCGATAACCAAACGGTAGATATGGTTGTCGAAACGAAGGAAGAAGCTGAATCTAACAATACAAACTCAGAGAACGCAGAGTAAGCTCTGAGCCATAAAAGTAAAAAGGTCGACTCTTAGTCGACCTTTTTTATACTCTACGTATAGACGCAATCTAACCCTTCAGGGCGAGTTTTAAACCGCTTGTGCAGCCACATCCACGCTGGAATATCACGTTTTATCATTTTCTCAAGCTCTTGGTTCAAGATGCTTGCCGCTTTAACCGCATTACGTCTCTCGAAACGCTCGCTAATGTCTTTTCCAATGTACAGCGTGTAATGGTGATTTTTACTCACTGTAACGCCAGATATAACCGCGCACTTTGTTGCATCAATGAGAACACTAGACCCGACGGTACTCGCCGCTTGTTCAACAGCAAAAAACGGCGCAAAAACAGAATGGCTAACGCCATAATCATGGTCGGGCAAATACCAAAGTCGATGACCATTCTTCAGAACTTTGAGCATTGATTTCACGTCTTTTCGATCAATCATTTGATGTCCAAAACGAGTTCGACCTCGATGTTGAATAAACTCATAAGCAGGATTCGAATTTGGGCGATAAACGCCATAACCTTGGGCAAACTGGCTAAAAATACGAGCGGTTATCTCCAAGTTTAAATGGTGACTGCACACCACCAACACACCACGTCCATTCTTTTCCTCAGCGAGTAAACGATCTTTTCCAACAATAGAGGTTATCCGACGTATCCGCCAATCTGGCCAAAACCAAGCGATACCGGTTTCGATGATAGCCATTCCAGTATATTGAAAGTTTTTTCGTACTACGTCCTTACATTGCCAATCCGTAAAATCAGGGAAACACAGCTGGAGATTACGCAGAGCGATCTTGTGTCGGCGCTTCATTACATGCATCGCAATACAGCCGATGCTTCTACCTAAGATTCGCAATACTACGTATGGCAGTACATTAACAAGAATCGCTAAAGATCCAAATGCCAGCCATACAGACCAATATTTGGGCTTAAGTAACTGATAGGAGAAAGGCGGCGGCGGGACAATATTCATAGGATCACTCATTTATTACAAATGATTGAAACCTACCATGATAAAAACCGAAAAATTGTATGGGTATGTATTGTTATGCACGCGAAAGAGCAGCGTGAATCGCCGCTCTTTGCTTTATGAGAATGGCTTAGCTTCTTAGCCCAATCCCTTTGGTTACTAGATAATGCGCAATGACATACAGTGCAACAACAAACACTGCAAGTACACTAAATGAAGTGACAATGCCCACATCCGAGACACCTAAAAAGCCGTAGCGGAACGCATTCACCATGTAGACGATTGGGTTGATCTTAGAAACGCCTTGCCAAAATTCAGGCAGCAGACTGATCGAATAAAAGACTCCTCCCAAGTAAGTTAAAGGAGTCAATACAAACGTAGGGATGATCGAAATATCATCAAACGTTTTTGCGTAAACCGCATTGATCAAGCCACCGAGAGCAAATACAACCGACGTCATGAAGACAGTCGCGACAATAATGCCCCAGTGCTCCACTTGCAAATCAACGAACAAAAGTGACACACAAGTAACAATTGCACCGACCAACAAACCTCGAGTCACGCCGCCCATCACATAGCCAGCAATAATCACATAGTTTGGTACCGGTGCCACCAGCAGTTCTTCAATATTCTTCTGTAGCTTTGCACTAAAGAATGACGACGCCACGTTCGAGTATGAGTTAGTGATCACCGACATCATGATCAAACCTGGAACAATGTACTCCATGTAACTAAAGCCGCTCATCTCACCAATTCGAGAGCCAATAAGATTGCCGAAAATGATGAAGTACAACGTCATCGTAATGGCTGGCGGCACTAAGGTTTGCACCCAAATACGTGTAAAACGAGTGACTTCTTTGCTCAGCAAGCTGCGAAATGCCGTCCAATATAAACCGTACATTTAATTACTCCCCTCTCTTACAATGCTGACAAACAACTCTTCAAGTCGGTTGGCTTTGTTACGCATTGAGAGAACTTTAATGCCATGCTCTGTTAACTGACTGAATACCGAATTCAATCCTTGGCTCTTATCTAGTTCTATCTCTAAAGAGCCATCAACAATACTTTGTCGATTAACACCTTCAAGCTCAGGCACCTCGACTTCTGACTCAATATCCAAGATAAATGTCTCGACGCTTAGCTTACCTAGTAACGCCTTCATGGTGGTATTTTCAATCAGCTCACCACGATTAATAATGCCGATATTTCGACACAGCATCTCCGCTTCTTCTAGGTAGTGTGTCGTTAAAATAATCGTAATTCCTTGCTCTTGGTTGATCTCTTTCAGAAACCCCCACATTGAGCGGCGTAGTTCAATATCCACTCCAGCCGTTGGTTCATCTAAAATGAGTAATTGCGGCTCGTGCATCAAAGCTCTTGCGATCATTAAACGACGCTTCATCCCACCGGATAGGTTACGAGCACGCTCTTGGCGTTTTTCCCATAAATCCAATTTTTTCAGGTATTTTTCTGCTCTTTCTTTGGCTAATACTTTAGACACACCGTAATAGCCAGCTTGCTGCATCACAATTTGCTCAACGGTTTCAAACTGGTTGAAGTTGAACTCCTGTGGCACCAAGCCTAAATTCTGCTTGGCCAATTCGAGGTCGGTATCAATGTCATAACCGAAAACTTTCGTCGTTCCGGAGGTTTTATTCACTAAGGAGGAAATGATGCCAATCGTGGTCGATTTTCCTGCACCATTGGGACCCAGAAGCGCGTAGAAGTCACCCTTTTTCACTTGGAGACTTATACCTTTTAACGCCTCAAAGCCACCTGCATACGTCTTGCGCAATTGTTCAATTTCTAATGCGTACATAAGGTCTTGATTGCCGTTTGTTTGTGATTACTAATACCGACTCATATTTAGCAGCGGTTTACTACAAAATCGCCTTGGGTATCGTACTGGAGGTCCATCAGTTTATCGTTGAATAACGATGATTACAAATAAACCTTTCGATAATATTGGAAATATAACCCTTACCTCGTAAAGGTTATCTTTAAGTAAGACAAAATAGAGCATAAAAAAACGCAACAGGAAACTGTTGCGTTTTTAACTGTCAGAATGATTACGCCGTTATGCGCTGATACTGGTCTGCCTCAACATGTGCCGCCGCCGCATTCAATGCTTCGTAACGGAATTGGTACATATTTTCATCCGGGACAAGGTCAATCACATGGAATTTCTCTAGCTGTTCTCGTGTTCGCTCATTCGGGCATAATAAATACACGGCACAATTGGCATCGAGAGCATCCTTAATCGCATTCTCTAACGCCAAACCGACGGTTACATCAATCATTGGTACATCCGTAAGATCGAGAATCATCACGTCATAGTCCGAAATACTAGAGTGCTGACGTGAAATGGCTTTAGAAACACTAAAGATCATCGGACCGGAAAGATAAAAGAACAGCACTTTACCATTAGCACGATCCAACAAACCACGCTCGCTGTCAGTCAGCGGCACATCATCTTCATCCGCGTCGCTGATCGCTTTTACTTGTCGCGCCTGCTCTCGGCTCAAACGCTCGATGATGATAATGTTCGAGATAAAGACGCCTAAACCCACCGCAACGATAAGATCAACGAATACTGTAAGCAACATAACGCCATACATCACCGCCATTCCGGAAAAGCTTACCTTATGTGCCCTCTGAATAAAGCTCCAGTCTAGGATGTTAAAGCCAACATACACCGCAATGCCTGCTAACACAGCCATCGGGATTGGCTCTGTTAATCCGCCAGCAACCAGTACAACCAACGCCAACATTAGTGCACGAATCACACCAGATAATGGCGAACGAGCCCCAACTTGGATATTCGTTACCGTCCCCATGGTAGCCCCCGCCCCCGGCAGCGCACCAAACAAGCCTGAGATCATGTTAGCTAACCCTTGACCTCGCAGCTCTTTATCTGAGTCGTGTTCTTTACGAGTTAATGAGTCACCGATAACCGCCGTTAACAAAGTATCAATACAACCTAATGTGCCGAGCACTAATGCATCAATGACCATCTCGACAAACATATCTGTGTCAATATAAGGGGCGACGAGAGAAGGTAACCCAGCAGGAATTTCACCGATACGACGAATATCTTCTGTATCAAAGAGAATCACAGACAATAAAGTCACCGCGACCAATGCCACGAGCTGTGCAGGAACGTATTTACGATATTGCTTAGGGAAGAAAAAAAGAATCCCCAAAGTCAGTAGTCCCAAAAACAACTCACTGAACTTAAGGTTAGAAATGGTCTCCGGCAAAGCAGATAACGTTCCGAGTACTCCCCCTGAAGGCGCAGCATGCCCCATCAAAGGCGATAACTGTAGAATGATAAGAATCACACCAATGCCAGACATAAACCCGGAAATAACGCTGTAAGGCATCAAGGTAACGTATTTACCCAGTTTTAACGTCCCCAATAGGATTTGGAACGCGCCAGCCATCATGACAATCGTGAAAGTCATAGCCATGCCCGTTTCTGGGTATTTCGCCATCATACTGGTTAATACTGCGGTCATGATTACCGTCATTGGCCCTGTCGGTTCTGATATTAACGTATTAGAACCACCAAATAACGAGGCAAACAAACCGACCATTATTGCCCCCCAAAGGCCGGCCTCAGCACCGGCTCCGGATGCAACACCAAACGCTAACGCCAGAGGGAGAGAGATAATCGCCGTGGTTACCCCGCCAAATACATCCCCTTTGAAATTGATATCTTCAAAACGACTACCGAACACTGCTGATTTTCCCTGCATTCAATTTTAAAAAGTAAAATATCACTACTTTAACGAGCTAGGCGAAAATTTAAACCATAAATAGATTAAGGCTAAATTCACACCACAAATAGTTTCACCAGATTTTACTTTTTTCTTAATGAAAACTAGTCAGATGAGTCCTATCTGACGAATATTTAACGAGATCGAAATTGTAACATTGTGTATAGTTACAACACTGATCGCTTGCATGTGCACACAAACAGCGGCAGCGATTTTGTCTTTTAAGGGAAGTAGTTTGCAAAATGCCGGAAATAAAACAGTTATTTGAAAACAATTCGAAATGGTCTCAAGAGATCAAATCTGATCGACCTGAATACTTCGCAAAACTCGCTGAGGGGCAAAAGCCTGATTTTCTTTGGATTGGCTGCTCTGATAGCCGCGTTCCTGCCGAGCGACTAACCGGGCTATACTCAGGTGAACTCTTTGTTCATCGGAATGTTGCAAACCAAGTTATCCATACTGATCTCAACTGTCTATCGGTCGTCCAGTACGCTGTAGACGTTCTTAAGGTTAAACACATCATTGTCTGTGGGCACTATGGATGTGGTGGTGTAAACGCAGCCATTGATAACCCTAAGCTAGGTCTTATTAATAATTGGCTGTTACATATCAGAGATATCTATTTCAAACACCGCACTTACCTAGATCAAATGCCGCAACAAGATCGAGCGGATAAACTAGGCGAGCTTAATGTTGCAGAGCAAGTGTACAACTTGGGTAACTCAACCATCCTGCAAAACGCTTGGGAGCGTGGGCAAGATGTTGAAATTCATGGTGTGGTATACGGAATTGAAGATGGTCGCTTAGAGTACTTAGGCATTCGTTCTAACTCTAAGGAAACCGTAGAAGCGTCTTACCAGAAAGCTCTTTCGACGATTCTAAATACAGATAACAAGCTGCTTTGTCGCTAAGTCATATCTAAAAGTTGAACAAAAAAC
Source organism: Vibrio sp. 1457 (assembly GCF_033340195.1). Classification (NCBI taxonomy): domain Bacteria; kingdom Pseudomonadati; phylum Pseudomonadota; class Gammaproteobacteria; order Vibrionales; family Vibrionaceae; genus Vibrio; species Vibrio sp. 1457. The sequence goes on from NZ_JAWOWA010000012.1 coordinate 63,588, forward strand.
GCCCATCTTAGATGGGCGTTTTTTTATATTTTTAATGCTGCTCTCAATGATTATTCTTGAGGTACAACTTTACCGATGTATGGTAAGTGGCGGTATTTCTGCGCGTAATCAATACCCACACCAACGACAAACTCATCTGGGATTTCGAAACCAATCCAATCCACAGGAACATTCACTTCACGACGAGATGGTTTATCTAGGAGCGTACAAATCGCGATAGACTTCGGCTCACGTAGCGAAAGAATCTCACGGATTTTATTTAGTGTGTTACCAGTGTCAATGATGTCTTCAACAAGCAGAATATCTTTACCTTTGATGTCATCATCCAAATCTTTCAAGATACGAACGTCACGTGAGCTTTCCATCGTATTGCCGTAGCTTGACGCAGTCATAAAATCAACTTGGTGAGTCAGTTCGATAGCACGTGCCAAGTCTGCCATAAATACAAATGAGCCACGCAATAAGCCTACCAACACAAGATCTTCACTACCTTGATAACGCTCTGTAATTTGTTTGCCTAATTCACGAACTCGCTCCTGAACTTCTTGCTCAGAAATCATGACTTCTATTGTATGTTTCATACTGTGCTCAATCTAAATTTGTGGGTTGAGGTAAGTCGCACGCAAACGATCACCTAATCTTACGGCGTGTAGTGTATCACCACGTTCATTGGGTTGAAAGTCACATCCTGTTGCCAAAAAATCTTGGAAGAAGGTCTTAGTTTTATAAAGTTCATAGCTAAATTTATCAATAATAATGACATTACTGTATATAAATTGTTCTACAGATGTTGACCTTGTGCATATGCACCATTACACTCATCACTGCTTTAAGCAACTATTAAAATAATCAATTAGGGGGTTACCCCCAATATCAACTCAAATGGCAAGGAAAATGGATATGGACTCAATTGCAAAGAGACCTAGAACTAGGCTTTCTCCAATTAAGCGTAAGCAACAGCTAATGGAAATCGCATTGGAAGTATTTGCGCGCCGCGGCATCGGTCGTGGTGGTCACGCAGATATCGCAGAAATTGCTCAAGTTTCTGTGGCGACTGTTTTTAACTACTTCCCTACACGCGAAGACTTGGTGGATGAAGTTCTCAATCACGTCGTACGTCAGTTTTCAAACTTCCTATCGGATAACATAGACCTAGACTTACATGCACGTGAAAACATCGCCAATATTACGAATGCGATGATCGAGCTTGTCAGCCAAGACTGTCACTGGCTAAAAGTATGGTTCGAGTGGAGTGCGTCAACACGTGACGAAGTATGGCCATTGTTTGTTTCAACTAACCGTACTAACCAGTTGCTGGTACAAAACATGTTCATTAAAGCAATTGAACGTGGCGAAGTGTGTGACCAGCACGATTCAGAACACTTGGCAAACCTGTTCCACGGTATTTGTTACTCACTGTTTGTCCAAGCGAACCGCGCTAAAGGTGAAGCGGAGCTGAAACACCTAGTGAATTCATACTTAGATATGCTTTGCATTTACAACCGTGAACACTAAAGCTTAGCTCGTAATATATGTCAGCCCACCGTTTGGTGGGCTTTTTATTGTCTGCTAAGCACACATTTATATTCCTATATAACAAGCATAAAAAAACCGCTGCAATGCAGCGGCTTCTATCATTCAGTCAGAAAAAGCTTACTTCTTCTTAACTGCTTTTTTGTTTGGCAGGTCAGTGATTGAACCTTCAAATACTTCAGCAGCTAGACCTACAGACTCGTGTAGAGTTGGGTGAGCGTGGATAGTCAGAGCGATATCTTCTGCATCACAGCCCATCTCAATTGCAAGGCCGATTTCACCAAGTAGTTCACCACCGTTAGTACCAACGATAGCACCACCGATTACGCGGTGAGTTTCTTTGTCGAAGATTAGCTTAGTCATACCGTCTGCACAGTCAGATGCGATTGCACGACCTGATGCTGCCCATGGGAATGTTGCTACTTCGTACTTGATGCCTTCTTCTTTCGCTTCTTTTTCAGTCTTACCAACCCAAGCTACTTCTGGCTCAGTGTACGCAATTGAAGGGATAACTTTAGGGTCGAAGTAGTGCTTCTTACCAGAGATAACTTCAGCAGCTACGTGACCTTCATGCACACCTTTGTGAGCAAGCATTGGTTGACCAACGATATCACCGATCGCGAAGATGTGAGGAACGTTAGTACGCATTTGCTTATCAACGTTGATGAAGCCACGCTCGTCAATTTCTAGACCCGCTTTTTCACCGTCGATTAGCTTACCATTTGGTACACGACCGATAGCAACTAGAACCGCATCGTAACGCTCAGCTTCAGCTGGCGCTTTCTTGCCTTCCATTGAAACGTAGATACCGTCTTCTTTTGCTTCAACTGCTGTTACTTTCGTTTCTAGCATTAGCTTGAACTTGTCTTTGATACGCTTAGTAAATACTTTCACGATATCTTTGTCTGCTGCAGGAATTACCTGGTCAAACATTTCAACAACTTCAACTTTAGAACCTAGAGAGTGGTAAACCGTACCCATTTCTAGACCGATGATACCACCGCCCATGATAAGCAGTTTTTCTGGCACTTCTTTTAGTTCTAGAGCGTCAGTAGAGTCCCAAATACGTGGGTCTTCATGCGGGATAAATGGCAGTTTGATTGGACGAGAACCAGCCGCAACGATTGCGTTGTCAAAGTTAACAACTGTTGGCTCACCTTCGCCTTCTACAAGGATAGAGTTAGGGCCAGTGAACTTACCGTAACCGTTAACTACTGTTACGTTACGCATCTTAGCCATACCGCTTAGGCCGCCAGTTAGTTGGTTAACAACTTTTTCTTTCCAGATGCGGATTTTGCTGATGTCTGTTTGAGGCTCACCGAACACAACGCCGTGGTCAGCCATCGCTTTCGCTTCTTCAATTACTTTAGAAACGTGAAGCAGTGCTTTAGATGGGATACAACCCACGTTCAGACATACACCGCCAAGCGTGCTGTAACGTTCAACTAGTACAGTTTCAAGACCTAAGTCCGCACAACGGAATGCAGCGGAGTAACCAGCAGGACCAGAACCAAGTACAACAACTTGGGCTTTAATTTCTTTGCTCATTTTGACCTCTTGTAGTCATTATCCCTAACAGGCTGAGTGGGTATCGATTTTTTATGTTTAAGAGAGATTTGTTTTAAACAGTTATTTTCAGACCGCTAACAGTTTACAGAGATGTTAATGGTGTGAAAAGTAAATCAATTTAGCCTGTGAGCTAGACAACAATTCGATTGTGAAAACCCTGAACGAAGCAAGGCTGATAACCAAATTGTCGGTAATTATGATTAGCAGAGGCGGCTAAGTTGCCGCCTCTCATTCATCTAATTTCTATTACAGAACTAGACGACGAATGTCAGATAGACATGAGTTTAGGTAAGTGATGAAGCGCGCACCTTCAGCACCATCGATCACACGGTGGTCGTATGATAGAGACAGTGGAAGTTGTAGACGCGGTTCGAACTCTTTACCGTTCCATACCGGTTTCATTTCTGACTTAGACACACCTAGGATACCAACTTCTGGTGCGTTTACGATTGGAGTAAACGCTGTACCGCCGATACCGCCTAGGCTAGAGATAGTGAAACAGCCACCTTGCATGTCAGCCGCAGTTAGCTTACCAGCGCGTGCTTTCTTAGAAACCGCCATTAGCTCTTCAGATAGCTCGTAGATGCCTTTCTTGTTCACGTCTTTAAATACAGGAACAACTAGACCGTTTGGTGTATCTACCGCGATACCAACATTCACGTATTTCTTCAGAATTAGGCTCTCACCGTCTTCTGATAGAGAAGAGTTGAACGCTGGGAACGCTTCAAGCGCTTTAGCTACCGCTTTCATGATGAACACAAGTGGTGTGATCTTCATGCCAGTGTCTTTCTTCGCTTCAATCGCGTTTTGCTCTTTACGGAATGCTTCAAGAGCCGTGATGTCTGCGTTATCCCACTGTGTAACGTGCGGGATCATTACCCAGTTACGGTGTAGGTTTGCGCCAGAGATCTTCTTAATGCGAGATAGCGGTTGAACTTCTGTCTCACCAAACTTGCTGAAGTCCACTTTTGGCCATGGTAGTAGACCAAGAGCCGCGCCGTCGCCTTTGCCAGATGCTGCTGCACCTGCGCCAGACTCAAGACGCTTAAGTGCATCTTTCACGTAAGCTTGAACGTCTTCTTTTAGGATACGGCTCTTACGACCAGAACCTTTAACCTTAGAAAGATTAACGCCAAATTCACGCGCTAGACGACGAACAACTGGAGACGCGTGAGCGTACTCATCGTTTTCTTTGAAATCGCCAGTCGCTGCTGGAGCTGCTGCCGCTGGAGCTTCTGCTTTAGGAGCTGGAGCTGCAGGTGCTGCCGCTTGAGCTGGAGCTGGAGCTGCTGCAGGAGCAGGTGCTGCGCCCGCCACTTCGAATACCATGATTAGTGAGCCAGTAGACACTTTGTCGCCAGCTGCAATCTTGATTTCTTTAACTGTGCCAGCGAATGGTGCAGGAACTTCCATAGAAGCTTTGTCACCTTCAACAGTGATTAGAGATTGCTCTTCTTCCACTGTGTCGCCAACCGCAACCATGATCTCAGTAACTTCAACTTCGTCGCCGCCGATATCTGGTACGTTCACTTCTTTTGCCGCAGACGCTGCTGGAGCTGCTGCCGCAGGAGCTTCAGCTGCCGCTGGTGCTGCTGGAGCGCCGGAACCTGCGGTTTCGAATACCATGATAAGTGAGCCAGTCGATACTTTATCGCCTGCTGCAACTTTGATCTCTTTTAGAGTACCTGCGAATGGCGCTGGAACTTCCATAGAAGCTTTGTCGCCTTCAACAGTTAGAAGAGATTGCTCTTCTTCGATGCTGTCGCCAACGGCAACCATGATTTCAGTAACTTCTACTTCATCACCACCGATGTCTGGTACGTGAACTTCTTTTAGTTCTGCCGCTGCTGCTGGAGCTGGAGCTGCTGCTGGAGCTGCTTCTGCCGCAGGAGCAGGTGCAGCGTCAGCTGCACCCTCGGCTTCGAAAATCATGATTAGAGAACCAGTAGAAACCTTGTCGCCTTCTGCAACTTTGATTTCTTTAACGATACCCGCTTGAGAAGCAGGAACTTCCATAGAAGCTTTATCGCCTTCAACTGTGATCAGAGACTGCTCTTCTTCAACCTTGTCGCCAACGCTTACAAGAATCTCAGTAACTTCAACCTCATCCGCACCGATGTCTGGTACATTAATTTCGATTGCCATTTCTTATCTACCTTCTTAATTAAGCGTATAGCGGGTTTGTTTTCTCTGTGTCGATGTCGAATTTCTTAATTGCTTCTGCAACTACAGATTTCTCAACTTCGCCACGTTTCGCTAGTTCAGTTAGCGCTGCTACTACTACGTAACCTGCGTTCACTTCGAAGTGACGACGTAGGTTTTCACGGCTGTCTGAACGACCGAAGCCATCAGTACCAAGAACTTTGAAAGACTCAGCAGGAATGTATGCACGAACCTGCTCTGCGTAGTTCTTCATGTAGTCAGTTGCTGCGATAGCAGGTTCAGTACCCATTACTGTTTGGATGTAAGGTACTTTCGCTTCCGCTTCTGGGTGAAGCATGTTGAAACGCTCTGCATCTTGGCCATCGCGAGTTAGTTCGTTGAATGACGTTACAGAGTAAACATCAGAAGCAACACCGTAATCTTCGCTTAGGATTTGAGCTGCTTTACGTACTTCATTCATGATAGTACCAGAGCTCATTAGCTGAACTTTCGCTTTGTCGCCCGTGTAAGTTTCTAGCTTGTAGATACCTTTACGGATGCCTTCTTCAGCGCCTTCTGGCATTGCTGGCATTGCGTAGTTTTCGTTCATTAGCGTTAGGTAGTAGAACACGTTTTCTTGTTCTGGACCGTACATGCGACGGATACCGTCTTGCATGATTACTGCTACTTCGTACGCGAATGTTGGGTCGTAAGAAATACAGTTAGGAACCGTACCCGCCAAAATGTGCGAGTGGCCGTCTTCGTGCTGTAGACCTTCACCGTTCAACGTTGTACGACCCGCAGTTGCACCTAGTAGGAAACCACGTGCTTGTTGGTCACCAGCCATCCACGCCATGTCGCCAACACGTTGGAAGCCGAACATTGAGTAGTAGATGTAGAACGGGATCATTGGTAGGTCGTTTGTCGAGTATGAAGTCGCAGCAGCAACCCATGAAGACATAGCACCTAGCTCGTTGATACCTTCTTGTAGAACCTGACCTGAAGTCGCTTCTTTGTAGTAAGAAACAACGCCACGGTCTTCTGGTGTGTAAGTTTGGCCGTGCGGGTTGTAGATACCGATTTGACGGAACAGACCTTCCATACCGAATGTACGTGCTTCGTCAGCAATGATAGGAACGATGTTCTTACCAATGTTCTTGTTCTTAAGTAGAACGTTTAGCGCACGTACGAATGCCATAGTAGAAGAGATATCACGCTTCTGTTCTTCTAGTAGTGGCTTGAATTCTTCTAGCTCAGGAACGATGAATTCTTGAGTGAATTTTGGTAGACGCTGTGGCGTGTAGCCGTGTAGCGCTTTACGACGAGCGTGTAGGTATTCGTACTCTTTTGAACCTTCTTCAAGTTTAAGGTACGGAAGTTCTTTCACTGCTTCGTCAGTTAGGATGTCTTGAAGGCCTAGACGATCACGTAGGTGTAGTACGTGAGTCATATCCATCTTCTTAACTTGGTGCGCGATGTTCTTACCTTCAGCCGCTTCACCCATGCCGTAACCTTTAACAGTCTTAGCTAGGATTACTGTTGGACGACCTTTAGTTTCTGCCGCGTTTTTGTATGCCGCGTATAGCTTAGAAGACTCGTGACCACCACGCTTAAGTGCGAAGATTTCGTCATCAGTCATGTCAGCAACAAGTGCAGCTGTCTCTGGGTACTTACCAAAGAAGTGCTCACGTACGTACGCGCCATCTTTTGATTTGAATGTTTGGTAGTCGCCGTCGATCGTTTCATTCATAAGCTGTAGAAGCTTACCAGTCGTATCTTTAGCTAGTAGTGAATCCCAGTTGTTACCCCAGATTACCTTCACTACGTTCCAACCAGCACCTTTGAACAGACCTTCAAGTTCTTGAATGATCTTACCGTTACCCATTACAGGGCCATCTAGACGCTGTAGGTTACAGTTGATTAGGAAGCATAGGTTGTCTAGTTTCTCACGCGCAGCGAAAGAGATAGCACCACGTGATTCTGGCTCATCCATCTCACCGTCACCTAGGAACGCGTAAACGCGCTGTTCTGAAGTATCTTTAAGACCACGGCCTTCTAGGTACTTAAGGAAACGAGCTTGGTAGATAGAAGCGATTGGACCTAGGCCCATCGATACTGTCGGGAACTGCCAGAATTCAGGCATCAGTTTAGGGTGCGGGTATGAAGGAATACCTTTGCCGTCTACTTCTTGACGGAAGTTGTCTAGCTGCTCTTCAGTTAGACGACCTTCAACGAATGCACGTGAGTAGATACCTGGTGAAATGTGACCTTGGTAGTAAACTAGGTCGCCACCATCCTTCTCGTTTGGTGCACGGAAGAAGTGGTTGAAACATGTCTCGTAGAACGCAGCAGAAGACTGGAAAGACGCCATGTGGCCGCCTAGCTCTAGGTCTTTCTTAGATGCACGTAGAACGATCATGATAGCGTTCCAACGAATAATTGAGCGAATACGACGCTCAAGTGTTGTGTCACCTGGGTATGCTGGTTCTTGGTCTGCAGGAATCGTGTTGATGTAGTTAGTTGTGATACCTGTTGGCATATCAACACCGTCTAGACGTGCTTTATCTAGAACTTGCTCTAATAGGAATTGAGCACGCTCTAGACCTTCTTCACGTACAACTGACTCAAGCGCTTGTAGCCATTCTTGAGTTTCCAGTGCATCTACGTCATGCTTCATATCAGACATGGCGATCTATCCTTCTGTTGGTTGGATCTACTTATTTAAGTAACGCTCTTACGAGTCATTACCCTGCTGAATTCGACGTAGAGAACGCTCTCGTCGAGACTCTTCTCGAGTCAAATCCAACAATGTTTCTTCGATGTAAGCCAAGTGCGAGTGGGACATTTCTCGCGCCTTTTCAGGCTGACCAGAAACAATCGCATCCACGATATTGGCTCGGTGTTTACTGACTTTCTCGACCGCTTCTGGGCGGCGACGTAGTAATTTAAAATTTTGTAGAATATTTTGCTCAAGCAAAGGTGCTAAGCTTCGAACAATGTGCAACAAAACCACGTTGTGCGCGGCCTCTGTCAAAGCGATCAAAAATTGCATTACTTCCGCAGATTCAGCTTCGATATCGTTGTTTGCTTGCTCTTGACTAATGCGCTCAAGGCAACCTTGAATACGCGCAAAATCTTCTTCGGTACCACGTAAAGCTGCAAAGTAGGCTGAAATTCCTTCCATCGCATGACGAGACTCAAGCACATCAAGCTGGGTTTCAGAATGACTAGACAACAAATTCAACAAGGGATCTGAAAAGCTCTTCCAGATATTCTCACTTACGAATGTTCCGCCACCTTGGCGACGAGTCAACAAACGCTTCGCTTCCAAACGTTGAATGGCTTCTCGGACTGAAGGACGAGACACATCGAACTGTTTTGCCAGTTCACGCTCTGGAGGCAGTTGTTGCCCCGGAGACAATGTTCCTTCCACTATCAACCTTTCTAACTCTTGTTCTATAACATCAGAGAGTTTTGGCTGACGAATCCTTTGATAAGCCATAATTTATTGTTCTTCTACTCTTGCAGGTAATTGGTAATACCAATTTTAAGTTGGTGCAGAAATTAACATAATTAAAACGCCACTGTCCAGCCGAAAATTGACCTAAATCATAGAACGAGCTTACTTCCAACACTCTGATAACAATCGACTGTTAAAACAGCAATAGAATTGGTATGACCAATTACATAAAGCATACAAATGGGAAGTCGACGTGCTAGCAGTTTTGGAAAAGAAATACAGAAAATGACAAAATTATCAGTCTATTTATTCACCAAAACGGCATGTGCGAGCGTAAAAATGTAGTTAACTTTTAACAATCATTAATATTTCTGGTATCAAAAAAAGGCATACCTGATCGTATGCCTTATTTATTTCGCTTTTTTGAATTTACACTTTCGCTACAAATCAACGCTGTATAAGCAGTCTATATTTCACCCAATCAAAGCTTAGACCAGGATCGCTTTTTCTCAAGGGCGCAATATATTGATGACCGGTAATTCGTGGCGGGGTGATTTGAGGATAAGACTGCATAATCACCTCAGTGATCTCTGCAAGTGATTGATATTGCGCTTCTGTGTAGGCAGTAAATTCTGTCCCTTCAAGCTCGATACCAATGGAATAGTCATTACAACGCTCCCTGCCCGCGAAACTGGATTGACCGGCATGCCATGCTCTATCGAGAAAAGAAACAAATTGAACAACCTCGCCGTTTCTTTTAATCAAGCAATGTGCAGAAACGCCCATTTTGTGAATAACTTCAAAAAATGGATGTGCATTTGGGTCTAGCTTGCCAGTGAAGAAGTCCTCAATATACGGTCCACCAAACTGCCCAGGAGGCAAACTGATGTTGTGTACCACCAGCAGAGAGATGTCGTTTGTATCAGAGCGAGCATCAAAAAATGGTGACGGAACATGCTTTGCCTGTGTCAGCCAGCCATTCTCGATAATTGGGCGCATATCAACCTCTCTACTTTGCAAATTAACTGCTGAAATTATTGACACCGGAGAGTATCATTCGTTGCCATCTCCCTTTCAAGACAAGATTTGCGATGAAGAACACACACAACATTCAAGAACGCCTAGAATACCTTAAACAACAACTCCCTTTAGAGATCACTCGCTCTGTCGCTGATACCTTAAAAGAAGATCTAGGTGGCAGTGTCGACGCAGATAACGACATTACTGCATCTTTGATCCCTGCCGATGCGGTTAATACCGCAACGATTATTACTCGTGAGCATGGTGTGTTCTGTGGTCAAGCATGGGCTGATGAAGTTTTTAAACAGCTCGGTGGCAAGGTCAGCATTGAATGGCACGTAAAGGACGGCGATAAAGTCAAACCTAACCAAACCCTTTGCACGCTGACAGGCCCTGCTCGTGACCTGTTGACTGGTGAGCGTAACGCAATGAATTTCATCCAAACGCTGTCTGGCTGCGCAACAGTTACCGCAGAGTACGCTGAAAAAATCGCGCATACTGAGTGCCGTCTACTAGACACACGCAAAACCATTCCTGGTCTGCGTAGCGCACTAAAATACGCCGTGACCTGCGGTGGTGGCTTTAACCATCGCATCGGTGTGTTCGACGCTTACCTTATTAAAGAAAATCACATTATTGCTTGTGGTGGCATCACTCAAGCCATCCAAAAAGCGAAAGAGCTTAACCCAGGCAAACCGGTAGAAGTAGAAACGGAAAGCTTAGAAGAGTTGAAACAAGCGATAGAGGTTGGTGCCGACATCATCATGCTCGATAACTTCACAAAAGAAATGATGCGTGAAGCCGTAGCGATTAACGCAGGTCGTGCCGCTTTAGAGAACTCCGGCAACATTACGCTAGAGACCATCGCAGAATACGCAGAAACCGGTGTCGATTACATTTCGGTAGGCGCGTTGACTAAGCATCTAAAAGCGATGGATCTTTCGATGCGCTTCAAATAATTCCAGAGAACCAAGCGATACTAACTCTCTTAATCTCATAGAGTTACGCTTTTAAAACCGCAATAAAGAGCCACAAGGCTCTTTATTTTTATCCGCTTAAAAAATAACACCACTCGCAAAACCTTGTATGTGATATGCAACTACAGTGCAAAGATTTTTATCTCACTCGAGAGCCACTTCGTTTCCAGTTTCCACTTGTTTCTACTCTTTTTACTCTTCTGTCCCATGCATAAGCATTAACTAAATTTATCTTAAGGAAAGAAGATGAAAACGAATAAACAGAAGAAGCAGCAAGGTTTTACGCTGATTGAATTAATGATTGTGGTGGCAATTATTGGTGTTTTATCTGCAATTGCTATACCTGCATACAAAGACTATACAATCAAATCTAATGTAGTAGCGACTCTTTCTGAGTCTGCCTCTTACAAAACTGCAATTGCTTTGTGTTATCAAGAAACTGGCGCAATGGCTAACTGTGATGCGGGAGCTAATGGTGTTCCAGCTATCGCGGGAAGAATCTCAGATATAACAGATGGCGATATTACTATGACACCTGCAGTAGATTGTGATGGTGATGCAACAGATGACACATTTGTATACTCCCCCTCGCCTAATGCTGGTCTAATTGAATGGTCATTTACAACTGATGCTGGCGGTTGTTCAGGCTATCTGTAAGGCATGCTAACAAACCTCTCAACAGTTCTTCGCCAGGCCGGATTACTAACGTTTTCCCAAGAAGAATCGTTAATAGAGCAAGTCAAAGCTTCTGGCATTTCAATGCCGGAAGCTTTACTCAGTTCTGGATTATTTACATCAAGCGAGATCGCTGAGCACTTAAGTTCTCTCTTTGGTTTAAATCAGCCCGAGTTATCTCAGTACGAGTATGCTTCGCTTTGTCAGCAACTTGGCCTTAGGGAATTAATCACGCGGCATAACGCACTCCCACTCCAGCGTACGTCTTCAACGTTATTACTCGCCGTTGCCGACCCCACCAACCAACAAGCAGAAGATGATTTTCGCTTTGCCACTGGTTTACAGGTTGAATTGGTCTTGGGGGAATTTAGTCAACTCAGCGCGGCAATTCGACGCTTGTATGGTCGTTCATTGAGTCATGAGAAGTCCGGGTTAAAAGAGATCAACCAAGAAGAGTTAGCCAATCTGGTTGACGTGGGCGCAGATGAAATCGACAACATTGAAGACTTGAGCCAAGATGAGTCTCCTGTTAGCCGTTACATCAACCAAATTCTATTGGACGCTGTGCGCAAAGGCGCATCCGATATCCACTTTGAGCCTTATGAAAAGATGTACCGCGTGCGCCTGCGCTGTGATGGCATCTTAATTGAAACACAGCAGCCACCAAGCCACTTGAGTCGTCGCTTATCCGCTCGTATCAAAATCCTCTCTAAGCTTGATATTGCAGAGCGACGTTTACCACAAGATGGGCGTATTAAGCTCAAGTTGAATCAAGACACCGCAATTGATATGCGTGTATCCACGCTGCCTACTCTATTTGGAGAGAAAATTGTACTACGACTGCTCGACAGCAGCTCTGCGTCATTGGATATCGACAAGCTTGGTTATAGCGAACAACAAAAACAATTGTACTTGGATGCGCTGCGTCGCCCACAAGGCATGATTCTGATGACAGGTCCAACCGGGAGCGGAAAAACCGTTTCTCTGTACACCGGGCTGAGTATCCTCAATAAACCAGAAATCAACATTTCTACGGCAGAAGACCCAGTAGAAATTAACTTATCGGGCATTAACCAAGTTCAAGTTCAGCCTAAGATTGGTTTTGGTTTTGCCGAAGCCCTGCGCTCTTTCTTACGTCAAGACCCGGATGTGGTAATGGTCGGTGAGATTCGTGACTTAGACACTGCGGAGATCGCCATCAAAGCCTCGCAAACCGGTCACTTAGTACTTTCAACCTTGCATACCAACTCTGCGGCTGAAACGGTTATTCGTTTATCAAACATGGGCGTAGAAAGCTTTAACTTGGCCTCATCTCTTAGTTTGATTATTGCCCAGCGCTTAGCCCGTAAACTGTGCTCGCACTGTAAACAATCACAAGAGCTTACCGTTCAGCTACAACATCTTGGAATTCAAGCAAGCGACAACATTTTTAAAGCCAATCCCGATGGATGCAATGAGTGTACCCATGGTTATTCCGGCCGAACGGGGATTTATGAAGTGATGCGCTTTGATGAATTTCTTTCCGAAGCGCTTATTAAAGGCGCCTCGGTACATGAACTAGAAAAACTCGCCATCGCAAATGGTATGAGCACGTTACAAATGTCGGGCATAGAAAAACTCAAACAAGGAATCACAAGTTTTAGTGAACTACAGCGCGTACTTTATTTTTAATCCTTTAATCAGCAGTCACATCCATGAAAAGCACTACACCACAACTTAAAAACTTCCGCTGGAAAGGCATCAACAGTTCTGGCAAAAAGACGTCTGGACAAACCCTCGCGATGACAGAAATTGAAGTACGCGAGCGTCTAGACGCACAGCACATCAAGATCAAGAAGTTAAAGAAAAGCAGTATTTCGTTTCTCACTAAACTCAGCCATCGCGTAAAAGGCAGAGACATCACGGTGTTTACCCGCCAAATTTCGACGATGTTGATAACCGGTGTGCCCTTGGTTCAGGCTTTAAAATTGGTATCAGAGAATCACAAAAAAGCAGAGATGAAATCCATTTTGATGAGCGTGACACGCGCCGTTGAAGCGGGGACGCCCATGTCAAAAGCCATGCGCACTGCAAGTGAACACTTTGACCCACTCTATACCGATCTTATCGCCACAGGTGAGCAATCCGGTAACTTAGCAGAAGTGTTCGAGCGCTTAGCCACCTACCGAGAAAAAAATGAACAACTCCGTGCGAAAGTGATCAAAGCACTGATTTACCCAGCTATGGTAGTGCTAGTCGCGTTAGGTGTGTCGTTTATCATGCTCACCAAAGTCATTCCCGAGTTTGAAAAAATGTTTGTTGGTTTTGGTGCTGATTTACCTTGGTTTACCAGGCAAGTATTAGATCTTTCCGCCTGGACACAAAACTGGAGTCCGTTTATCGCACTAGGCTCCATGAGTTTATTCATCTCGGCGAGAATCCTCTCTAAGCGTTCAGATTCTTTTCGCTTAATGCTCAATCGCTCTGTGCTTAAATTTCCTGTCCTCGGGCCCGTATTATCAAAAGCCGCTATCGCCAAATTTAGTCGAACACTCGCCACGAGCTTTACAGCGGGAATTCCAATTCTAACCAGTTTAAAAACCACATCAAAAACCTCAGGAAACTTACACTATCAACTCGCCATAGAAGAAGTTTACCGTGATACCGCCGCAGGTATGCCAATGTATGTTGCCATGCGTAACTGTAATGTGTTCCCTGAATTAGTGTTACAAATGGTCATGATCGGTGAAGAGTCTGGTCGACTTGACGATATGCTCAATAAAGTTGCAACGATCTACGAGTTTGAAGTCGACAACACCGTCGACAACCTTAGTAAAATTCTAGAGCCACTAATTATCGTATTTTTAGGTATCGTTGTTGGCGGATTAGTGACAGCAATGTACTTGCCAATCTTTAACTTAATGAGTGTATTGGGCTAGAATGAGCTGTTAACTCCTTTAAAACAGCATCTTGCTGATTTCACTCATCGCTCAAGAGACAAATATGGAAGTATTCCAATACTACCCTTGGCTATTCGTTGTGTTTGCCACCATCTTCGGTCTGATCGTGGGTAGCTTCCTCAATGTGGTTATTTATCGACTACCTAAAATCATGGAACTAGAATGGCGACGCGAATGTGCCGAGTCATTTCCTGAATACAAAATAGAACCTCCTAAAGAAGTGCTGACCTTGAGCGTCCCACGCTCCTCCTGCCAGAAATGCGCAACACCGATACGTATTCGCGACAACATTCCTGTGATTAGCTGGCTGCTTTTAAAAGGCAAATGTCACAACTGTCAGGCAACCATTAGTGCACGCTATCCACTGATTGAACTGCTCACCGCGTTCTGTTCAGGCTTTATAGCTTATTACTTTGGTTTTAGTTACTTTACCGTTGCCCTACTCTTTTTTACTTTTATCTTAATCGCCGCAACATTTATCGATCTCGATACTATGTTGTTACCTGACCAATTAACATTACCATTAACTTGGGCTGGCATTGCCTTAGCATTAGTCGAAATAAGTCCTGTTACTCTACAAGATTCTGTCATTGGTGCTATTGCTGGTTACCTATGTCTCTGGTCCGTTTACTGGGGCTTTAAACTACTTACTGGTAAAGAAGGAATGGGATATGGTGATTTTAAACTACTAGCAGCACTAGGAGCTTGGCTAGGTTGGCAGTCACTGCCGATGATCATTCTACTTTCTTCTGTGGTTGGCATCGTATTTGGCATCATTCAACTACGCTTGCAAAAGCAGGGAATTGAAAAAGCTTTCCCTTTCGGTCCTTACTTAGCAATTGCTGGTTGGATAAGCTTAATTTGGGGCGACCAGATTTTAAACTGGTACTTTACTTCAGTTCTAGGAGTGTAAATGGCTTTGGTTATTGGTTTAACAGGTGGTATCGCTAGTGGAAAAACAACCGTCGCGAATCTGTTCAAACAACAATTTAAAATCGATATCGTCGATGCCGACATTGTCGCAAGAGAAGTTGTCGAGCCAGGTACTCACGGCCTAAACGCGATTATTGAACACTTTGGTCACGATATCGTTCGTGAAGACCAAACTTTAGATCGCGCAAAGCTGAGAGAAAAAATCTTTTCGAATTCAGATGAAAAAGCATGGCTCAACGCACTGTTGCACCCGATAATTCGTGAAAAGATGATCGAAGATTTGCAGCAAGTCACTTCAGAGTATGCGTTACTTGTGGTGCCGTTGCTCGTAGAAAACAAGCTAGATAGTTTGTGTGATCGCGTTCTTGTCGTCGATGTAGAACCGAATACACAGATATCTCGCACGATGAAACGAGACAATGTGAGTGAAGAGCAAGTTCGCGCCATCCTTGCCTCTCAAGCATCAAGAGAGCAAAGGCTCGCGCTTGCAGACGATGTGGTTAAGAATAATCCAAGTGACCCTGATCTTTTGCTTCAAATCACAGATTTGCACGAAAAGTACCTAGCCATGTGTAAGAAAAATCTGCGAAAATAGGAACGAAACTCACAAAGGCTTATGTCGATGACCACGCACAAATTTGAACATCCGTTAAATGAGAAAACTCGTATTTATCTAAGAGTGGAGTCTCTGCTGCGTCAGGCTCACTTGGCCTCTGGGTTTAGCGAAAATCATCAGTATCAACTGTTTTTCCGTGCGTTATTCGATATGGTTGAGATCTTCGAACAAATCCAACTGAAAAGTGAACTGGCTAAAGATCTTGAGAAGCAACGGCTGTCGTACCGCCATTGGCTCAATGTTGATGGTGTCGATCAAGACGCATTAAATACCTTGCTACAAGAGATAGATGTCGTTCATAGCCAACTAATGGGTGCTGAACGTTTTGGCCAAGCATTAAAAGAAGATCGCTTCCTAAGCTCTATCCGTCAACGCTTTAATCTACCGGGTGGTTCATGCTGTTTTGATCTGCCAGCATTACACTACTGGCTTCATCTACCTATTGAACGTAAAAAGCGTGATGCACAACAGTGGCAAGCAAGCTTAAAGCCCTTATCTGATGCGCTTTCGTTATGGTTAAAGCTCACTAGAGAGACCGGACATTTCAAAGCTCAAATCGGTCGTGCAGGTTTCTTCCAAAGTGACGCTGATGAAGCCAACATTCTAAGACTTCACATCCCAATGGAATATGGCGTGTATCCTATGATTTCAGGCCATAAAAACCGCTTTGCGATCAAGTTCATGTCGTTTGAAAACGGTCAAGCATGCACACAAGATATTGAATTTGAACTTGCTGTTTGCAGCTAAGACGACACTACGCCTCGCCTCCATAATCTAAAATTCAACGCTTTATTGCGCTTATATTTGATAAAATTTCGTAGCAGCAATAGCGCGTTGAATAAGCCATCTTTAATTCGTTTAGGTATACTACCCTTTAACACCAATTAGTAATGGGACGCTCAACTATGTCTAAAGTTACCATCGTTCAATGCCCACAATGTGGCGCCGACGTAGAATGGGGAGAACAAAGTCCTCATCGCCCTTTCTGCAGTAAACAATGCCAAATGATTGATTTTGGTGAATGGGCAGATGAAGAAAACACCATCCCAGGCGCACCCGATATGTCCGATAGTGATGGCTGGTCTGAAGACCAGTATTAAATTGAGACCTAGGGTAAAGGAATACCCTAGGTTCCTTCTTGGGGAACCTGAATCACGCTCCGTCGTCGCTGTCCAGAATGACGAATTTGAACCTCGGTGCTATATAATCTTTGACCATCATTTTCCGTCATTCCGAGGAGCCATAGCGACATCAGGAATCTACTCACAGTAAGGATGAAGCTAACAACTTAAACACTTGCATGCTCGACTAGTAGATTCTGAATCACGCTCCTTCGTCGCTGTCCAGAATGACGAATTTTAACCACGGTACTCTATAATCTTTGACCATCATTTCCTGTCATTCCGAGGAGCCATAGCGGCATCAGGAATCTACGCATAGCAAGGATGAAGCTAACAACTTAAACACTTGCATGCTCGACTAGTAGATTCTGAATCACGCTCCTTCGTCGCTATCCAGAATGACGAATTTTAACCACAGTACCCAGTAATATTTGATCATCATTTCCTGTCATTCCGAGGAGCCATAGCGGCATCAGGAATCTATTCACAGCAAGGCAGAGGCGTGGAGTGTACGTCAGTGCATGAGCATCGACAGTGCAGGTCGGGAGAAAAGAAACGAGCAAGCTAATTACACAAATAAAAAAACGGAGCCCTAAAAGGACTCCGTTTAAGATGAGAACGCTAGTTATAGCATTACTTCTTAGCAAGTTTCTCTTTGATACGAGCAGACTTACCAGAACGCTCACGTAGGTAGTACAACTTGGCACGACGTACTGCACCACGGCGTTTAACTTCGATGCTATCAACGATTGGAGAGTGTGTTTGGAACGTACGCTCAACACCTTCACCGTTAGAGATCTTACGTACAGTGAAAGCAGAGTGTAGACCACGGTTACGGATTGCGATTACAACGCCTTCGAAAGCCTGTAGACGCTCACGGTCACCTTCTTTTACCTTAACTTGAACTACAACAGTGTCACCTGGTGCAAATTTAGGTAGGTCTGATTTCATTTGCTCTTCTTCAAGAGCTTTGATGATGTTACTCATTTTTTAAATTCCTAGAATAAACTGATACTAAATAAATTAGGTTACTTTGCGTTATGTTCTTTAATGGCTTTATGCTCATTAACAAACTCAGCAAGTAATTGTTCCTGTTCGTCAGTCAGAGCTAGGTTTTCCAGGAGCTCTGGTCTTCTTAGCCAAGTACGGCCCAACGACTGCTTGAGTCGCCATTGACGAATGTCCTTGTGATTGCCTGACATCAGTACAGCTGGTACCTCTTTGTCATCCAATACTTCTGGACGCGTATAGTGAGGACAATCTAACAAGCCATTTGCAAAAGAGTCTTCTTCTGCTGACGCGAAATCCCCTAGTACACCCGGAACAAACCGAGAGACAGAGTCGATTAACGTCATGGCTGGTATCTCACCACCCGTCATCACAAAATCACCAATCGACCATTCTTCGTCGACTTCAGATTGAATGATGCGCTCATCTACCCCTTCATAACGACCACAAATCAGAAGCAAGTTCTCATTCGTTGCCAGTTCTTCCACTCCTTTCTGGTCGAGCTTGCGACCTTGAGGAGAAAGGTAGATGACTTTCGTCTTGCCCGGTGAGGCTGCTTTCGCGGTATGAATGGCATCGCGCAAAGGCTGAACCATCATTAACATACCAGGGCCACCACCGTAAGGTCGGTCATCGACTGTGCGATGTTTGTCGTGAGTGAAATCTCTAGGATTCCAAGTCTCAATCGACAAAAGACCTTTTTTAACCGCTTGACCTGTTACTCCAAAATCAGTAACAGAACGGAACATTTCTGGAAAAAGGCTAATAACGCCAACCCACATGTTTATCTCGCTCTGTAATTTTGGAGATTAGAATCCAGGATCCCAGTCAACTTCGATCCGTTGAGCTTCGCGATCAACATTAATGATCACTTGCTCTTCAAGGAACGGGATTAATCGTTCCTTCTGCCCGAAAGCATCTTTAAGATTTGCTTTAACAACCAGAACATCGTTTGAGCCAGTTTCTAGCATGTCAGTAACGACACCTAGATCGTAACCTTTAGTAGTTACAACTTGCATCCCAAACAATTCGCGCCAGTAGAACTCATCTTCTGACAATTCAGGAAGTACCGCAGGGTCAATAGCAATTTCAAAGTTCGTCATTAGATGCGCGTCTTCACGAACATCCATGCCTTCCAGCTTAGCCACCATACCTTTGTTATGGCGCTTCCAGCTTTCTACTTTGTACTCAACCCACTTGCCCTTTTGGTTAATGTACCAAGGGCTGTAATCGAAAATGCTTTCAGCATTGTCTGTGTAGGAAAAAACCTTAAGCCAACCACGAATGCCGTAAGTAGCACCAAACTTGCCTACAACAATCTTTTCGTTGCTCATTGTTTCTTTACCTTTCATCGACATAAACTAGTTTCTACTTTTCAAGTAAAAAATTAAGCCGCTTTTTGAGCGTCTTTAACTAGCTTAGCAACACGGTCAGATACTGACGCGCCTTGACCAACCCAGTGGTTAACGCGGTCTAGGTCTAGACGTAGACCTTCTTCTTGACCTTTAGCAGTTGGGTTGAAGAAACCAACTTTCTCGATGAAACGGCCAGTTGCAGCGTTGCGGCTGTCCGCTACTACGATTTGATAAAATGGACGCTTTTTAGCGCCGTGACGTGCCAAACGAATGGTTACCATGTCGTCCTCTTTGCTTTCTCAAAAATAAAATTAACCCCAAAAACCATTCAAGAAATTAAACAGTTTGGGGTCTCGTGCCAAAATAAAGCTCCGGAATTTTACTCTTCTCCCGGAGCAATGCAAGGAGTTTAGTTACTTTTTCACCAACATAAATTGAATTTAAAGTTTGTGACGTACCTAACACCCTGAATCTATGCGTGATCGATTAATTAACGACCAAATGGGTTGAAGCCACCGCCACCACCCATGCCGCCCATCATGCCTTGCATGTTGCGCATCATGCCTTTCATGCCACCTTTTTGCATCTTTTTCATCATTTTCTGCATTTGGGTGAACTGTTTTAGTAAGCGGTTTACATCTTGAACCTGCACACCAGAACCAGCCGCGATACGCTTCTTGCGCGAGCCCTTGATAATTTCTGGGCGTTGACGTTCTTTCATTGTCATGGAGCTGATGATCGCTTCCATCTGTTTGAACATCTTGTCATCGACTTTATCTTTCACATTGTCTGGTAGCTGGGACATTCCTGGAAGCTTATCCATCATCCCCATCATGCCGCCCATGTTTTGCATCTGGCCTAGCTGTTCACGGAAATCTTCAAGGTCGAAACCTTTCTTCTCTTTGAACTTCTTCGCTAACTTTTCTGCCTTTTCTTGGTCAACGTTGCGTTGTAGGTCTTCAATCAAAGACAGAACGTCACCCATGCCAAGAATACGTGAAGCAACACGATCTGGGTGGAACGGTTCTAGCGCGTCAGTTTTTTCACCGACACCCAAGAATTTGATTGGTTTGCCCGTGACATGGCGTACTGAAAGTGCCGCACCACCACGAGCATCACCATCAACCTTAGTTAGAACTACACCGGTAAGAGGTAGCGCATCGCCAAAGGCTTTTGCTGTATTTGCTGCGTCTTGACCCGTCATGGCGTCAACAACAAATAGCGTTTCTACTGGGTTGATAGCTGAGTGAAGATCTTTGATCTCCCCCATCATCTCTTCATCAATTGCCAAACGACCTGCGGTATCGACAATAAGTACGTCGTAGAATTTTTTCTTCGCATGGTCAATCGCTGCATTGGCGATATCAATAGGCTTTTGGTCTGGTGATGATGGGAAGAAGTCAACACCGATGTCTGATGCCAGTGTTTCAAGCTGCTTGATTGCCGCAGGACGGTAAACGTCGGCAGACACAACCAAAACTTTCTTCTTGTCACGTTCTTTTAGAAGCTTAGATAACTTACCTACCGATGTGGTTTTACCCGCACCTTGTAGACCTGCCATAAGAAGCACAGCAGGTGGTTGAGCAGCAAGGTTTAGCGCCTCATTCGACTCACCCATTACGGCTTCAAGTTCTGTTTGAACGATCTTGATAAATTCCTGACCTGGAGTCAGAGATTTAGAAACTTCTACGCCCACCGCTTTTTCTTTAACGCGGTTCACAAATTCACGAACGACCGGAAGCGCAACGTCAGCTTCAAGTAGAGCCATTCGGACTTCACGTAGGGTTTCTTTAATGTTGTCTTCGGTCAGACGACCTTTACCACTGATATTTTTCAGCGTTTTGGATAATCGATCCGTTAAATTCTCAAACATCTTTGTCTCTTCGCTAAAATGGCGATTAATTAGTGTGAGTATACATTAGCCAAGGTCTGAGTCATACCCGTACCGCTGTCCTATTCTTGTCTCTATTTATATATGGTGCGGTAACTTATTAATTTCAATATCTCATCTCTCACGATTGATGTCGGATATAACGTAGCCCCAAAGTGTAATGCAAGGTATAATTTCTCCATCGTGCACAATAATATTTAGGATTCATGGATAGCTTAATAGCCATCGCGGCCGCCATACTTTATGTCTTGGCGATTGCGACCATCATACCCGGACTCTCACAACAGTCAGGAATCAAAGCAAAAACAGTGTTTGCTAGTGCTGCCTGTGCGCTTGTTTTTCATGCGTGGATTTTGAGTGATCTGATCTTTGATGGTTCAGGTCAAAACCTGAGTATTCTCAACGTGGCTTCTTTGATCAGTTTTATTATTTCTCTGGTCATGAGCCTTGCTATGTTGAAAAACCGACTGTGGTTTTTATTGCCAGTCGTTTATAGCTTTGCTGCCATCAATTTATCTGCTGCCACATTTTTGCCAAGCACGTTTATAAAGCACCTAGAGAATGACCCTAAGCTACTCATTCATATTTCATTTGCGCTCTTCTCATACGCGACTTTAACTATCGGGGCACTCTATGCGCTTCAGTTGGCTTGGCTGGATCACAAACTGAAAGCAAAAAAATCTTTGGCGATTAACCCAAACCTGCCGCCTCTATTAATGGTGGAGCGTCAACTCTTCAAAATTATTTTGATCGGTAACTTATTGTTAACTGCCACGCTCATTACTGGCTTTGTCTTTGTGCAGGATATGTTTGCCCAAGGTAAGGCGCATAAGGGCATTCTTTCTTTCATCGCTTGGGTGGTGTACTCAATACTACTTTGGGGTCACTATCAAAAAGGCTGGCGTGGTAGAAAAGTCACATGGTTCGCTGTTGCAGGAGCAACACTGTTAACTCTGGCATATTTTGGCAGTCGCTTTGTAAAAGAAATCATCTTGAATTAAGGAGCTCTAGGGCTCCTATCCTTTATATTTTAGGCTAGATAAAATACAGTACGCCTTAACTCTTTGACTTAACGGACTTACTCAACCGTTATATAACCCAATACTTACAAGGAACAGCAACGTTTTGGACGACATCTCTACGGGTATCTTGTTTGCGCTACTCGCGTGTCTTATCGTCATATCAGGTTACTTTTCCGGTTCAGAAACAGGGATGATGTCTCTGAATCGTTATCGCTTAAAACACTTAGCCAAAAACGGGCATAAGGGTGCTAAGCGAGTCGAAAGACTATTAGACCGTCCAGATCGTTTGATTGGTCTTATTCTTATCGGCAACAACCTCGTTAATATTCTCGCGTCCGCGATCGCGACCATTATTGGTATGCGTTTGTATGGTGATTTAGGTGTCGCTATCGCAACCGGTGCACTAACTATGGTTGTATTGGTTTTTGCCGAGGTTACCCCTAAAACAATTGCAGCGCTTTACCCTGAACGTGTGTCCTACGCGAGCAGTATATTATTGACCATACTGATGAAGTTACTGTCGCCTTTAGTGATGCTTGTTAACTTTATTACGAATGGCTTTATCCGCTTACTTGGTGTAAGAGCGGATCACTCAGCAGAAGATCATCTTAGCTCCGATGAGCTGCGTACGGTGGTAAATGAAGCTGGCGGTTTGATTCCTCGCCGACACCAAGACATGCTAGTGTCTATTTTAGATCTTGAGCACGTCACCGTGAACGACATTATGGTCCCACGCAATGAAATTACCGGTATTGATATTAACGACGACTGGAAATCCATTGTTCGCCAGCTAACACACTCACCACATGGACGCATAGTTTTCTATCGTGACCAAATTGATGAAGTGGTTGGCATGCTGCGCTTGCGTGAAGCTTATCGTCTGATGTTGGAAAAGAACGAATTCAACAAAGAAACGCTATTACGTGCTGCTGATGAGGTCTATTACATCCCAGAAGGCACACCACTGAACGTGCAAATGTTGAAATTCCAACGCAACAAGCAACGTATCGGTCTGATCGTGGATGAGTACGGTGATATCATCGGTCTAATCACTCTTGAAGATATTCTGGAAGAGATCATTGGTGAGTTCACGACGTCAATTTCTCCAAGCCTCTCTGATGAAATCAGTCCTCAAGGTGACGGAAGCTTTCTTATTGAAGGCAGCACCAATATTCGAGATATTAACAAAGGCCTGAAATGGGATTTACCAACGGATGGCCCAAGAACGTTAAACGGTCTTATTTTGGAGCACCTGGAAGATATTCCAGAGAGCCATTTAAGCGTGAGAGTAGCGGGTCACCCAATGGAACTTGTTGAGATTGAAGAGAACCGAATCAAGCTCGTTCGTGTTTATCCGAAGAAGAAAAAATCGACATCCAAATAAACAAAAGAAAAGCCTGACTCATGTCAGGCTTTTTTACTTATTGGGGCAATATGCTTCTTAATGAGCACCTAGTCGATGCGCAACTCTTTTAACATCGACTCAGGCAAAGCAAGTTCATCATTTTTGTTCACCGAAACACCAGCATCCAAAATGTTCTTTGCGATCTGTTGTGCTTCTTTTAAAGAGTGCATTGCTGCCGTGCCGCATTGGTATTCGTTAAGTTCAGGGATCTTATTCTGACTTTCTACCTTCAGCACGTCTTCCATTGCTGCAATCCAAGCATCTGCGACTTGCTGCTCTGATGGTGTGCCAATCAGACTCATGTAAAAACCTGTGCGGCAACCCATAGGCGAAATATCGATGATCTCAACAGAATCACCGTTTAGGTGATTACGCATAAAGCCTGCATAAAGGTGCTCTAGGGTGTGAATACCTTTTTCAGAAAGAATGTCTTTGTTTGGCGCAGTAAAGCGTAAGTCGAAAACAGTAATCGTATCCCCTTTTGGGGTCTGCATGGTTTTCGCCACTCGCACTGCCGGTGCATTCATACGAGTGTGGTCCACGGTAAAACTATCGAGTAAAGGCATTACATCTCTCCTGATTGTAACTCCAGTACCTTTCGGTAATGGATAAATGTCATTCATCCCTACAGCACATGAACTGACTGTGGGCTAAAAGAACCAGCTGCTGTTGTCTTCTAATTCCTGACGACATTGCTTCAGCTGCCAGCCATAAGTTTTCGCTGTTTGTTCAACACGTCGAGCGACTTTGATTAAACTAGGCTTTCGATTATAAGTACCTCGCTTATACCCACCTCGCCCTTCATGATAAGCCAGATACTGGTTGTAGGGATCCCATAATGAAATCCCCAGCTGACGCCGTGTTTCATGAGTATACCAACCGACAAACATCATAGAATCATCGAAGTTGGTACGAGAGCCACCCTGACCTGTGGCATCTTGGAAGTCTTCCCAAGCAGGGTCTTGAGCTTGAGCGTAACCATACGCACTGCTGACTCGTCCCCAAGGAATAAACCCTAGCAAATAATCTTTAGGTGGTTTTGCATCGTGCCGAAAGCTGCTTTCTTGTTTAATGATGGCCATAGCGACATGAATAGGGGTCCCCCATTCAGCTTCCATATCTTTGGCATCATCGTACCAACCGGATTTCTCTCGGAATATCTCGCATAAGTTATTCTGCTGCTTTGGCGGTGCCGTAGCACAACCTGCAAGTAACACGCTTCCAAGTACCGCTACTACTAACGACTTAATGTTCAACCCCACCAATCCTTAGTTAGTCATTACTGCTTCAGGTAAGCAAAGTAATCTTCCAAAAAATCATCAAAAGAAAGCGTGTCACTCTGCTCTGCTTGCTTTTGTTTTTCCACGGACGACGCTACTTCCGTTTCCATCGTATCTTGTGAATAGTACTGATAACCGTGAGCTAGGTTTTCATCACGGTACTTCATACCAAGAGTACAACCAACTTTACCTAGCCCACCCAGCTCTTTCGTTAGCTCTAATAGTTGACCAGAGATCGTTAGTTCTGGGTTATCAATCCATGTCTCGAGTTGATTACACACATCTTGGTATGCACTGCCACCAGCGGTCATATCCATTTGCTGTGCTATTTGACGTAACTCGACGAAAACTCGGTGTGCCCAATCTTGTAGAGATAGACGTTCACCTTGACAACCAATTTGCAGCATTAGACCTTTTTCACGGCCAGAAACAATGACTTTATTCCAGTTATCGCGCCAACACTCTAATTCACAGTTATCCATAGGATCTGAGTCTGACAAGGCCGCCCAGGTAAGGAAGAGATCCAAGAATCGTACTTGCTCTTCATTTAAGCCCACTGCGCTGAATGGGTTAACATCTAGAGAACGAACTTCAATGTATTCGACACCACCGCGTCGTAACGCATCTGAAGGCTTCTCACCACTTTTCGATACACGTTTTGGACGAATCGGAGCGTACAGTTCATTCTCAATTTGTAAGATATTGGAATTAAGCTGGCGGTATTCACCATCCACTTTTACCCCAATTTTCGCAAACTCTTCTGATGGGTGGCGAATCGCATCACTCAAACCATCGAGGTATTGGTCAATGCTGTTAAAACCAATTTTCAGCACACTTTGAGCACTATTGGTATAGCCAAGATCGCTCAAACGCAAAGACGTCGACTTCGGCAAATATAATGTCCCGCCAATCTTCTCGAATGGCAGATCGGTTTCACGACCTTGAATAAAAGAGCCACATAACGCTGGTGATGCACCAAAGAAGTAGGGAATCATCCAGCCAAAGCGGTAGTAATTACGGATCAACGCAAAGTACGCATCAGACTTAGCATCTTGGCGGGCTTGTTCATCTTGCTCGCCATAGAGCGCATCCCAAAATGTTTCAGGAAACGAGAAGTTAAAGTGGACACCTGAAATAATTTGCATCAGGCTGCCATAACGACGCTTTAGGCCTTCTCGGTACAGCGTTTTCATTTTCGCTGCATTCGAAGATCCATACTGGGCTAACTGAATATCATCCTCTGAGCCTACGTAGCAAGGCATTGATAGTGGCCACATTTTCTCTTCACCCATTTTGGTTTGAGTGAAATGATGGATATCTTTCAGCTGTGCCATCAGTTCTGGAATTTCATGTGACACAGGCGTAATGAACTCTAACAATGATTCCGAAAAATCCGTTGTGATCCATTGATTTGTGAACGCAGAGCCTAACCCTTCAGGATGAGGAGTTGTAGCTAGATGTCCATCCTGACGATAGCGCAAAGTTTCTCGCTCAACACCGCGTCCAAACTGCTTAAATACTTCGGGGTTTGATGCAACTTTTTTTAGTCGCGCAGCAAAATCAGTCAAAATGAGGTTCGCTTATATTGGGAGCAGGACACTTGTTACATAACACAAGTGTAAGCTAAGTTATTGATAGTTAATGCATCTAGATAAATAACCCACGAAAAGTTGCTTATCTAGATGAATAGCGGAG
Source organism: Vibrio sp. 1457 (assembly GCF_033340195.1). Classification (NCBI taxonomy): domain Bacteria; kingdom Pseudomonadati; phylum Pseudomonadota; class Gammaproteobacteria; order Vibrionales; family Vibrionaceae; genus Vibrio; species Vibrio sp. 1457. The sequence continues at coordinate 90,229 of NZ_JAWOWA010000012.1, forward strand.
AAACGTTTCTCCGCTATTAAATGTGTACTCTATCGAATGATTTCAAGCTCTTCTACGTCTTTCCCCAACTTTTCTAATTGAGGACGCAACGATTTAGCATCACCAACGACGATAATTTGATAGTCATTTGGATCAAACCATTTCTGAGCCAGCGCATTCAACGTCTGCTTATCAACTTTTTCTACGATAGCGTTTCTTTGCTGCAAGTAATCATGATCGAGGTTGTACTTAAGAATATCACTGATGAGCTCCGCTTTTTGTGTTGGCGTTTCATATTTCAGTGCATCTTTTTGACCGACCGCTTGACGCATAAATTTCATCTCTTCATCAGTAATACCTGACTGCGAGTATTCATTTAGCTCATTTTCCATCTCAATGATCGAAGCAACCGTTGCATCCGCTCGTACTTGCGCGGTGAAAACCACCGAGCCTGTTTCTGGATTACCAGAGAAATAGCCGTAAGCACCGTATGTGTACCCCTTGTCTTCACGTAGATTTTGGTTGATGCGGCTATTGAAGTTCCCAGCTAAGTTGAAGTTTGCCAGTTGGCTTAGGTAAAAATCGCCCGTTGCGTCGTAAGGCATACCTTGACGAACCATCATGACCACACTTTGCGGCGCTCCTGGTTTATCAACAAGATGGATCTTTTGCTCACCTAATGCAGCAATGCTTTGCGGTGCATACAATGGCGCAGCTTCATCTTGCCAGTTTTTCCAGAACGTCAGTTGCTGCTCAATTTCCTGTTTATTGATGTCACCAACAACGACGATTTGCGCACTTTGTGGCGTGTAATGCTTCGAGTAGAATTCACGGACATCATCCAACGTTAATGCACTGACACCTGCTTGCGTGCCGTCTTTTGGTCGAGCAAAAGCCGAATCCCCATAGAGCACCTGGCGACTCGCTTGTGACGCCATCCAACTTGGATTTTGGTGCTCATATACCAGGCCTTCTAGCGCTTGCATTTTTACACGCTCGAAATCATCTTGATTAAATGCAGGAGACAGCAACATCTCTTCGACAATTTTTAACGTCGGCTCTAAGTTCTTTTCTAGAGCAGAAACACTGATGTTTGTTGTATAACCTGTGGCATTAACAGAGATAACACTACCCAGTTTATCAAGCTCAGCTTGAATCTCTTCGACACTGCGTTTCGTTGTACCTTCTTGCAACATCGCAGCGGTCAATTGGGCAAGACCTTCTTTACCCTTTTCAACAAAACGTGTCCCTGCAGGTAGACTAAATTGCATCATCACCGTCGGCGTTTCATCGCTAACTGCACCAAGCAGCTCTGAGCCATTCTTGAAATGTAACTCGTACAGCTCTGGCATCGTCGCTTTCACTGGTTCTCCTACTGGCGGTTGCACTGAGCGATCGAAGTTATCGGTCGCACGACGATACGCCAATTGGTCATCGGAAATCTTCTCATATTCTGGCAGCGTACGCTTTGGTGTCACAAAGGTCGCAGGTTTTACGACAAGGTCTGTTTTTCCTTTTGGGACCACGCTTAGGGTCACTTTGTTCTTACCTTGGATAAAGTCCGTATACGCTTTTTCTACCGAAGTCGGCGTAACTGCACGGATTTGTTCAAGCTGTTGCTCAAGACGATCAGGATCGCCGAAAAATGTCTCGTTGGAAGCCAACTGAGTCACTTTACCTTTAACGCTTTCTAGAGCAAAAATAGCATCCGCTTCCGCTTTACCCTTCAACTGCTCAAGGCGATCTTCTGTCACGCCTTTTTCCGCAAACTGATTCAGTGATTGTAAAAGCTCGTCGTACAGTTTTGATAGGTCGCCTTTGTCTCCAGAATCACCCATTGCGTAAACGTAAAAGTTACACGCCAGTTCAGCACAGTCATGGAATGAACCAGCATCGACCGCTTTTTGAGTCTTCACTAGGTCTTGATAGAGCACGCTGTTGGTACCGCCACCCAATACTTCTGATAACGTGTCGAGAGACGCTTGGCTTTCTTCGCCGTTGTAGGTTGTTGGCCACGCGATCATCACCATAGGTTGTTGAATACGATCTTCTAGCGTGATGTATTTGTCTTCTTGCAGTTTTGCAGGTTGTTTCGGCGCATTTTCAACCTCAGGACCACGAGGAATCGAACCGAAGTACTTATTTACCCACTCTAGAGTTTGTTCAACGTCTAAGTCACCACCGATCGTGATAGTCGCATTGTTTGGGCCATACCAACGCAAGAAAAACGCTTTGAGGTCGTTCACATCAACACGATCAAGATCTTCAACATAACCAATGGTTTGCCACGAATACGGATGACCTTCAGGATATAGCGCTTCGGACATGCGCTCCCAAATTAAGCCATAAGGACGATTATCGTAACGCTGAGCTCGCTCATTTTTTACAGTCGAACGCTGAATTTCAAATTTGCGTTGAGAAACCGCATCCAACAAAAAGCCCATACGGTCAGACTCTAACCACAGCATTTTCTCGAGCTGGTTAGCAGGGACAGTTTCAAAGTAGTTAGTACGATCGCGGTTTGTAGTACCATTTAATGTGCCGCCAGCCTCCGTGATGATTTTGAAGTGCTCTTGGTCACCAACGTTCTCTGAACCTTGGAACATCATGTGCTCAAAGAAATGCGCAAAACCAGACTTACCCACTTCTTCACGAGCTGAACCAACATGGTAAGTCACATCCACATGGACCAATGGGTCAGAATCTTCAGGAGCTAAGATCACCGTTAAACCATTATCGAGTTTATACTTTTGGTATGGAATCTTAACTTTGCCTTCTTCAGCTTTCGATGACTCAACGAAAGTTACCCCTTTCGGCAGTGATGAAACTGGCGTATTTGATGCACAGCCCGTGATCACCAACAGTGAACACGCGCCAACCCAAAACATCTTCATGTACTTTCCTTAAAATAATCCGAGATAGATGGCCGCAAGTAAGCTATACCTAGCAGCCTTTCCTAAAAATATTAAAATCACGCAAGGCAGAAACTTCATTCTTAGCCACCCTGCGGCTAAACACAGCGGGTCTCCTATTACAGGTAACCAGCTAAAAAATAACCCCCAATAGCCATACTTAGAGAGCCACTTTAATGCGGTATGACCGTGCTTTTCCTCTTGTGCTTTGTTGGGAATCCACAAGCCAAGCCAATAATTTGTTAAGCCACCAAGCGTATTACCGATAGTAGCGACCATAACAATTGAAGAAACGGAGTATTGATTTAATGAGAGAGTGGCAACTAAGCCCGCTTCAGAACCACCAGGCAACAACGTGGCACTGAGAAAACCGGTCATGAAAAGCACCCATAATGCTGAATCTGAAAACCAAAGCGCTAAACTTTCAAAACTCGTGTTAAATGCTTCTAGCATGTCATATCAAGCAACACCTTGCCTCTGGTTCTTCCTGATTCGACCTGCTGGTGAGCACCAATGACATCACTCATAGGATAAACCTGTTGAATTTCAGTCTTCAGTAAGCCGACGCCGACCATGTACAACAAGGTATCTAACTGCGCAGGGTCTGGTTCAACCAACATGCCACTAGCCTCAAAGCCTAGGAGTTTGGCTTTTTCACAAATCAGCTCAGCAGTTATGGTTGGAACGGTGATGACTCTCGCATTATCTTTCAGGCATTTAAGCGCATCTAACGCAGCATCTCCGCCTACTAAATCAATCAAAACATCAACATCTTCAACACGTTCTGACACTGGTGCAAATTGATAGTTCACTGCATGAGCACCGAGCGTCGCAAGGTAATCTAAATTTCGTTCACTGCAGGTTGTAAAGACTTCCGCTTTCGTCGCGATCGCAATTTGTACCGCGAGGTGTCCAACACCACCGGCTCCAGCGAGGATAAGTACGCGATCGTTTTCCGTCACATTAGCCTTACTGAGAGCTTGTGCCGCAGTTTGTCCCGCCAACGGTAATGCAGCAGCTGCCTCCAAAGTTACGGAGCTAGGAACATGACTTAACTCAGTTTCTGGAACACATATGTATTGACTGTAACCACCGCCTCGAACTGGGAAACCAATAAATCCAGCCACCTCATCACCTTCATTAAAACGTGATGCCCCCTCTCCACAAGACATCACTTTTCCTGAGATGTCGTAACCTGGCACCCAAGGTAAATTATCCTTATTCTGCGCTGCTGCCCAACCGAGCCCAGCTCGAGTTTTGACATCAATAGGATTTACGCCTGAAAAAGCGACTTTTACTAAGACTTCACCAGGCTGTGGTGATGGTGTAGAAGCATGTTGAATCGCGAGTACGTTGGCATCACCAAACTCAGTGATAACGATCTGTTTGTGTTCCATAAACCATTCCCTGCAAGAAAACAAAAAGGGATGCGAAAGCATCCCTTTGACTATAAACCATTTTGTTAACCTAAGTTAATCGTGATTTTGTAAATTGGTTGATAATTCCATTTTCAATAATGTCTAACCAACAAGTGCTAACAATATACCAGCCGCAACGGCTGAACCCAGCACACCAGCAACGTTTGGTCCCATCGCATGCATTAACAAAAAGTTTTGCGGGTTAGCTTGTAAACCAACTTTGTTTACGACTCGCGCGGCCATTGGTACCGCAGAAACGCCAGCCGCACCAATAAGTGGGTTGATGTCTTCTTTCGAGAACTTGTTAAGCAGTTTCGCCATCAGGACGCCCGCACCAGTACCGATACTAAATGCAACTGCGCCTAACCCCAAGATACCTAACGTTTCTAGGTTCAAGAACTGCTCAGCTTGCAGCTTAGAACCAACACCAAGACCTAAAAAGATAGTCACTATGTTGATCAATTCATTTTGAGCAGTTTTCGATAAACGATCGACCACACCAGCTTCACGCATCAAGTTACCCAAACAGAACATACCAACCAATGGCGTAGCTGAAGGTAAGAACAGAATCGTCATCAGTAATACAGCAAGCGGGAAGATGACTTTCTCCCATTTACCAACATGACGAAGCTGAGCCATCTTGATTTGACGCTCTTCCTTGGTTGTCAGTGCTTTCATGATTGGTGGCTGGATGATCGGCACCAATGCCATATAGCTGTATGCCGCGACTGCAATCGCACCTAACAGATCTGGAGAGAGCTTACTCGCCAAGAAAATCGCTGTTGGCCCATCAGCACCACCGATGATCGCGATAGACGAAGCATCTGCCATGGAGAACTCCATGCCAGGTACATAGTTGAGCAAAATAGCGCCAAACAGTGTTGCAAAAATACCAAACTGCGCAGCCGCACCTAACCACAACGTTTTTGGGTTTGCGATCAAAGCACCAAAGTCAGTCATCGCGCCCACACCCATGAAGATCAATAGCGGGAACACACCCGATTCAATCCCAATGTAGTAAACGTAGTAGAGCAAGCCACCAGGCTCAGTAAAGCCAGCATTTGGAATATTCGCCAAAATAGCACCGAAACCAATCGGCAATAACAGTAAAGGTTCAAATCCTTTTTTAATTGCCAAAAACAGCAAGGTACAACCAACCAGCATCATACAGATTTGGCCGAACTCGAAGTTAGCGATCCCTGTTTCTGCCCAAAGGGTTAACAATCCGTCCATGATACTCCCTTACGCCAGGCTCAACAGAGGCGCACCTACTGTGACAGCATCGCCTTCTTTAACGTTCAGCTCTTGAACCACACCACCACGCGCCGCTCGTACTTCAGTTTCCATTTTCATCGCTTCAAGGATGAGCAATACATCGCCTTCAGCTACCTCAGCACCAGGTTGAACATTCACTTTGAAGATGTTACCTGCAAGAGGAGCAGGTACCGCTTCTGCTGAAGCATTAGAAGGTGCGCTAGGTGTAGCCGATTTTGCCGGTGCATTAGAAGGAGCAACAGATGTCAGTTCACCTTGAGGGCCAACTTCCACCTCATACACCTGCCCGTCAACACGTACACTATAAGTTTCTACACCACCAGTTGCTGGTTGAGCTACAGGTACAGCAGGCTTCTCAGCTTCTAGCGTTGGTGCAGGCTCAAATGCTTCTGGGTTTTCACGATTCTTAAGGAACTTAAGCCCAACTTGAGGGAAAAGTGCATAAGTGAGTACGTCATCAACACGCTCACTTGCTAGCTTAATGCCTTCTGATTTCGCTTTCTCCATCAGATCAACCGTAAGCGTCTCCATTTCAGGCTCAAGTAAATCGGCAGGACGACAGGTAATTGGCTCTTTACCATCAAGCACTTTCGCTTGCAGTTCTGCATTTAACTCGGCTGGCGCTTGACCGTACTCACCTTTCAATAGGCCAGCGGTTTCCTTGGTAATACTCTTATAGCGCTCGCCAGTAAGAACGTTAATCACCGCTTGCGTACCGACGATCTGTGAAGTTGGAGTCACCAATGGAATGAAACCAAGATCTTCACGTACACGAGGGATCTCTTCTAATACTTCATCAATGCGATCCGCAGCACCCTGCTCTTTCAACTGGCCTTCCATATTGGTCAGCATACCACCAGGCACTTGAGCAATCAGGATGCGTGAATCGACTCCTTTTAACTGGCCTTCCCACTTCGCATACTTCTTACGTACCTCACGGAAATATGCGGCGATAGGTTCCAGTTGCTCGAGTTTCAAATTGGTATCTCGCTCGGTGCCTTCTAGCATAGCGACTACCGTTTCAGTCGGTGTATGACCGTAAGTACAACTCATTGAAGAAATCGCAGTATCGAGAATATCAATACCGGCTTCTACTGCTTTTACCGCTGTTGCTGTAGACAGCCCCGTTGTTGCATGACAATGAAGTGCCAATGGCACATCACAAGACGCTTTGATACGCGTGATAAGCTCTTCCGCTTCATAAGGCTTAAGTAAGCCAGACATATCTTTAATACACAGCGAATGACAACCTAAATCCTCTAGGCGTTTTGCCAAGTCAACCCAAGTGTCTGCGTTATGCACTGGGCTCGTAGTGTAAGACAACGTACCTTGAGCATGCGCACCAACATCAACCGTTGCTTTAACGGCTTTCTGGAAGTTTCGCACGTCATTCATTGCATCAAAAATACGGAATACATCCATGCCGTTAGCATGCGCGCGTTCAACAAACTTCTCTACTACGTCGTCGGCATAATGGCGGTATCCTAAAAGGTTTTGACCACGCAGTAGCATTTGCATTGGTGTATTAGGCATCGCTTTTTTTAGTTCACGTAAACGCTCCCAAGGGTCTTCTCCTAAGAATCGAATACAAGAATCAAATGTTGCACCACCCCAAGTCTCTAGAGACCAGTAACCAACCTTATCCAACTCAGCTGCGATAGGCAGCATATCCTCAATACGCATACGCGTAGCAAATAGTGATTGATGGGCATCACGAAGGACCACATCAGTAATAGCTAGTGGTTTAGACATGCTCTTAAACTCCTTTTTAATCCTAGTTCGGCTACTTCGCGAATGAGGCGCGATGTTTATGAATCGCAGCCGAGATCGCCGCCACTACTTGTGGACTAACAGCTGAAGAGGTTGATTGAATATTAGTGTTTGTTTTTGGTGCTGCGATCGGCTCTGGTACTTCTTCTGGTACCAATTTCGACATTAACCGAACGAGATAAACAAGAATAGTGAGGAAAATAAATACGACCGCCATCCCCGTTAGCATCAGGGTGGCCGCATCTACTAGCAGGCTTCCTATATTAGTCATGTTGCTTCCTTTCTTTGTCATCCTGACAACGTGCAGGACTTTAATAGTGTCAAATCCCGACCCATGGATTATCTCGATTGGTTAAATTTTGTCAATTTTGTTTAAGGAAGGTTTGTAGTAATCCTGATAAATGATTATTTATTCACTACCCAGATCACAGTTCATGACAAAATAATCACTTCAAATCGCTATCACCTTACGAACAGAGTAAAGGAGGACATAAATAAAAACTGCGATTTAGATTTCAAAATCAAATCGGGACTCACGCAGTAAAAACCAACAAAAACAAAAAGATGAACAAGATTAACAATAAATAAACAAATAACAAACAAAGTGACTACATGAGAGTGATTGAAATGAAAAATGGAAGTCAGTGTATAGGAGGGATAATCAGGATGATTTCACACGATGCGACAGAAGCTTGATAGCAAATTGCTTAGATACGCACATATTCGCTTTTAAAAAAGAGGAACATAGGCTCTAGTGATCCTACGCCATATTTCAGATGTCTAGATACAAAAAAGCCTCGCAATTGCGAGGCTGTTTCAATGAGTGGCGCGTCCTGGAGGATTCGAACCTCCGACCGCCTGGTTCGTAGCCAGGTACTCTATCCAGCTGAGCTAAGGAC
>NZ_JAWOWA010000012.1:98581-180993 GCF_033340195.1 Vibrio sp. 1457
CGCGTCCTGGAGGATTCGAACCTCCGACCGCCTGGTTCGTAGCCAGGTACTCTATCCAGCTGAGCTAAGGACGCGCAGATCTTCTTGCTAAGAAGTTGTGAAGTAAATCACATTCATTTCTTACGAAACAAAAAAAAGGCCATCGGGCCAGTCAATGAATGGCGGTGAAGGAGGGATTCGAACCCTCGATACGGGATAAACCGTATACTCCCTTAGCAGGGGAGCGCCTTCAGCCTCTCGGCCACCTCACCGTTTTCATTGTTATATCTCAAAAGAGATATGGCGCGTCCTGGAGGATTCGAACCTCCGACCGCCTGGTTCGTAGCCAGGTACTCTATCCAGCTGAGCTAAGGACGCACTTTTTGTTGATAAATCAACGTTGCAAGAATGGCGGTGAAGGAGGGATTCGAACCCTCGATACGGGATAAACCGTATACTCCCTTAGCAGGGGAGCGCCTTCAGCCTCTCGGCCACCTCACCGTCTTGCGGAGGCACATATTACGTTTTACCGAAAATATGTCAAACACTTTCTTTGAAAAAATCTACGAAACTGGCTTAACCGTTGCTGATTTAATCAAAGTGACTATTAAACGAACTTTATCACTCTATTATGATGAAAAAAAGAGAGTCTTCTCTGAAAAAAAGACATTTATTTTCAAATAACTTTCTGAAGTTCGAATCAACATTATTGATGAATTCACAGCCATACTCAACACAATAGTTTCTGCAAATTTTCAAAAACAGTAAAAACTAAAAAGGCCAACCCTTCGGTTAGCCTTTTTCATTCAAACTAAGCTCTGTAAACAGGAGCGACTTAGTAGTTACCTGAAGCAACGTTGCCATTGCCTTTTTCAGCTTGAATGCGCATGTAGATTTCTTCACGGTGAACTGAAACCTCTTTCGGAGCGTTAACGCCGATACGCACTTGGTTACCTTTAACACCTAGTACAGTTACAGTCACTTCATCACCAATCATCAGTGTTTCGCCTACGCGGCGAGTCAAAATTAGCATTCTTTGCTCCTTGAGTAATCTCTAAATTTTCTTGCTACAAAGCTATTATCCAACAAAAGTTATATTTTCGTAAACTACCTTGTTAGCGAAAATCAGCCTAAAAAGGCATGTTTTTGTTGAATGTTTAATGCTTCACTAGACGTAATGTAAGCATCATGCAGAATGTTTGCTGCTGTATCCACACATTCGGGTGCTAAAACTAGCATCATAGTGAGTGCATTCGTTGCGCTGAAATTGATCTCAATATCTCGCTTTGCCAACAAATCGCATGCGTGCTCTACCATTCCATTGGCCTCAAGCCCCACTGCGGTCAACAGGCTTACCACTTCACTATTACGGATTTTGTCGCTGAACACCAGATCGAACTTGGCACATGCATCTTGTTTTATCGTGATACCTGCCCGTTCTGTTTCCTCGATCACATTCCAAATGTCGATACCCAACATCTGACATTGTTTTGTAGCACTAGATAAATGTTCTTTATCGACTTCGATTATGGCAAGGTCACGTTGAATGGCTATACCAGAGACGGCTTGATTGCCTAACTCCCCCTTTACCAGACTGCCTTCATTAACATCAAATGTCGAAAGCACGCGCAGTGGCACATTATTCTTCCATGCAAATTGCACTGAAGGTAAATGTAATACTTTCGCACCTCGGCTTGCCATCGCTTCCATGGAAGGAAAATCGATAACCGCCAATTTTCGCGCGTTTTTCACTACACGTGGGTCACAAGTATAAATACCATCAACGTCGGTAAAGATTTGACACTCATCAGCGCGCAATGCGCCTGCCAGTGCCACTGCGCTCGTATCTGAGCCACCTCGACCTAATGTGGTGATATCCCCGTTCTCATTCACACCTTGAAAGCCTGCAACAATAACGATTTGGTCTTGCTCAAGCAATCCCAGAATTGTCTTAGTATCAATGTGTTTAATCGTTGCGTCATTGTGTTGATTATCCGTCACAATATTCGCCTGTGCTCCGGTAAGCGAGCGTGCAGCATGACCCAATTTATTGAGTGTCATTGCTAACAGTGCCATTGACACTTGCTCACCAGCAGAGAGCAAAACATCAAGTTCTCGAGCTGTAGGCACGCTATCTATCTGTTTAGCGAGGTCCATCAGTCTGTTTGTTTCGCCTGACATTGCAGACACGACAACAACAACTTGATTGCCATCATTTTTCGCCTTAATGATGTGTTCAGCAACTTGGTGGATTCTTTCAATTGAACCCACTGAGGTTCCGCCAAACTTTTGCACGATAAGGGGCTTTTTCACCAGTCTTCACCTTCCCAAGACCGAAGTCTCTTTAGAACTGCTTATATCGTCAGTATTTCGTTTTAGAAAAATTATATAAGCAGTAGTTACAACAAAAACCAAATAGCCTAAATGACTCGGTTAACTTTTGGTCAATTAAACCACTTGGCTGCTAAAAAAATTACGCTCAATCAAAGAAACTTGATTGAGCGTAATTTTAGTAGTTAAAAGCTTATAAGCGCTCTTCTAACCAAGGCTGAACTGTTTTAATTGCCTCTGGTAGTGCGGCTACATCAGTACCACCAGCTTGAGCCATGTCAGGGCGACCACCGCCCTTACCACCGACTTGCTCAGCAATCATCTTAACTAGATCACCAGCTTTTACTTTACCAGTTAGATCTTTAGTCACACCAGCAATCAGGCCAACCTTATCACCTGTTACGTTGGCAAGCAGTACGACACCAGACCCCATTTGGTTCTTGATGTCATCAACCATAGTACGTAGGTTCTTGCTGTCAGCGCCTTCAAGAGCTGCGACTAGAACTTTTGTACCATTGACTTCAACCGCTTTGCCCATGATGTTAGCGCTTTCTGCTGCCGCCATCTTATCTTTTAGCTTCTGCACTTCTTTCTCTAGCGCTTTTGCTTTCTGTGCAGATTCTGCCAGTTTCTCTTCGTACTTCGCGTTTTGAGCTTCAATAGCGTCTAATGCAGCCTCGCCTGTTACCGCCTCAATACGTCGAATACCTGCAGCAATGCCGCTTTCTGAAGTGATTTTGAATAGGCCAATATCACCTGTGCTTGATGCGTGAATACCACCGCAAAGCTCTGTCGAGAAGTCGCCCATAGATAGTACGCGTACTTCGTCGTCGTACTTCTCGCCGAATAGAGCCATTGCGCCTTTCTTCTTAGCAGACTCAATGTCCATCACGTTGGTTTCAATCGTGTGGTTGCGACGAATTTGCGCGTTAACTAGGCGCTCAACTTCTTTCAACTCTGCTGCGGTTACGGCTTCTAGATGCGAGAAGTCGAAACGTAGGTTGTCTGCCTTCACCAATGAACCTTTCTGCGTTACGTGCTCACCTAAAACTTGGCGTAGTGCTGCGTGTAGCAAGTGCGTTGCTGAGTGGTTTAGAGAGATAGCTGCGCGACGCTCTGCGTCAACGATAGTTGCTACTTCATCACCTTTCGCTAGAACGCCTTCTGCCATTACACCGTGGTGCGCGATTGCGTTACCTAGTTTTTGAGTGTCCTCAACGCAGAATACACCAGACTCAGTACGGATTTCACCAGCGTCACCACACTGACCGCCTGACTCTGCGTAGAATGGTGTTTCACCAAGTACGATGATTGCTTTGTCGCCCGCAGATAGCGAATCTACTTCGTTGCCTTCAACGAACATCGCTGCTACAGAACTAGAGCCTTTAGTACCTGTGTAACCACAGAATTCTGTTTGCGTATCAACTTTGATTGCCGCGTTGTAGTCAGTACCGAAGTTACCCGCTTCACGCGCACGTTGACGCTGTTCTTCCATCGCTTTCTCAAAACCTTCTTCGTCGATTGCGAACTCACGCTCACGTGCAACGTCGTTAGTTAAGTCAGCTGGGAAGCCGTAAGTGTCGTAAAGTTTAAATACGGTTTCGCCGTCCAGTACTTTACCATCTAGGTTATCTAATGCTTCGTTTAGAATCGCCATACCGCGCTCAAGTGTACGACCAAAGTTTTCTTCTTCGATACGCAGTACTTTTTCAACCACAGCTTGTTGACGCTTCAGCTCTTCACCAGCCGTACCCATGATGTCAGCTAGAACGCCAACCAACTTGTGGAAGAATGCACCTTGTGCGCCCAGCTTGTTACCGTGACGAACTGCACGACGGATGATACGGCGTAATACGTAACCACGACCTTCGTTTGAAGGCATAACGCCATCCACGATCAGGAATGAACATGAACGGATGTGGTCAGCGATAACGCGTAGTGATTGGTTTGATAGGTCTTCGTAACCGATCACTTCTGCTGCTGCTTTGATAAGAGCTTGGAATACATCGATTTCGTAGTTTGAGTGAACGCCCTGCATGATTGCAGAGATACGCTCGATACCCATACCAGTATCTACCGATGGTTTTGGTAGCGGTTCCATAGTGCCGTCTGCGTGACGGTTGAACTGCATGAATACGTTGTTCCAGATCTCGATGAAACGGTCACCATCTTCTTCAGGCGTGCCAGGACGGCCACCCCAGATGTGCTCACCGTGATCGTAGAAGATTTCAGTACATGGACCACAAGGGCCAGTGTCGCCCATTTGCCAGAAGTTATCAGACTCATACGGCTTGCCGCCTTCTTTATCACCAATGCGAACAATACGATCAGCGGGCACGCCAACTTTCTTGTTCCAGATGTCAAACGCTTCGTCATCGGTTTCGTAAACAGTTACCAATAAACGATCCGCTGGCAGTTTAAGAACTTCGGTTAGGAATTCCCAAGCAAAGGAGATCGCATCTTCTTTGAAGTAATCGCCAAAGCTGAAGTTGCCTAACATTTCAAAGAATGTGTGGTGACGAGCAGTAAAGCCAACATTTTCTAGGTCGTTATGTTTACCACCAGCACGTACGCAACGCTGAGCCGTAGTCGCTCGAGTGTAGGCTCGTTTTTCTAAGCCTAAGAAACAATCTTTAAATTGGTTCATACCTGCGTTTGTGAACAGCAGGGTTGGGTCGTTATGTGGAACTAACGATGAACTTTCTACGATTTGGTGTCCTTTGCTCTCAAAGAACTTGAGGAACGCGTTACGAACCTCATCAGTGCTCATGTACATGCAGCTCTTCCTGAAAATAGTCGAGTTAGAATTTTGCCGTATTGTAGATCATGCAAACAGCTGAGACTAGTTTTCTTGAGGAAAAGAGGGAGTAGGAGAAAAAATTTGAAGCAAAACAAAAATCAGTGCGGACGACTGACCGTTAATCTTCGTCCTCAAAGTTCAGCGCGTAGCTGATTTGGTCAAAACTGTAGCCACGATATTGCAGAAATCGCACCTGTTTAGCGTACTCTTTCTGGTCTTTGGCTTTAATACCTTTGAATTTCTTTTCTGCCGCCTGTTTAGCCAGTTCAAACCAATCTTGCGGCTCTTCAGCCATAGCTTGCTCAATCACCGATTCCGCAACACGCTTCTGGTTTAACTCTTGACGAATTCGACGCTCTCCATGTCCTTTGTATACATGCTGTCTAATTTGACTCTTCGCGTAACGTAAATCATCTAGATAATTATGGTCTAGGCAAAAATTAATTGCGATGTCGATGTCTGATTCTTCATAGCCCTTCATCGATAATTTTTGGTAAAGCTCATACTGACCATGATCGCGACGGCTAAGCAATTGGATAGCTGCCTCTTTGCTCGATAATGTTGGCGCCTGGCGTTTTTGGTACATGATGATCCTAAAAGTATTTTTGCTGTACAGGCTCTCAATGGCCTTTGTGATAATTCGATTTTTGATTTCAATAGATACAACAAAGCCCCGCATTGCAGGGCTTTGTCATTTATTAATCTATGAGAGATTAAAACTCTTCAGCTTGCTCTGGCGCTTCACCAGCTTCAGGCGCTTCCGCAAGTGCTGGCGCTAGCAACATTTCACGCAGTTTTGTATCGATAGTTTTAGCCACTTCAGGGTGCTCACGCAGGTAGTTACACGCATTCGCTTTACCTTGACCAATCTTATCGCCATTGTAGCTATACCATGCACCGGCTTTTTCAACTAACTTGTGCTTCACACCTAGATCGACAAGTTCACCTTCGCGGTTAAAGCCTTGGCCGTACATGATTTGTGTGTTTGCTTCTTTAAATGGTGCTGCAATCTTATTCTTAACAACTTTGATGCGCGTTTCGTTACCTACGACTTCGTCACCTTCTTTGATTGCGCCAGTACGACGGATATCTAGACGAACAGAAGCGTAGAACTTAAGTGCGTTACCACCTGTTGTTGTTTCTGGGTTACCAAACATCACACCAATCTTCATACGGATTTGGTTGATGAAGATACACATACAGTTAGACTGCTTTAGGTTACCCGTTAGCTTACGCATTGCTTGAGAAAGCATACGTGCTTGCAGACCCATGTGGCTATCGCCCATTTCGCCTTCGATTTCTGCTTTCGGTGTTAGTGCTGCGACAGAGTCGACAACCATAACATCGATAGCACCAGAACGTGCAAGTGCGTCACAGATCTCTAGCGCTTGCTCACCTGTGTCTGGCTGAGAAACTAGCAATGCATCGATATCAACGCCAAGTTTCTTCGCGTATACAGGATCTAGAGCGTGCTCTGCATCGATAAACGCACACGTTTTGCCTTCACGTTGTGCAGCAGCAATAAGCTCAAGGGTTAGCGTTGTTTTACCTGAAGATTCTGGACCGTAGATTTCTACGATACGACCCATTGGTAGACCACCAGCACCCAAAGCGATATCAAGAGAAAGAGAACCCGTTGAGATGGTTTCTACGTCCATTGCGCGGTTATCACCAAGGCGCATGATAGAGCCTTTACCGAATTGCTTTTCAATTTGACCTAGCGCAGCGGCGAGCGCTTTCTGTTTGTTCTCGTCCATTACTTTCTCCGATTTATTCATCTTCTTTGGGCGACGAATAGTAATTCATTTTTCTTAAGCAGAAGAACTGCTCAGCAATGAAAGTTATTATACTGTTGATTCATACAGTGTCCATACCTGTATGAAAAAAATTTGGCTGACCTAAAGTCATGATTTGCTCTAGCCCTTATCAATGCTGGGCTAAAACAATTTAAGAAATTCTAGAGTAGATGTTGATACAATTGAGTCAGCGCATGCTCGACCGCTTTTTTGCGAACTTCTGCACGGTCACCAGTAAAATGCATGGTTTCGACTTGCTGCCAACTTTGGTTATCAGCAAAAGCAAAGCAGACCATGCCGACTGGTTTCTCTTCACTGCCACCACCCGGCCCTGCAATACCACTGATGGACACACCGATGGTCGCATTGGAGTTTTTAATTGCACCCTGTACCATTTCAATCACAACTGGCTCACTCACTGCACCATGCGCTTCTAACGTTGAAGCTTGCACACCAAGCATCTCCATTTTCGCTTCATTACTGTAGGTGACAAACGCACGGTCAAGCCACGCTGAACTACCAGCAATGTCAGTAATGGCGGTTGCAACACCACCACCTGTGCATGATTCTGCGGTCGTTAAAAGATGCCCGTGTTTAGCCAATAATGCGCCTAAATCGGCACTCAATTTTGTTGTTTTTTCCATAGCCAAAATGCCCTTTGTCTCTTTTTACTTGATAGGGATTCACGTATCCTAAGCCGCTACGGAAATAAACAAAAGAACTTACCTGTGAAAGCTGAACAAAAACACACTCCGATGATGCAGCAATACCTCAAGCTAAAAGCTGAGAACCCAGAGATTTTGCTGTTCTACCGCATGGGCGATTTCTACGAACTCTTTTACGATGATGCCAAGCGAGCTTCTCAGCTTCTTGATATTTCATTGACCAAACGTGGTGCGTCTGCAGGTGAACCTATCCCAATGGCGGGTGTGCCATTTCACGCCGTAGAGGGCTACCTGGCAAAACTTGTTCAGCTTGGTGAGTCTGTGGCGATCTGTGAACAGATTGGCGATCCGGCCACCAGCAAGGGCCCGGTAGAACGTAAAGTTGTGCGTATCGTGACACCAGGTACTGTGACGGATGAAGCGCTGCTTTCTGAGCGTGTCGATAACTTAATCGCAGCAATTTACCATCACAACGATAAGTTCGGTTATGCGACGCTGGATGTCACCTCTGGTCGCTTCCAACTGACAGAACCAGAAACTGAAGAAGCGATGACAGCTGAGCTTCAACGTACCTCACCACGTGAGCTACTGTTCCCAGAAGATTTTGAACCTGTACATTTAATGGCGAGCCGCAATGGCAACCGTCGTCGCCCAGTCTGGGAGTTTGAGCTTGATACGGCTAAGCAACAACTCAATCAACAATTTGGCACAAAAGATCTGGTTGGTTTTGGTGTAGAACATGCGTCCTTAGGGTTATGTGCTGCTGGTTGTTTGATCCAGTACGTAAAAGATACTCAACGTACGGCTTTACCTCATATTCGCTCTTTAACGTTTGATCATCAGGATCAATCCGTCATCCTTGATGCTGCTACCCGACGTAATCTGGAAATTACTCAAAATCTAGCAGGCGGAACCGATAACACGCTCGCTGCAGTACTCGACCATTGTGCAACTCCGATGGGCAGCCGAATGCTGAAGCGTTGGTTGCATCAGCCTATGCGTTGCATTGAAACGTTAAACAATCGCCTTGATGCGATTGGTGAGATTAAAGAACAAGCTCTGTTTGCCGATCTTCAACCAACGTTAAAGCAAATTGGTGATATTGAACGTATCTTAGCGCGCCTTGCATTACGCTCTGCTCGCCCTCGCGATATGGCTAGACTTCGCAATGCCATGCAACAGCTACCAGAGCTAGAATCTGTCACCGCTTCTTTGACCCATCCGTACCTAACGAAATTGGCGAAGTATGCAGCTCCGATTGACGAAGTATGTGACCTGTTAGAGCGCGCGATTAAAGAAAATCCGCCGGTTGTTATTCGTGATGGTGGCGTCATCGCTGAAGGCTACAATGCGGAGCTCGATGAATGGCGAAAATTGGCAGACGGTGCAACAGAATATCTTGAGCAGCTTGAGCGAGATGAGCGTGAACGACACGGTATCGATACGCTTAAAGTTGGCTACAACAACGTTCATGGCTTCTTTATCCAAGTAAGCCGTGGCCAGAGCCATTTGGTTCCACCGCATTATGTACGTCGCCAAACACTCAAAAACGCTGAACGCTACATCATCCCAGAGCTTAAGGAACACGAAGACAAAGTACTTAACTCGAAATCTAAAGCGTTAGCACTTGAGAAACAGTTGTGGGAAGAACTGTTTGATCTATTGATGCCAAACCTTGAGAAGCTGCAAAACCTAGCTTCTGCCCTGTCTCAACTGGATGTATTACAAAACCTAGCAGAGCGTGCAGATTCGTTAGATTACTGCCGCCCAACGCTTGTGAAAGACGCAGGAATTCACATTCAAGCTGGTCGTCATCCAGTCGTAGAACAAGTAACAACAGAGCCGTTCATCGCGAACCCAATTGAGCTTAACCCAGCCCGTAAGATGTTGATCATCACTGGTCCAAACATGGGTGGTAAATCAACCTACATGCGTCAAACTGCGCTGATTGCATTGATGGCACATATCGGCTCTTATGTACCGGCAGAATCCGCACAGATTGGTTCTTTAGATCGTATATTTACTCGTATTGGTGCGTCAGATGATCTTGCATCTGGCCGCTCGACCTTCATGGTAGAAATGACCGAAACAGCCAATATTCTTCACAACGCAACTAAGAACAGTTTGGTGCTAATGGATGAAATCGGACGCGGTACTAGTACTTACGACGGTCTCTCTTTAGCTTGGGCAAGTGCGGAATGGCTCGCAACACAAATTGGGGCGATGACCCTATTTGCAACTCACTACTTCGAATTAACAGAGTTACCGAACCAACTGCCAAGCTTAGCGAACGTTCACTTGGATGCCGTAGAACATGGAGACAGCATTGCCTTTATGCACGCAGTTCAAGAAGGTGCGGCAAGTAAGTCTTACGGCTTGGCTGTTGCGGGCTTAGCTGGCGTACCAAAAACGGTCATCAAAAATGCGCGTAACAAGCTATCTCAGCTAGAGCAACTGGGGCAAAACAGTGACACACCGCGTCCAAGTGCAGTAGATGTGGCCAACCAGTTGAGCCTGATTCCAGAGCCTAGCGAGGTCGAACAAGCTCTGTCAGGTATTGATCCTGACGACTTAACGCCACGCCAAGCTCTTGAAGAGCTGTATCGCTTGAAGAAGATGCTGTAAACAGACTCACACCGACGAGCAAAAAAGAAAAAAGGCTATGGGGAACCATAGCCTTTTGTGTATCTAGTGAAATACGGATTACTTAATCGTCTTCTACGTTAAACAAGTTTTCCATATTCAAACCTTGTTTGATTAGGACTTCACGAAGACGACGTAAACCTTCCACTTGTATTTGACGTACTCGCTCACGTGTCAGACCAATCTCTCGACCAACTTCTTCCAGCGTCGAAGGCTCGTAGCCTAGTAGGCCGAAGCGACGTGCAAGCACTTCTTTCTGTTTCGGATTCAACTCTTCTAACCAATGAATCAACGATGATTTGATGTCGTCATCTTGAGTCGAAACTTCTGGATCAGAGTTGTTTGCATCAGGAATAATATCCAGCAGCGCTTTCTCACCGTCACCACCGATTGGCGTGTCGACAGAGCTAATACGCTCATTAAGGCGTAACATTTTGCTTACGTCTTCGACTGGAATATCTAATTGAGCAGCAATTTCTTCTGCGGTCGGTTCGTGATCGAGCTTTTGAGAAAGTTCACGCGCAGTACGCAGATAAATGTTCAGCTCTTTCACTACGTGGATAGGTAGACGGATCGTGCGAGTTTGGTTCATCAACGCTCGCTCTATCGTTTGTCGGATCCACCACGTTGCGTAAGTAGAGAAACGGAAACCACGTTCTGGGTCGAATTTTTCGACCGCTCGGATCAAGCCGAGGTTACCTTCTTCAATCAGATCGAGTAGTGCTAGACCACGGTTACTGTATCGACGAGAAATCTTAACAACCAAACGTAGGTTACTTTCGATCATACGTTTGCGTGCCGCTTCGTCGCCACGTAGGGCGCGTCTTGCGTAAAGCACTTCTTCTTCGGCAGTAAGTAAAGGTGAGAAGCCAATTTCGCCCAAATACAACTGAGTTGCATCTAAGCTTTTACTGCTCGCGTCAAATTCTTCACGCGCAGTCGCTTTGCTTTCTGTGGATGATGATCTTTCGAGTTCGTTATCAATGGTCTTCACTGACGCATTGTCAAATGCAAACTCTTCAACTTTGGTTACTGTGTTGCTGATACTCATAACGCCTCCCCCTGGCGAGTTAGCAAGACATGACAACTCAATATGTCGCTAAATGATGTCGCAAGTTGTTTTTCAAAGTTTTAAGGCAAATAGCGTTTTGGATTCACTGATTTACCTTGATAGCGAATTTCAAAGTGTAGTTTGACCGACTTTGCACCTGAACTACCCATGGTGGCGATTTTTTGTCCGCTTTTTACGCTTTGTCCTTCTGTGACCAGCAGTTTGTCATTATGTGCGTATGCGCTTAAATAATTGTCGTTATGCTTTACTATAATTAAGTTGCCATAACCTCGTAGCGCATTGCCTGAATAAACGACTGTGCCGGCTGCGGTTGAAACGATAGGTTGACCACGCTGTCCTGCGATGTCGATACCTTTATTTCCCTGTTCTCCCGCCGAAAAGTTCTTGATTACTCTCCCTTTTGTTGGCCACAACCACTTTGAGACTTTATCACTCTTTGCTGTGGTAGTTGGCGCTTTTTGCTTCACTTTTTGGTTATCTTTTGAACCAACATACTCCTTTGTTTTCGATTGTTCAACCTTCTTTGGAGGCTGTTTTTGTACGACTTTAGGCTTAGTCTCTGTAGGTTTTTGACTAGAGTTTTTACTCGAAGGTTTAGGTTTAGAGGCTGTTGATGTTTTCGTCACTGGAGCTGGGGGGGTCGTAACAACAGGAGCCACAACGGGTTCAACTTTTTGACCATATTTAGGGGCGACATATTTCGGAGCCCAAAGTTTTAGCCTCTGTCCTGGGTAGATAGTGTAAGGCTGAGTTAACTCATTGTAACGAACAAGATCATTTACATCTTTATCTGTGACATAAGCTATGAAGTAAAGCGTATCGCCTTTTTTTACCTCATAATAACTCCCTCTGTAACTCCCTCTTTCAAGGCTTGAATAGTCTTTTTTTAGGCTAGAGACAGGTGCAGGGGAATGCGCTGCACAACCAACTAGTCCTGCAGCAAACACAAAGCTAATACCAATATGACGTAGTAACTTATTCACCTATCCCTAACCCTTAAGCTAAATCACCCGCAACCAGAGGTACGAACCGAACCATTTCTACAACGGTAGAGAGATATTCGTCTCCCTTACGCTCTATTTTTAATAACTGTTGCTCCGTATCTCCAACAGGAATGACCATTTTGCCGCCATCTCTTAATTGTGAGAGAAGAGCTTGGGGAATCACTTCAGCGGCAGCGGTAACAATGATAGCATCGAAAGGACCTCTCGCTTCCCAGCCCTGCCACCCATCAGCATGCTTAGTTGAAACATTGTAAATATCCAATTGCTTCAGGCGACGCTTTGCTTCCCATTGCAACGATTTAATTCGCTCAACGGAGTATACATGATCAACAATTTGCGCCAGTACCGCGGTTTGATAACCCGATCCCGTTCCGATTTCCAGAACACGACTCGCCGGCTCTAGCTCAAGCAACTCGGTCATACGCGCAACGATATAAGGCTGAGAAATAGTTTGTCCCTGACCAATTGGTAACGCATTGTTATCATAGGCTTGGTGCATCATCGCTTGAGAAACAAAGCTTTCTCGTGGCAAGCGTTGGATAGCATCCAGAACTCTTTGGTCTTTGATGCCACTGGAGATAAGAAACGCTATCAACCTGTCAGCATGTGGGTTACTCATTACTTCTCTTCCTTTAACCAACTATCCATAGCACGCAGCGACTCGTGAGCGGTGAGATCAACTTGCAGAGGCGTCATTGAAACTCGGCCATGCTCAATTGCATAAAAGTCCGTGCCCTCTCCTGCATCTTGCTCCTTTCCTGGTGGCCCTAACCAATAAATGTCATGGCCTCTCGGATCTTTCTGCTTGATCATATTCTCTGCGTGATGACGTGCACCTAAACGCGTAACTTCAATTTCACCTAAATTCTCTGATGGTAAGTCAGGCACGTTTACGTTCAGTAGACGATTCGTTGGAATCGGCGACGCTAAATGCTGTTGTACAATTTGACGTGCAATTTTAGCGGCGGATTCGAAATGTCGCTTACCCACTAGAGAAAAAGCCACCGACTGAACGCCAAGGAAATGACCTTCCATGGCTGCTGCTACTGTTCCAGAATAAAGAACATCATCACCCAAATTAGCGCCATGGTTGATTCCTGACAGAACAAGATCAGGCAAATCATCTTTCATTAGCTCATTCAGCGCGAAATGCACACAATCCGTGGGCGTGCCTTGCACTGAGTAGATATTTGGGGCAATTTCAGTCACGCGTAATGGTTGTTCTAATGTGAGTGAATTCGAAGCACCTGAACGATTTCGATCAGGTGCGACAATGGTCACTTCAGCGATATCTCTCAACTCATCAGCGAGGGCATGAATCCCTTGAGCATGAACACCATCATCATTGCTGATTAAGACTCTTAAGGGCTTCGGGTTTCGTGAATCCTGTTCCATTAGTATTCTCTTTCTACTTCAACCTCATTAACTAACTCACGAACAATAGAGGTCGCAAAAGATCCCGCATCCAGTGAGAAAGTCAGCGTAATGTTGTTACCTTCAACCGTCCAAGCTAAATCTTTTGGCTTTAGCGCAATATCGCGACGGTCGTGGCGCATGCGATTACCACGAATCAGCGCCATGAGGTCAGGCTCTTCGTCTAAAAACGGTTGCTCTAATGCCAGAGCCTCAGCTTGAGTAGGCAGTGCATTATCGCCAGCAAGCGCAGCGGTAATTGCCGCTTCACCTTGCGCAAATTGCACTTGCAGAGCAGCAATGTTGTTTGCATCAATCAACTGAGTGCCAGAATTCGTCTGTGCAATGTCACCATCAATGAACTTATCAAACACACCATTCTCTAGACGAGCTGAAACGATGCGGTTGAAAATCCACGAACGAGCCGCTGATAAATACATGCTTCGCTTGTTTTGATTGCGGGTACGAACGTTTTCGCGTCCCCATCGACGTGCTTCTTCAAGGTTGTTGCCATCGTTACCAAAACGCTGACTACCGAAGTAGTTTGGCACGCCAACTTGTTTCACTTTTTCAAGACGTTGCTCTACATCCGCTATATCTGTCACTTCAGACAAAGTCACCACAAACTCGTTCCCTACTAGGTCACCAGGGCGCAGTTTTTTATTGTGACGATCTGTTGCAAGGATTTCGATACTTGGGTATTGAGACAAAAACGCTGAAAAATCTGGCGTTTCACCTTTTGGTAAATGGACACTTAGCCACTGTTCCGTCACCGCATGACGGTCTTTAAGACCCGCCCAGCTAACGTCTTTCGACTTAACACCACAGGCTTTTGCTAACTCGTTAGCAACGAAGCTGGTGTTCTCGCCCGTTTTACGGATACGAACCATTAGGTGCTCGCCTTCGCCCGTAAAGGCAAAACCTAAATCTTCGCGAACCTGAAAGTGCTCTGGCTGCGCTTTGATTTTTGCCGATGCAACTGGCTTACCCGTTAGGTAAGCCAATGAAGATAAAATGTCTGACATGATGTGTTTCCGCTGATATCACAGCTTAGGGGAGCAAATTGCTAGTTATTGCTTAAACAGAAGTACAACGGCTTCCGTTGCAATGCCTTCTTTGCGTCCAGTAAAACCGAGACGTTCTGTCGTCGTCGCTTTTACGTTAATGTTACTAATATCGGTTTCTAGGTCTTCGGCAATCGCCGCACACATTGCGTCAATGTGTGGTGCCATTTTAGGCGCTTGTGCCATGATGGTTACATCAGCATTGCCAAGACGGTAGCCTTGCTCTTTGACTCGACGGTAAACGTCTTTCAGTAATTCACGACTGTTTGCGCCTTTCCATTTATCATCCGTATCTGGGAAATGACGACCAATATCGCCGGCAGCAATCGCACCCAGCAGAGCATCCGTTAACGCATGCAACGCTACATCGCCGTCTGAGTGTGCAATCAAACCTTGCTCATAAGGGATTGCTACACCACCAATAATGACTGGGCCTTCACCACCGAATTTATGTACATCGAAACCATGACCAATTCGAATCATTTTCTATCCTTTCTTTATTCGCCGCGCTCACGGCTTAGATAAAACTCGGCTAACGCAAGATCTTCTGGCTGAGTGATTTTTATATTGTTCGCATTCCCTTGAACTAAGGCTGGCTTCTCGCCTAGCCATTCCAAAGCCGAGGCTTCATCGGTAATGGTTACACCCTGTTCTAATGCGTCAGCCAGTGCTTGAGTAAGCTGCTGAGTTTTAAACATTTGTGGAGTCAGTGCATGCCACAATGCTTCTCTATCTACCGTATGATCGATATCTTGTACTGCGTTTGCTCGCTTCATTGTATCTCTCACAGGAGATGCGAGAATGCCACCCGTTGAGTGGGCGCAGCAAACATCAATCAAACGGTCAATGTCGGATGTTAATACACATGGCCTTGCAGCATCGTGGACTAACACCCACTCGCTTTCCAGATGCTCATTGACATAGTTTAGCCCTGATAACACAGAGTCTGCTCTTTCTTTACCACCAGCTACACGAATCACATCTGGGTGCTTTGCAATGGACAATTCTGGGTAATATGGGTCGCCGTCAGTAATGGCAACGACAACCTTAGAAATATTTGGGTGAGAAAGCAGTTTCTCTACGGTATGTTCCAGTACCGCTTTACCTTCGATCAATAAATATTGCTTAGGGCGATCTGCCTTCATTCTGCTACCCACACCCGCAGCTGGCACAATTGCGATATGCGATGAGTTCATATCCAACATTTTAATGGTTTTCCTCACCTATAATGCGGTAAAAAGTCTCGCCATCTTTAACTAAACCGAGCTCATGACGCGCACGTTCTTCAATCGCATCAAGACCTTGCCTTAAGTCATCAATCTCAGCGAACATTTCATTGTTGCGAGCTTGTAGCTTGCTGTTCACTTGTTGCTGAACTTCAATTTCATCTTTTACTGTGTAGTAGTCAGACACTCCGTTTTTACCAAACCATAGAGTGTATTGAAGCAAGCCAAACAGTAGCGTAAGGGCTATAACAAAGATTCGCATATCGCTGCTAACATTCTGTACCGGAAGGAATTAGATAAGGTGACATATATAGCATAAATGCGAGGTTGCCTCTAGGGGAGAAAGGGAGACTCACACGCTCCTTACAAGAAATAGGCAGCAAAATGAAACAAAGAGACTTCTCTACTCTCTCTCCTCGTTCTATGGAATCACAAATGAACGTAAGCGAAAGACATCAAAAAGCAAAGCCTGTTCTCATATGTCAGATACAAAAACACCCCGCCAAAGCAGGGTGTTTTAAAAGCTTTAAGTTAAGCTGCTAATTCAGTGAAGAATTAAGCTTGACCTTTAACTTCTTTAAGACCGTTGAAAGGAGCGCGCTCACCTAGAGCTTCCTCGATACGGATTAGCTGGTTGTACTTAGCAACACGGTCAGAACGGCTCATAGAACCAGTTTTGATTTGACCTGCTGCTGTACCTACCGCTAGGTCAGCGATAGTTGCATCTTCAGTTTCGCCAGAACGGTGAGAGATTACTGCTGTGTAACCTGCGTCTTTAGCCATCTTGATTGCAGCTAGAGTCTCAGTTAGAGAACCGATTTGGTTGAACTTGATAAGGATAGAGTTAGCTACGCCTTTCTCGATACCTTCAGCAAGGATCTTAGTGTTAGTAACGAATAGATCGTCACCTACTAGTTGAAGCTTGTCACCTAGTAGTTCAGTTTGGTGCTTGAAGCCATCCCAGTCAGACTCGTCTAGACCATCTTCGATAGAAACGATTGGGAATTGGTTAGCTAGCTCAGCTAGGTAGTGGTTGAACTCTTCAGAAGTGAAAGTTTTACCTTCGCCTTTCATGTTGTAGATGCCAGCTTCTTTGTCGAAGAACTCAGATGCAGCACAGTCCATAGCTAGAGTAACGTCTTTACCTAGTTCGTAACCAGCAGCTGCAACAGCTTCTGCGATAACTTCTAGAGCTTCAGCGTTAGATTTAAGGTTAGGAGCAAAACCACCTTCATCACCAACTGCAGTGCTGTAGCCTTTAGACTTAAGAACTTTAGCTAGGTTGTGGAATACTTCTGCACCGATACGTAGACCTTCTTTAAGAGTCTTAGCGCCAACTGGTTGGATCATGAACTCTTGGATGTCAACGTTGTTGTCTGCGTGCTCACCACCGTTGATGATGTTCATCATTGGTAGAGGCATAGAGAACTGACCTGCAGTGCCGTTTAGCTCAGCGATGTGCTCGTATAGAGGCATGCCTTTCGCAGCAGCAGCAGCTTTAGCGTTTGCTAGAGAAACAGCTAGGATAGCGTTAGCACCGAATTTAGATTTGTTTTCAGTGCCGTCTAGTTCGATCATTACTGCGTCGATTGCAGCTTGGTCTTTAGCGTCTTTGCCAACTAGAGCTTCAGCGATTGGGCCGTTTACAGCTTCAACTGCTTTAAGAACACCTTTACCTAGGAAACGTGCTTTGTCACCGTCACGTAGCTCAAGAGCTTCGCGAGAACCAGTAGATGCGCCAGATGGAGCTGCCGCCATACCTACGAAACCGCCTTCTAGGTGTACTTCAGCTTCTACAGTTGGGTTACCACGTGAGTCGATGATTTCACGACCTAGAACTTTAACGATCTTAGACATTAATGTTTCCTCTCGTTTCAAATATAAATGTCAATCTTAAAGGGCAGCAGCACAACCTTCGCCGCCGCCCGTATCCTTTTACTTCTCGAATTCGCCGCGTGCGTTTTGGCCCGCAGCCTTAACAAAACCTGCAAACAATGGATGTCCATCGCGAGGAGTCGAGGTGAATTCTGGGTGGAACTGAGCCGCTACAAACCATGGGTGAGCTGGGTTCTCAATCATTTCCACTAACTTCTTGTCCGCAGATAGACCTGATACTTTTAGGCCTGCTTTTTCGATTTGCGGACGAAGCACGTTATTCACTTCGTAACGGTGACGGTGACGTTCATGGATCGTCGCGCTACCGTACAGTTCACGAGCTTTAGTCCCTTTCTCTAGGTGACACAACTGTGAACCAAGACGCATCGTACCGCCTAGGTCAGACTTTTCAGTACGCTCTTCTACGCTACCTGATTCGTCTACCCACTCTGTGATCAAACCTACCACAGGGTACTTAGTCTCTTTGTTAAATTCTGTTGAATGTGCACCTTCCATACCCGCAACGTTACGCGCGTATTCGATTAGTGCAACTTGCATACCCAAACAAATACCTAGGTAAGGCACGTTATTTTCACGTGCATATTGAGCCGCACGGATCTTGCCTTCAATACCACGATCGCCGAAGCCACCTGGTACTAGGATCGCGTCCAAACCTTCTAGAAGTTCAACGCCTTTTGTTTCGATATCTTGTGAGTCTACATACTTAATTGTGACGCTTAGACGGTTTTTCAAGCCAGCGTGTTTAAGCGCTTCGTTCACAGATTTGTATGCATCTGGTAATTCAATGTATTTACCAACCATACCGATGGTTACTTCACCAGTAGGATTTGCTTCTTCGTAGATAACCTGTTCCCATTCAGAAAGGTCTGCTTCCGGAGCAGTAATACCAAAGCGAGCACACACAAGGTCATCTAGACCTTGAGATTTAATCAACTGAGGGATCTTGTAGATAGAGTCTACATCCTTCATTGAAATTACTGCTTTTTCTGGAACATTACAGAACAGTGCGATTTTTTTACGCTCATTCGCAGGAATAACGCGATCGCTACGGCAAACTAGGATATCTGGCTGAATACCGATAGATAGAAGTTCTTTTACAGAGTGTTGCGTCGGCTTAGTTTTCACTTCGCCCGCTGCCGCTAGGTAAGGAACAAGTGTTAGGTGCATGAACATTGCGCGCTCACGGCCTAGCTCAACAGCTAGCTGACGAATCGCTTCCATAAATGGTAGTGATTCGATATCACCAACAGTACCGCCAACTTCAACGATAGCCACATCATGGCCTTCAGAACCTGCAATAACGCGATCTTTGATTGCGTTAGTGATATGAGGGATAACTTGAATAGTTGCGCCTAGGTAGTCACCACGACGTTCTTTACGAAGTACGTCGGCATAAACACGACCTGCAGTGAAGTTGTTACGCTTGGTCATCTTGGTACGGATAAAACGCTCGTAGTGACCAAGGTCAAGGTCAGTCTCTGCGCCATCTTCTGTAACGAACACTTCACCGTGCTGAGTAGGGCTCATTGTGCCCGGGTCAACGTTGATGTAAGGGTCAAGCTTCATCATAGTCACTTTAAGACCACGAGCTTCTAGAATAGCCGCAAGAGATGCTGCTGCAATACCTTTACCTAGAGAGGATACAACCCCGCCAGTAACAAAAATGTAATTTGTCGTCATGTTTAACCTGAAATTGGTTGAATGAGGGAAATGGAGTGCTTCTGGACGGGAGATAAATATACCAGAAGCTCCTTACCGCCACAACGTGAAATCTATCACACCGTAATTTTTTATTTTTTGCTTCAAATCAAAGTGAGCAAAGACAAACCAAAGTCCGTTTTCGTGTAACCAAACAAGCTGACCTTATATTATGTATTCTGTCAGTTTACCTCTGCCTCGATTCTTCTTGTTTTACTTCATCCCAAAAATGGTCAAGTTCTGATAAAGAACAATCTGTAAGTACTTTGCCTGACTGCTGGACCTTGCCTTCAACTTGTTTAAAACGTCGCGCAAACTTTACGTTTGCTTTTCCTAGCGCGACTTCTGGGTTTTTATCAAGGTGGCGAGCCAAATTGACAGTCGCAAATAGCAAATCACCGAGCTCCAACTCAACTTTCTCTTCATCGGGCTGAACTTGCAGTGCCTCTTCCATGACTTCGTCAATTTCTTCTCGTACTTTATCGACAACCGGGCCAAGTGAATCCCAATCAAACCCAAATTTTGCACATTTTTTCTGAATTTTTGTAGCACGAGAAAGTGCCGGTAAAGAGTTTGGTATTGAGTCTAGGATACTTTCTTCCGCTTTGCCTACTAGGGCTTTTTCTTTTGCTTTTTCCGCTTCCCAGTTCGCGTTAATTTCCTCGTCAGATTCAAACTCAACATCTGAAAAAACATGCGGGTGGCGACGAGTCAGTTTTTCGTTCACGGTTTCGACGACATCCGAAAAGTCAAACAGCTCTTGCTCTTTCGCTAGCTGACTGTAAAAAATCACCTGAAACAACAAATCCCCTAGCTCTTCTTTTAGATTGGGCCAATCTCGATTTTGAATCGCGTCCACCACTTCGTAGGTTTCTTCTATAGTATGCGGAACGATGGTGTCAAAGGTTTGTTTTAAGTCCCAAGGGCAACCGTTTTCTGGGTCACGCAGCTTCGCCATGATTTGTTCTAACTGTTCAATTGGATGACTCATTTTTTGTTCCTTTAAACCTTTCTATTAAAGAAAAAGGTGAGCAGCCAAAACCACTCACCTTCTACATTATATTTTCTCAGCAGCTTTCACTAAGTAATTGTTACTTTGACAAGGCAACAAATTTTCGCGACTCCTGAGCATAGCTCGCCTATGTGATGAACCTGGGCCGGCACTCCGGAGTGCGTGCAGTCAACAACGCTACAACGATAACTCTGACGAGAGTTTTAGCCGAGGCGTTTTACAGACATTACATCCTTGATCTGTTCCACACGTTTCGAAACCCGCGAAAGCACCTCAATATTGGTGACTTCTAGGTCAAAGTCCATGATGGCAAGTTGACGTCTGTAGTCGACTCGGTTCTTCATACTGGTCACTTTAATCTTTTCGTTGGCGAACAGTGTCGTAATGTCTTTGAGTAGACCACCTCGCTCCATCGCTTCAACACGCACGGTGAGGATGTATGACCCCACAAAGCCGCTGCCCCAGACTGTATCGATGATGCGCTCTGGCGCATGATGGCGCAGTTCTTCTAGCTGTTCACAGTCACTGCGGTGTACTGAAATCCCACGACCTTGCGTTATGTAACCAGAGATATCGTCACCTGGAATTGGCTGACAGCAACGTGCTAGGTGTGTCATTAGATTATCGACGCCTTCTACTACAACTGCGTCTTTTTTCGGTCGGCTTTGCGCGGGTGATTTGTGCTCAGCTTCTTGCAGTTTTTCCAGTGCTTGCTGATCTTCTTCCTCTGCCGTTGGCTTGTTAACTAACGCGTTAATATGGTTAATGATTTGGTTTATGCGCAAATCACCGCTACCTACCCCAACATACAATTCATCTGGTGTTTTGACGTTAAACCGCTTGAGGGCGTAATGCTCTGCATCTTTTAACGTTGCGCCAATTTTGGCTAACTCATGCTCAAGGATTTCACGACCTGCTTCAAGGTTCTTCTCACGGCTTTGTTTTCGGAACCAGGCGTTAATTTTGGCACGCGCACGACCAGAATGAACGAAGCCTAATGATGGGTTTAACCAGTCACGTGATGGGTTAGGTTCTTTCTGAGTGATAATCTCGACTTGGTCACCCATATGTAATTTATGCGTGAATGGCACAATACGACCTCCGACTTTGGCACCGATACAACGGTGTCCCACTTCGGAGTGAATGTGATAGGCAAAATCTAGCGGCGTTGCCCCCATTGGCAAATCGACAACATCACCACGTGGTGTAAAGGCATAAACACGGTCATCAAAGACTTGGCTACGCAGCTCATCGAGCATTTCGCCAGAGTCAGACATTTCTTCTTGCCAATCCAGTAGCTTACGCAGCCACGTGATCTTCTCATCATAACCGCTTCGGCTGCTTGCCCCTTCTTTATATTTCCAGTGCGCTGCAACCCCCAGTTCCGACTCTTCATGCATTTGCTTGGTACGAATCTGGATCTCGATGGTTTTGCCTTCTGGCCCTAGAATTACTGTATGGATCGATTGATAACCGTTTGGTTTAGGGTTAGCAACGTAGTCATCAAACTCGCTCGGTAGATGCTTGTATTTGGTGTGAACTACGCCTAAAGCCGCGTAACAATCTTGCAGTTTGTCTGCGATGATACGCACTGCTCGCACATCAAACAGCTCATCAAAGGCCAAACTCTTTTTCTGCATTTTTCGCCAAATGCTGTAGATGTGCTTAGGTCGACCACTCACTTCGGCATTGATGCCCGACACTTCCATTTCGTGCGTGAGGTCTTCAACAAAGTCTTTGATGTACTGTTCACGAACGATGCGTCTCTCAGAAAGCTGTTTGGCAATTTGTTTGTAAGTTTCCGGTTGTTGGTAGCGGAAAGCGTAATCTTCAATTTCCCATTTCAGCTGACCGATGCCTAATCGGTTTGCTAGCGGCGCATAGATGTTGGCACACTCTTTTGCCGCCGCACGTCGAACTTCATCTGGCGCTTTTTTAACTTCAATAAGGTTACAAATTCGTTCCGCGAGCTTGATAACTACGCAGCGGAAGTCATCCACCATGGCAAGCAGCATGCGGCGTACGTTATCTACCTGAGATGACGCTGCACTGCCTTCCATGTTGACGTTGAGTTGGCCAATAGCAGCCATTTCTTCAACGCCGTCGATTAATTTTATGATTTCTTTGCTGTATTTCTCTTCCAGAATTTCTCTGTTGAAAGCACCACTTGCAACCAAAGGAAACAGTTGAGCAGCCACTAAAGTGGCTTGATCCATAGACAAGGTGATCAAAATTTCGATCATTTCTCGTCCACGCCACAACAACAGTTCCGCTTGCTCGTTATC
This sequence comes from Vibrio sp. 1457, assembly GCF_033340195.1. NCBI lineage: Bacteria > Pseudomonadati > Pseudomonadota > Gammaproteobacteria > Vibrionales > Vibrionaceae > Vibrio > Vibrio sp. 1457. Next base: position 121,466 of record NZ_JAWOWA010000012.1, read on the forward strand.
AGCTAATACTGTCTGGCAATCTCGATATACTTCGATTAAGCGTGAGGCTGTGTTTTTCTCTTGTCCTAGGCTAGCCACCCAGTTTTCGAGTTCAAACTGTTCATCTTGGTTTAAATGCGCGCTTCTTACCGCAACCATCTCATCATCCTAATTATTATATTCGTGTGGTTTGACTAACACCGTCCAGGTTAGTTCTTTTTACCGCGCGTACACGCTGGCTTTATGACCACCCACCACAAATAAGGGGTCAAAGTCCTAAAGTTAGGACTTTTCAAACAATGCCATCGATTCTAGATGACTGGTATGAGGGAACATATCCAGCATACCTAATTTAGTTAATTTATAGCCTTGCTCTATCAAGCTTTGACTATCCCTAGCAAGGGTAGCAGGATTACAAGAAACATAAACTACACGCTGTGCGCCAAGCTCAGAAACTTGATCGATGATCCCACTCGCTCCCGCGCGTGCCGGGTCTAATAATACTTTATCAAACCGCTCTGCGGCCCAGGCTTGGCCTTCAAAATCTTGCTCAAGGTTAGCGTGATAAAATTGCGCGTTATTGATTTGGTTCAAAGATGCATTGTTTGTGGCTTTTTCTACCATCTCTGCAACACCCTCTACTCCAACCACGTACTTAGCTAATTTCGCAACTGGTAAACTAAAGTTGCCTAAACCACAGAACAAATCTAACACTCGGTCACTCTTTTGTGGGTCTAACCACTCAACCGCTTGTTTGACCATTTGTTGGTTTACACCTTGGTTTACTTGAATAAAGTTATTTGGTGCAAAAGGGATTTTCACTCCAACTTCTTGATAAAAAGGCATATCGCCTTCGATAAGGTCTAATTGTTCTGTCGATGGCATTAAGTACAACGATGCGCCATGACGTTTTGCCAACTCCGTTAGAGATTGAGTTTCACTCGTTGTCAGAGCGCTCAAGTGGCGCAGCGTAATACACGGCCCATTATCACCAAGTACCAGCTCTACATGACCCAATTGTTCCGGCTTTTTGAACGCTTTTAGGGCTGAGTAAATCTCTGGCAGCAAAACATTCAGTTCCGGTGCCAGCACTGGGCAATCGGTCACTTGCGCAATTTGCTTACTCTGCTTTTTACGGAAACCAAAATGTAGCTGACGTGTTTTTTTATCAACAAACAAGCTCACTCTCGCACGGCGACGGTAGGCCTGCGAATATCCCAATAACGGGGCATCTAGTTCAATATCACTGCCTGAAAATTTTCGCATTAGCTGACGCAACGTTTGCTGTTTGTACGTCAATTGTTGGTCATAATCTAAATGCTGCAAATCACAGCCACCGCACTCATGATAATGTGGGCAAAATGGCTCCACACGAGCTTCACTCGGCTTAAGGATTTTAATCAACTTACCGCGAGCGTATTTGCTCTTTTCTTCCACCAATTGAGTGACCACCTCCTCACCCGGCAGTGCTCCATCAATAAACAATGGCTTCTTTTTGAGGTAAGCAATGCCTGCGCCGTGGTGATCTAAACGCTCTACTTGCACTGCTTGGTGCCGAGTATTGAGTTGGGTTTTCTTTTTCGGTTGAAAGATGCGTGCCATGCTCTATGCCTGATTTATATGTAATTGCTCTTCGGCTTCACTATTCTTGATTGCAGCCGTTGTGTGATTCGAGTGACTTGATTATGCTTACCGTTTATTCGGTGACGTCACTTCTTTGCTCAAGGCTTTATCGTGCGCTTGAGAAATAATGCGTTATTTTCCCATATCCAGACTCCGATGTAATTAGATAACATGACCAGATATGGCTTACGAGCACGTGTAATTACACTAACTCTCGCTCCCACTCTCATTATTGGTTTATTACTGAGCGGCTTTTTCTCATTTAACCGCTACCAAGACCTTGAGAAACAAGTTATCACCACTGGTAACAGCATTATTGAGCCGCTGGCGATTGCCAGTGAAACTCATCTACTATCAGAAAGCCGAGAGGCGGTACGTCGCTTGATAAGCTACGCGCACCGCAAAAACTCCAAACTGGTTCGTAGTATCGCGGTATTTGATGAACATCATGAGCTCTTTGTGACCTCTAACTTTCATCCTAATTTTGAAGCCTTGATGTTTCCCAAAGATAAACCGATCCCGCAACTGGGTAATTCGGAAATCTACGAAAACTCACTGATATTGCGTGTCCCCATTTTGTCAGAAGGTCACTACTTAGCGGAGTTGTCGAACGAAAGCCAAGGCACAAAAGCGATTGGTTACATCGCCGTCGAGTTAGATCTCTCCTCCTTGAGGCTGCAACAGTATCAAGAAGTCTTTTCTGCGTTTTTAGTTCTGGTTCTCGGTCTTGGCTTAGCAAGTGTGTTTGCTTCACGTCTAATGCACGATGTGACCCAACCTATCACCCACATGAAGAATGTCGTTGACCGCATTCGCCGCGGTCATCTGGATGTGCGTATCGAAGGCAAAATGCACGGTGAGTTAGACCAGCTAAAAAATGGCATCAACGCCATGGCGGTATCGTTATCAGAATATCACGTAGAGATGCAGCACAGTATAGACCAAGCCACGTCCGACTTACGTGAAACGCTTGAGCAGCTAGAAATTCAGAACGTTGAGCTGGATATCGCGAAGAAACGCGCGCAAGAAGCGGCCAGGGTTAAGTCAGAGTTCTTGGCGAACATGTCGCACGAGCTGCGTACTCCGCTCAATGGGGTGATTGGCTTTACTCGTCAAATGCTTAAAACGCAGCTTTCTAACAGCCAAACGGATTACCTACAGACGATTGAGAAGTCGGCGAACAACCTGCTGAATATCATCAATGACATTCTCGACTTCTCGAAACTTGAAGCGGGTAAGCTGGCGCTGGAAAACATTCCTTTTGATTTCCGAGAAAGTTTAGAAGAGGTAATTAACCTACAAGCCACAAGTGCACATGAGAAAGGGTTAGAAATCACCCTAAAAGTGGACCCTAAAATTCCACCGGGTTTAGTTGGGGATCCACTACGTATCCAGCAAATTTTGACGAACTTAGTCGGTAACTCAATCAAGTTTACCGAGCGAGGCAACATTGATGTTAGCGTAGAAATGCGCTCTCAATCAGGAGACTCCGTCGAACTACAATTCATGGTGCGTGATACCGGTATTGGTATCTCTGAGCGTCAGCAAGCGCAGTTGTTCCAAGCCTTTAGCCAAGCAGATGCAAGTATTTCACGTCGTTACGGCGGTACTGGCCTTGGTCTGGTCATCACTCAGAAACTGGTGAGCCAGATGGGCGGCGAAATCAGTTTAACCAGCCGTCTACACCAAGGTTCAACCTTCTGGTTTACGGTGCGCTTGCACTCAACCGAGATGCCAATGAGCGAACTGATTGAAGTGGAACTTCTGACTGGGAAGCAGTTACTGCTGATTGAACCAAACATGCAAGCCGCATCCGTAACCCAACAGATTCTGAGTCAGGAGGGTATTTTAGTAACCTACCGCTCTTCGCTACCAAACAACGAAGAACAATATGATTATGTATTGTTGAATTTAGCGGCCAACCAGACTCACGATGCGGAAGTTATTACACCTTGGATAGAACAAGCGAAACGTATGGCTCCGAGTGTTCTCCTAGGGACACCGAGTACCGAATTGGCGCTTGCGGACCAAATAATGACAGAGCATCATGTCCAGTGCCTGACGAAGCCATTGTCTCGCCGTAAGTTGCTACAAAGCCTGATTAGCGAACATGTAGAATCGCCACCGGTATTAAGCGCTCCAATTACGCCAAGCGAAGGGGACCGTTTACCTCTCACTGTACTAGCAGTGGATGACAACCCTGCAAACTTGAAGCTGATCTCTGCACTGCTCCGCGAACGAGTAGAAACCGTCACCGCCTGTAGCAATGGCCAGCAAGCGGTGAACCTGGCGACAGAGAAAAAGTACGATTTAATCTTCATGGATATTCAAATGCCACAAATGGATGGGGTGACCGCTTGTAAGCACATTAAAGAGTTGGAGCTAAATAAAGACACGCCAGTGATTGCGGTAACGGCGCATGCCATGGCAGGGGAACGAGACCGCTTGCTCTCGGCAGGAATGGATGACTACTTGACCAAACCTATTGAAGAGCATGTGCTACAACAGGTTTTGGTTCACTGGAACCCCAATGCTTGTACAGAGAGCATTGGCAAAGTCGCCCCTTCATACGTTGATGAACCTGAAGGAAGCGCACCACAATCCGTTTCTTCACCTCAGCAGGATGTGATTATTGATTGGCAAGCGGCCTTGAAACAGAGCGCGAATAAAGAGGATCTCGCCAAAGATATGCTGCGCATGTTGATTGAGTTCATCCCTGAAGTAGAGGCGGTTGTTGACCAAGCTCTAGAGCAAGAAGATATCTCTCGTGATGACCTAATTCATGTCATCCATAAGCTGCACGGCAGTAGTTCATATTGTGGCGTTCCAAGACTGAAGTCACTCTGTGCGACGCTTGAGCAAGCACTGCGCTCAGGGGTCAGTCTTGAGGAGGTTGAGCCTGAAATGTTCGAGCTGCAAGATGAAATGATTAAAGTAACAACAACCGCAAAGTTATACCTTGAACAGTGATCTATTGAAGAGAAACAAAAGCCAGAGCAAATGCTCTGGCTTTTTAGTATTTTGTTTAAGACTTACAAGCTAGGATTCAAAAATGACCGTCGCCACAGCGTAATGACGCTCATCGGAAATGGACAGGTGAATATGGTTAACACCCATCGCATCCGCTATTTGCTTGGCTGTGCCCGTCAATGCGAGTACTGGTTTTCCAAGCTCATCGTTCGAGATGGAAAAGTCGTGAAACGTGACCCCTTTTGCGATCCCTGTCCCCAATGCTTTTGAGGCAGCTTCTTTAACAGCAAAGCGCTTAGCAAGATAACGACCTTGCAGCTTAAGCTGTGAGAATTTGGCCATTTCTTCTTCTGAAAGAATCCGCTGAGCAAAAGGTTCACCACTACGAGCTAACGCTTTTTCAATACGCTCAATTTCTGCAATGTCGGTCCCTAACCCTATAATCGCCATCTAGATAGCCCTATGACTGGCGAGCCTCAATCATCAGTGCTTTCATGTCAGCAACCGCTTTATTTAAACCATCAAATACTGCGCGACCAATGATTGAGTGACCAATGTTGAGTTCGTAAATTTCTGGTAATGCAGCAATTGGTGCGACATTGTGATAAGTCAGGCCATGCCCGGCATTAACAATAATACCTAGATCATGTGCATAACTCGCACCAGCGGCAATCTTCTTCAGTTCAGCTTGTTGTTCGTCTTCTGTCGTCGCATCTGCATAATGGCCAGTATGTAGCTCAATAAACGGAGCGCCACACTTTTTCGCAGCTTCAATCTGTTGACGGTCAGCATCAATAAAGAGCGAAACTTTAATGCCTGCATCTGTCAGCTTTTTCGTCGCAGCTTTAATTTTGTCAAGCTGCCCTACTACATCTAAGCCACCTTCCGTCGTCAGTTCTTCACGCTTTTCAGGCACTAAACACACAAACTCTGGTTTAGTTTGCAGCGCAATCTCAACCATTTCGTCAGTCACTGCCATCTCTAGATTCATACGCGTTTGAATGGTTTCACGCAGAATACGTACATCACGATCCAAAATATGGCGACGGTCTTCACGTAAGTGGATAGTGATACCGTCCGCGCCTGCACGCTCTGCAATTTCAGCAGCGTGAACAGGATCTGGGTATTTTGTACCACGTGCATTACGTAGAGTGGCAATATGGTCGATATTGACGCCTAAATAAATTGAGCTCATTTTCCGTTACTCCGTGCTCTGGGGGTCTGAATGAAAAATTCACGACTTTTTAAAGGTTTGCCGCCAAGATACGGCTTTAAGGCTATACGTGTAAAGCGTTTTGCCGCTTTTAGCTGCTCTTTAGTGACGAACCGCCGCTCACTGATAGCAATCAGTTCATTCCCTAAAAACGTGAGGTTATCGCGCCTAACCGAAGCAATAAACCCTTTCTGTTCCCGGTAACGATAGGTCATTTCTGGATCGACGGGCTCGCCGGTACCTGCACAATGCAAAAAATCCACGCCATACCCCATCGCAGACAGCAAGGCTAACTCAAAACGACGCAGTGCAGGCTCAGGGTTCTCGTTGTGCGCCAACTCGGTTAACGCATGCAAATAATCATGAAATAGTGCTGGCATCGGCACTTCAGCCATCAAAATACGGCCAATCAGTTCATTGACGTACATGGCTGAGTAGAGATTAATGCCCGTTAACGGCAAACCTAGACTTATCGGCTCGGCTTGACGCAAAGTTTTCATTGAGCCTTTCCCCGACCATTTAAGTAATAGCGGGGTAAAAGGTTGCAATGCGCCTTTTAAGTTCGAACGCTTACTGCGCGCGCCTTTGGCCATTAAAGTCATTCGGCCATATTCCTCACTAAATACATCAAGGATTAAGCTCGATTCACTGTAAGGGCGTCGGTGCAATACAAAACAGCGCTGTAAACCTTCGGAAGACAGATTACTCATCTAAGTCATTGTGCCTAAAAAGTGTGAAATAAAAAATAAGGAGCCGAGCGGCTCCTTATTTTAATCGATACTGATTTTTCATCGATGTTGGAGCGAAGCACCTTCGCAGCCAAGATTATAAATCGTCTATATAACCCAACGATCGCAACGCTCGTTCGTCGTCTGCCCAGCCAGATTTCACTTTTACCCAGGTTTCTAGGTAAACCTTACGACCGAACAATTCTTCCATATCTAAACGCGCTTCGCGACCAATGGTCTTAATCTTCTCGCCGCCTTTGCCAATCACCATTTTCTTCTGGCCATTACGCTCAACAAGAATCAAGGCATTGATGTGGAAACCGTCGGTTTCTGGGTTGTAATCAAAACGTTCAATCTCAACCGTTACTGAGTATGGCAGCTCTTCACCAGTAAAGCGCATCAGCTTTTCACGCACAATCTCAGACGCCATAAAACGCTGAGAACGGTCAGTCACGTATTCTTCTGGGAAGTGATGCGTTGCTTTAGGTAAGTGATTACGCACGTGCTTACGCAGTACGTCAATGTTCTTACCTTGCTTGGCAGAGATTGGCACAACATCCACGAAGTCCATCTTCTTCGACATCTCCGCCATGTGTAGCATCACGTCGTTACGATCTTGTACGTTGTCGACTTTGTTTACACAAAGCACAACTGGGAAGTTCGATTTTTGAAGTTTGGTCAGCACCATCTCATCGTCTTTAGTCCAATGCGTACCATCGACTAAGAAGAACACAAGGTTTACATCACTCAATGACGAGTTAGCTGCACGGTTCATCAAACGGTTGATCGCACGCTTTTCTTCAATGTGAAGTCCAGGCGTGTCGACGTAAATCGCTTGGTAATCGCCGTCCGTATCCACACCCATAATACGGTGGCGTGTCGTTTGCGGCTTACGAGAGGTGATCGAAATCTTCTGACCCAAGATTTTGTTCAGAAGTGTCGACTTACCTACGTTTGGACGACCAACAATAGCAATAAAGCCACAGTGTTGGTTTTCTGGCGAGCTTGGCTCACCCTGTGATGCGAAAAACGCATCGATATCGAATTCGTTATCAGCCATTTGTTAATTGCTCAAGTGCTGTTTCAGCAGCCGCTTGTTCTGCCTTGCGGCGGCTGGTGCCTTTACCGATTACAGGCTTATCCACACCTGCTACTTCGCACTCAACCGTGAACTCTTGGTTGTGCGCTTCACCTTTAATATTAGTCACTGTGTAGACAGGCAGCGGTTTTCTTCTGCCTTGTAGGAACTCTTGTAGGCGAGTTTTCGGATCTTTCTGTGAAACGCCTGGTTTGATGGCTTCAAGGCGTGACTGATACCAACTCAGTACAATGCCTCGCACAACTTCAAGATCACTGTCTAGGTAAATTGCGCCAATAATGGCTTCAACCGCATCGGCTAAAATAGAGTCTCGGCGAAAACCGCCACTCTTCAATTCACCTGGACCTAATTTTAAATAATCTCCTAGATCGAATTCACGACCCAGTTCCGCCAATGTATGTCCGCGAACCAAAGTAGCACGCATGCGGCTCATGTCACCTTCGTTCACTTTTGGGAAACGATGGTACAGATCATCAGCGATGACAAAACTTAAAATTGAATCGCCCAGAAACTCAAGACGTTCATTGTGCTTACTGTTGGCGCTGCGGTGCGTCAGCGCCAAATTGATAAGCCCGGCATCTTGAAACTGGTAGCCGAGCTTTCTCTCTAGTTTATCAATTGGAGAATTCATACTCTCTCGATATTTGAATGGTTAGTGAATGCCACCGATGCGGTTAAAACGCACACCAGTTGGAATCCATGAAGGTAGAACACTATCTGCGCCACGATCAAACTCGAAGCTGATCCAGATCGCGACAGCTTTACCGACTAAGTTTGCTTCTGGAACAAAGCCCCAGTAACGGCTGTCAGCACTGTTGTCACGGTTATCACCCATCACAAAATACTGACCTTGTGGTACAACCCACTCTGTCGTTCCGCTGCGTGGGAAATATTGCTCCACGCGGTTACGCACAAGAGGGTTAACCAAAATATTGTGCTCAACGTTACCCAATTTTTCATCCAGTTGGATCATTGGAATACCGTTCGAGCTAAACTGACTTTCTTCAACATTGCTCAGTTTAACTGGCTTACATGCCGATTCGCCTTGGCTTTGCACGCAAAGCTGCTTATCACTTGAATAACGCACGATATCACCAGGTAAACCAACTACACGCTTAATGTAGTCCACACTTGGTTGTGGTGGGTATTTGAATACCACGATATCACCACGCTCAGGCTTACCAGTTTCCACTAGCTGAGTACGCCATACTGGGTCTTTTAGACCGTACGCGTACTTCTCAACTAAAATGAAATCGCCAACCAGCAAGGTAGGCATCATTGAGCCTGATGGGATTTGAAATGGTTCGTAGATAAAAGAACGTAATACTAAAACGAACGCGATCACAGGGAAAATAGAGACGCTATTTTCAACCCACCAAGGCTGACGCTCAACTTTTTGCAAGGTCACTGCATCCAAACCATTAGACGTCTGAGCTTGAATCTCAGCCAGTTTTTCCTGACGCTTTTTCGCGAAAACCAGCTTTTCCAATAGCCAAACCACGCCAGTTACCAAAGTCGCAATAACCAACATCAGTGAGAATGTATTCGCCATTAAATTCCCTTATCTAAAAATACGAAAGTGAAAGAGCCGAAACCCTTTCACTTATTTTAATATCTAACGTCTTAAGACCGACAAGTGTGAGACAAAGTTCAACTTTAGTCTTTACCTACGTGAAGGATGGCTAGGAACGCTTCTTGAGGCAGCTCAACGTTACCGATCTGCTTCATGCGTTTCTTACCTTCTTTCTGTTTCTTCAGAAGTTTCTTCTTACGACTTACGTCACCGCCGTAACATTTCGCGATAACGTTCTTACGCAACTGTTTTACCGTTGAACGAGCGATAATGTGGTTACCAATTGCCGCTTGGATTGCGATATCAAACATTTGGCGAGGGATGAATTCTTTCATCTTCTCTACCAACTGACGACCGCGAGTCTGAGACTGATCTTTGTGTGTGATCATCGCCAATGCATCAACAGTGTCACCGTTAAGAAGAACGTCTACACGTACCATATTCGAAGCTTCAAAACGCTGGAAGTTGTAATCCAAAGATGCGTAACCGCGTGATGTTGATTTCAGACGATCGAAGAAATCCAGTACCACTTCAGCCATTGGAATATCGTAAGTCACAGCGACTTGGTTACCGTGGTAAACCATATCAACTTGACTGCCTCGCTTTTCAACACACAGGGTGATTACGTTACCTAGGTACTCTGAAGGCACAAGGATATTACAACGCGCAATCGGTTCACGAATTTCTTCAATGTCATTGATCGCTGGTAGTTTTGCTGGGCTATCAACATACAGCAGATCGCCATCCGTCTTCTCAACTTCGTAAACTACCGTTGGTGCTGTGGTGATAAGATCCAAGTCGTATTCACGCTCTAGACGCTCTTGGATGATTTCCATGTGCAACATGCCAAGGAAACCACAACGGAAACCAAAGCCAAGTGCCGCAGAGTTTTCTGGCTCGTAGAATAGCGATGCGTCGTTAAGGCTTAGTTTGCCTAGTGCGTCACGGAAGTTCTCGTAATCGTCAGAAGATACTGGGAACAGACCTGCGTAAACCTGTGGTTTAACTTTCTTAAAGCCTGGTAGCGGTTTATCACAACCATTCTTCGCTAGAGTCAGCGTATCACCAACAGGGGCACCAAGAATGTCTTTGATACCACAAACAACCCAACCTACTTCACCAGTACGAAGGGTATCGGTATCCACTTGTTTTGGCGTAAAGATACCAAGGCGGTCCACACCCCAAACTTGGCCCGTACTCATCACTTTGATCTTATCGTTCTTCTTCAGTTCGCCGTTTTTAATACGCACTAGAGAAACAACGCCAAGGTAGTTATCAAACCATGAGTCAATGATCAGCGCTTGTAGTGGCGCATCTGGATCACCTTCCGGTGCTGGAATCGCTGACACAATGTTCTCTAGAACGTCATCAACACCGATGCCTGTCTTCGCAGAACAGCGGGTTGCTTCCATTGCATCGATACCAACGATTTCTTCAATTTCTTCCGCTACACGCTCAGGATCGGCTGCTGGTAGGTCAATCTTGTTCAAGATTGGCACAACCTCTAGATCCATTTCGATCGCGGTGTAACAGTTAGCCAGTGTTTGAGCTTCAACACCTTGACCCGCATCCACAACCAATAGCGCACCTTCACAAGCCGCTAGAGAACGTGATACTTCATATGCAAAGTCAACGTGCCCCGGAGTATCGATGAAGTTCAGCTGATACGTCTCACCGTCTTTAGCGGTGTAGTTTAGCGTCACACTCTGAGATTTGATGGTGATGCCACGCTCACGTTCAAGATCCATAGAATCCAGAACCTGTGCGGCCATTTCACGATCGGTTAACCCGCCACAAACTTGGATTAGACGGTCTGATAGGGTCGACTTACCATGGTCGATGTGGGCGATAATCGAAAAGTTACGAATGTGCTTCATAGATTTAGGGTGACTAACTCTTTACAAATAGGGACAGTAAGAAACGCCATCTACTGACGGCATTTCAATCAAGTTGGCAGATTCTACCGAATTTCGTTAACGGGCGCACGTAATTTAAAGTACATACCCAAATAACCTTTAGTGGAGGGGGACAGCACTTACTGGATTGGCTCTCCAAGTACCCGAACGAGGGTAACTTGGCGCTTGGATTCATCTTCTAACGGACGAGAAACACGTTTTGCGATCCACATTCCACCAGCGGCAAACAATACCGATGCCAATATGATGATGCCTTCCCCGCCGGCTGTCAGCGGCGCTAATAGGAAGTGACCAAACATCGCACCGATAATCAAACCAAACAATGGCAGTAAATAAACCGCCATTGCTGATTTTATTAGGCTCGACTCAGGAAAACCAATCTCGACGACTTGACCTATTTTCACCGATTTATCCGTGCGCAGGTGCCAAGATAAACTCTTGTTACCAATGGCTTTAGTAACAACGCCCGTTCCACAGCTTTTCTGTGAAGAGCAACTACTGCAACTGGTCTGCTGTTCGCAACTTAAATCAATTTCGTATTGCTTGCCGCGACGATGCACGTCTGTCACGGTAGCCAACGCGGTCATCATTGTTATTTACTCTTTGTTACATTAAATGTGACTGATTGGGCGATACGCTGTGCTGTGGTCGGTGGAATGTCTCCTACAACAGAGATTTCATGTTGACCGCTCACAAAACTGTGTAGCGTTCTTCTGCCTTGGCGAACCAACTGCCCTTTTAACGAATGCTCATCCTTGTTTGCTACGTAAACAGAGAAGCTAAACAGACCATCAGAATACAGCTGGCTCTCCACCATTTGGTTAGTAACGGCCATACGATAGCGGTTGAGCTCGTTCGGCTCGAAACCCTCAGGGATCCAACCAACCTGCCAATTACTGGTCCCAATATCGCCTTTTGGCATGGTGAGAACAGCAGGTAATTGAACATCTTGCAGGCCACTCATTAACTCTGCGATTTTTGGGTTTACCGTGTAAGAAATAGTGCGATATTGTTCAAGCATTTCACCATCGCGGTCCACAAGGTCGGCACGCAACGGCAATTTACTCTTTTCATCGATCCATAGTACGTATGAATAGCGCAGACCGTCTTTAGGAACAATACGCAGCACTTGTGTTGCCACACCAGCTTCACGAGCTCTACCCACTTTTACATAGTCGTAATACAAGTTTAGCTCATCGATATTGGTGTTGAGCATAGGCATAGTCGGAGCGACCATTTTACCTGACTCGATGGTGAACGGTTCTAAACCCGTTTCGATATAACTTACTTCAGTTCCGCGACGAATCACTTCACGCACAGGGCCACTTAAGTAGACAAGATGAGCATATTGATCGTCACCATGCGTGGCATGACGATACAGCAACGGCTCAATGCTGTTCTTTTTGATAAGGATATAAGAGAGTTCGTAACTTAAATTCTTACTCGCCTCGCTCATTTGATGCAATAAAGCCTCCGCTGGCTTATCACCAGCAAAGGCTTGAGAAGACATCATACTGAACAGAGCGCAAGCGCTGATCAGAAATTTTTTCATTCAATATCCGGATTCAGATTTGCATCTTGTTGAGATGCATCACTGTTAATTCGTAACTGCAATTCGTAGTCTCGCAGCATAGCATGAACACGCTTGCGCTGCTCTTGCATATTTGCCTCGCCTACAGAACGTTCTACAGACTCACGAGTCAAACTCACTGGTTCTGCGCTGCCAGCAAACGGAACCGTCTGCAATACAGGTAATTGATCTGCTTGCGGCGACATTGAATCGCTACCACCGTACTGCTGTACACCTAAAATAACAACAAGCGATACACATGCAGCAACAGCAACTTGACCAAACTGCGTCAACCAACCTGGCAACTGACGTTTTGCTTTTTGCGGTTCTGGTTGCGACTCTTTTGGCGTATCCGCAATTGAGATAACATTTGCACTGTGCGAATCAAACGCACGGTGTGCAGGTTCATCTTCTAACGCTAACGCCACGCTTTCAGCAATATTCCACTCAGGTTTTGCTGGCGCTTCGCCTCGCATCACATCACCAATCAGGTGATAGTTCTGCCAAGCATCACGGCTCTCTTGGTCTTGCTCTAACTCTTGAATTAAAGCCTTATCGACCAATTCTCCATCCATGAGAGCTGAAAGTTTTTCTTTGTCAGCCATTATTTTCACCATAGTTATTACTTGTACTAGCGTTGCAAAAGAGGTCTGATTTTCTTTTCCACCGCCTCACGAGCACGGAAGATACGCGATCGTACCGTTCCTACCGGGCAATCCATCACTTCTGCAATTTCTTCATAACTCAAGCCGTCGAGCTCTCGTAATGTCATTGCGGTTTTTAAATCTTCAGGTAAAGCTTCGATTGCACTGAACACCACCCGTTGCAATTCTTTGGACAACGTTAAGTTCTCAGGGTTCGATATTTCTTTAAGTGCACTACCTGTTTCGTAAAATTCAGCATCTTCAGCATCGACATCTGTCGCTGGAGGTCTACGCCCTTGAGCAACAATGTGATTTTTCGCAGTATTCACTGCAATGCGATACAGCCACGTATAAAACGCACTTTCCCCACGAAAGCTAGGGATAGCTCGGTAAGCTTTAATAAACGCTTCTTGTGCTACATCTGGTACATCGCCAGGATTACTAACGTATCTGGAAATAAGATTACATACCTTATTCTGGTACTTTGTTACCAACAGGTTGAATGCTTGCTTATCGCCATTCTGAACTCGCTCAATCAATACTTGATCGGTCAGCTGCTCGTTCATTCGAGCGGATACTCCTATTTGTTATGCCCCTACTCTTCTCAGATATGGGTACTAATTATGCAAAACGTAGTATTGACACCACTGCTTACTTGAGCACTATTGTGACCCTAACGTGAATGAGAAAGTTCCATGGTTTCTCAAGTTTTTTGTCATTGTTTTTTCACAGTGTGATGTCTGTACCCAAATGACCACCGCTGCCTGACTTTAGTCTAAGTTTGACAAGCGAGCATCTTGGAGGGAAATGGGTATAATGAATGATCTCTGTCCCAGATTGTGCTGGGTCGAGCATGGAAAAGCAATGGCATTGACAAACTATTACTTTTCATTTGCATGGCTAATGGCTATCTGAACACCGCGTTACAAATTATAACTTAGGAAGCATGCTCATGCTCTGCATGAAAAAGAAGAGTGGCTCAGTCACCGCCGTAACACGGACGTCGATAGGTCTCCCAACTTAGCCCTTAGCGACAGATGTCGCGATAATGGAATGCACATGGTGTGCAAATAATACACAAGGTAACTTTGTTACCTTAGCTTGGGATTATAAAAGTTATATGAACACAAATCGTGAACATGAGTGTGATGTATTAGTGGTAGGGAGTGGCGCGGCAGGTTTGTCGTTGGCTTTGCGCGTTGCTAACCACTGTAAGGTGATGGTGCTGAGTAAAGGACCACGCAGCGAAGGGGCGACCTACTATGCTCAAGGCGGTATCGCTGCCGTATTTGATGAGTCAGACACCATTGATTCACACGTTGAAGACACGCAAATCGCCGGGGATGGTATTTGCGATGAGGAGACCGTAAGGTTCATTGCTGAGCATTCAAAAGAGTGTGTACAGTGGTTGATTGACGGTGGTGTCCCATTTGATCGTGAAGAAGATGACTCTGACGATGAACCTCGCTACCACTTAACTCGTGAAGGTGGTCATAGCCGTCGTCGTATTCTTCACGCGGCAGATGCGACAGGTATGGCGATGCAAACCTCCCTGCAAGATAACGCTCATAATCATCCAAACATTCATGTTCTCGAACGTCATAATGCTCTGGACTTAATCACCGAAGACAAAATTGGCGGTGATAAAAACAAAGTTATCGGTGCTTATATTTGGAACCGCAACGAAGAGCATGTCGAAACCGTGCGAGCCAAATTTGTGGTTCTCGCTACAGGTGGTGCTTCAAAGGTTTATCAATACACCTCTAACCCAGATGTGTCGTCTGGTGATGGTATTGCGATTGCTTGGCGTGCAGGGTGTCGTGTGGCTAATATGGAATTTAACCAGTTCCATCCGACGTGTTTATATCACCCAGAAGCACGTAACTTCTTGCTAACTGAAGCGTTACGTGGCGAAGGTGCTTACCTGCGTCGTCCAGATGGTTCTCGCTTTATGCCAGATTTCGATGAACGTAAAGAGCTTGCTCCGCGTGACGTCGTGGCTCGTGCTATCGACTTCGAAATGAAGCGTTTAGGCGCCGACTGTATGTATCTCGACATCAGTCATAAGCCTGCTGACTTTATTACGAAACACTTCCCAACCATTTATTCACGTTTGATGGACTTGGGCATTGACATGACTAAAGAGCCAATCCCAATCGTACCTGCTGCACACTACACTTGTGGCGGTGTCATGGTGGATAGAAATGGCTGCACCGATCTGAAAAATTTGTATGCGATTGGTGAAGTTAGCTACACCGGGCTGCATGGTGCTAACCGCATGGCATCAAACTCACTTCTCGAATGCGTGGTTTATGCTTGGTCTGCGGCAAAAGATATTCTAAAACATCACACTAACGTTGAGCTACCCTCACAGGTGCCATGTTGGGATGAAAGCAAAGTAACCAATAGTGATGAAGAAGTGATCATTCAGCACAACTGGCACGAGCTTCGTCTGTTTATGTGGGACTACATGGGCATTGTGCGAACTGACAAGCGTTTAGAGCGCGCCTTACGCCGTATCCAACTATTGCAACAAGAAACACACGAGTACTACAGCAATTTCCGCGTGTCGAACAACTTATTAGAACTGCGTAACCTTTTACAAGTAGCAGAGTTGATGGTTCGTTGTGCGATGCAGCGTAAAGAGAGTCGAGGTTTGCACTACACGCTTGACTATCCGAACCAACTGGAAAACAGCGGCCCAACGATTTTGGTTCCAGCTAAACAGCTTTAACTTTACCAAGTAAACTATTACATCAGCAGGGAGCATTAGCTCCCTGTTTCATTTCCCATTGGCGTAATACCAAAGATAGTTGACGATACTGCTCATCGTCACAGCTATCACGCCAAATCGTAACACTACGGCCAGATTGCAATTGGAATGTTATCTTGAATGGTGATGCCGATGTATCGACTCGCTGTAAATGACCCTTTTCGGACTCAATATCTTCCGAGCATTCGCCATACTCAAGGGCATCAAACCTAACCGAGCCATCGCAGTGCACATACCAATGCCCATGACTTGTAGGTTGAACAAGGCCTTGGTTTGAGAAAGCCTTCACAGTCAGTAATAACAAATAAGTCGATAATACGATCGGAATGCTAGAGAAGATAACAGCCCAAGTCATCAATAAGAAAAGTACAACATTGAAGACTCGGGCAGTCAGAGAGGGAGAAGCAGTAAAATTAACGAACTTTGCTGAGGTTATGGGCGACAATTTTATCAACCATTGCTGCATGACCTAAATTTTCGCTACGGCCATGCCCCATTACCCAAGTAAACAGATCAGGATCATCGCATTCAAGTAAAGAAACAAAGTCACGCTGCTCTTGTTCACTCAGAGTATCAAAGCACTCTTCAAAAAACGGCATAATTACTACGTCAAGCTCAAGCATGCCTCGACGACAAGCCCATTTAATACGCGCTTTTTCTTCCGGAGTGTACATTCACTATTCCTTCATAGATGTCTTGTTGTTAGTGCGGAGTGTAACAAGGGATGTGCTACGTCACTAGTGTGCGGGTCACAATACGATAGTGAAAGCAGACAAATGTTGATTCGTAAATCGCTCCCCTAGTATCTCAAGGTTATTTGGGTATAACATAGCGGAAAAATATCTTCAAAAGGCATTGTAATTATGGAATGGCAAACTCGTTTTTCAGCATTACCTCTCTCAACTCAAGACGCACTTCCAGAGTTATCTATCTCACTGCTGGATAACTTCGGCATGATCACCATGATCGGTGACGATAAAAAATCATACTTACAAGGTCAGGTTACCTGCGATGTTGTTTCTTTAGAACAAGACCAATCAACACTGGGCGCACATTGTGATGCGAAAGGCAAAGTGTGGAGCGTGTTCCGCCTTTTCCATCATCATGATGGCTACGGCATGATCCAACCAAAATCGGCGATTGACGTAGAACTTAGTGAAATAAAGAAATACGCCATTTTCTCTAAAGTAACGATTGAAGCTTCTGATGACGTTATCTTAGGTGTCGCTGGCGTCAAAGCCGATGAATTCATTTCAACAATGAGCAAGACAACTGGCAGCGTTCGCCCAGTTGACGGTGGCACAGCAGTGCAAGTTGCACAAGATCGCTGGTTACTGATATTAAGTGCGCCAGAAGCACAGCAAATCGTTGAAACTACCGACGCTGTCTTTACGACAAATGAGCTTTGGAATCGTTTCGATATTGAGGCAGGTTTACCATTTGTCTCTGCATCCGCGCAGAATGCTCACATTCCACAAGCACTTAACGTGCAAGCTTTAGGAGGCATAAGCTTCACAAAGGGCTGCTACACGGGACAAGAAACGGTAGCACGAGCGAAGTATCGCGGTACCAATAAACGTGCGATGTATATCGTAAAAGGTGCAACTTCTGCTCCATTCAGTGACGAACCAATTGAGCTCGAACGCAGCGTAGGTGAAAACTGGCGTTCAGTAGGTGCTTTATTAAATCACTACCAGTTCAGTGACAATCACGCGATTGGCCTGATCGTGCTGCCTAATAATCTCGATGAGGACACTCGTCTTCGTTTAGTTGCGCAACCAGAATGTGAATGGACAATCGAATCACTGCCTTACAGTCTTGATGATGAGTAATACAATCAATACTCCTTTGATGCAATTTCTCACAGACCAACACATTCCGTTTCGTCTGTTACCGCATCAAAGACCAGCAACGACCATTGAGGATGCCGCGCACCAACGCGGCATTCGCCCCTCTCAAATGGTGAAAGCAATCTTGCTACGAGACATGGGTAATCAATATGCACTCGCCTGTGCACCTGGTGATCGTAGCGTTGATCCCAAAAAAGTGCGCTCGTTACTGAAATGTCGCCGGATGACTTGTGTTGATCAAGCCGACGTTGAGTCCATCACTGGTTACAAAATTGGTACTGTCACTCCTCTGTTACTCAAACGTCATATGCCAATCGTGTTCGACCCTAGCTTACTAGAAGAACAGGAAGTCACGATCAGCAGTGGCGATCGAATGGCTGGGCTGGCGCTTTCTATTCAAGATCTTATCCAATTGTGCCAGCCGACCGTAGCTGAGATCTGTCGTTAATCGTCTAAAAACAATGTAATGACACGTAGTGTTTCTATCACTGCGTGATCTCGCTCATATCTACAAAAATAGACATGAGAATTTTTAATCACATATAAAACATAAATAGTCACAAAGATAAAACTCGTATATGCTGAATTTGTTGGTTAAGTTTCAAACAAGCACTTAACCGATATAAAGTGAGTCAGCTAGCTGAGTGACAGCATTCATGCAGTTAGTTATCCACTTTTGTGTAATGCATCTGTGACTATTCGCCCGCTGAAGCGGGCTTTTTTTTACGTGGAACTTTTTCTCTTTCATTTCCTCTAATCGTTAGAACGTAAAGTGTGTTACGCGAAGCACGACCTTAATAGAAACAACTAGCAAACAACCGTTTTCGTTCTATTCTTAATTCTGTAACAAAACTATTGCTTAATGCGTCACGTAAAAAGGAGTGTATTGGCGTAAGGGTTCCTTTAGAGAGGTTATTTTTGGGGTAATCCTCACGCTATTTAAGAGATGACACTGTCAAATTGTCTAAGACAACACAATTCTCTGACGCAACACCCTACATCTGTATTTAATACTATTGCTGTCACAATAATTTTCGCGTCCAGAACGTAGAATACCTAGGCTAGGTTAGATAAAAGGAAAGTAAATATGAGACTGTTTAAGCGCTATACACCAAGTATGATTGCTAAACATATAAGTCGTCTTTTTAAAGGAAGAATTTATATTTACGGGGTCGGTAGATTCGAGTTTGATAACGGTAAGTTAATACTGCCGGAGAAAGCAGAGCAACGCCATTTCCGAGCGGTCAAAGAGATCAATCAAGAAATAATGAAACTCCGATGCGCATATGCTTAGCAAAATGTTGATAAAACAAAGGCTGGATTAACCAGCCTTTTGTGTATTTGAAGTTCGCTTTGCACTTACTGACGCGCCAGATCCGGCAAGTGTCCCTTTAAACCAAGCGCGCGCTTCATGATCTCATCTTTCGCTCCCGGCAGTTGCCCCGCTAAACTCAAGCCAATGCCACGAACAAGCTTTTTAGCAGGGTTCTCGCCAGAGAACAAATCTCGAAACCCTTGCATAGTAGCGATCATCTTTGCCGCTTCCGCTTTTCGCCAACGCTCGTAGCTTCTTAGGTTGCGTTTACTGCCGATATCTTGACCCTGCTTCCAAAGTGCTAATACTTCTTGAGCAAGACTGGCCGCATCTAATAAACCTAAATTCACACCCTGCCCCGCTAATGGATGAATGGTATGAGCTGCATCACCAACCAGCGCGACTCGCTCGACAACAAAATCTCGCGCATAGCGCATTTTCAAAGGAAACGCAGCACGCTCTCCCACTACTTCACATAGACCAAGTCGAGCATCAAACTCACTCGTCAACGCTTTATTGAAATCATGTTCACTCATTGCCACTAACTGCTCTGCTCGATTTGGCTCCGTGGACCAAACAATAGAGCACATATCTGGTTGCGACATTGGCAAAAATGCCAACGGTCCGTGAGGAGTAAATATCTGGCGCGCAATGCTGTTGTGTGGCATAGCAGTTTTGACATTCGCGACCAAAGCATGATGACCATAGTCCCAATGCGTTAATGGAATATCCATTTGATGGCGAAGCCACGAATTCGCCCCATCGGCTCCGACCACTAATTTAGCGGTCATGGCTTGGCCATTATCGAGCGTCAGCCAGCTTTCTTGCTCACCGACCGCGAGAGTCGCGCAACGTGCAGGCATAAACATCGTGACGTTATCGAGCTTTTGGACTTGTTCAAGCAGTGCAAGTTGAATCACACGATTCTCAACAATATGCCCTAAATCAGGTTGTGCCATACTTTGTGCATTAAATTCAATGCTGGCAAAGCTATCTTGTTCCCATACTTCCATGCCATGGTAAGGCGAAGCTCGGCGCTGTTCTATGCCCTGCCAAGCACCAAGTTTACGCAAAATCGTCTCACTAGAGCGGCTCAGCGCAGACACACGAACATCGGGCAATTCTTTCAACGAATCATCTGGCACTTTACCTTCAATAACGGCGACACGCAGATCACTGTCTTTGAACGCGGCAGCAAGTGCCAACCCAACCATCCCTCCGCCGATGATGGCGATATCTACACTTTGCATCATTGCTTTTTATTACCTAATTCAGTGCGGCCGTTCATCGTTTTACCAAGCCAAGTGTATGGCGTAGTAGCGGCTGCTTAAAAATAGAAAGGTTATCCATCGCTGCTAAGGCAGTATTTCGGCCAATTCGCATCGCGGGTAAATCATTTGAAAAAACATGCACCAAGGCACTGGTTAGCCAAATAGTTTCGCTTCGATCTGTTTCTCTACGTTGACTAAAGCGCATCAGGCCTTGATAAAGACCCACATCCTCACTTTGCTGCACAATTTCTTCTGCTAGTGAGACTACATCGCGAATACCGAGATTAAAGCCTTGTCCAGCTATCGGGTGCAGCGTTTGCGCCGCATTTCCAACAATCGCAAAGCGATGTGAAATATTTTGCTTTCGATGGCGAAGAAGCAATGGGTAACTTGCACGGCGCCCCACTTTTTTCATCGCGCCTAAACGCCAACCAAAATCGTTCTGTAAACGCTGGAGAAATGCTTGATCAGATAACTCAAGAACGGCTTGGGCTTCTTCAGGGTGCAAACACCAAACTAAGGACATTCGATTGTCACTCATTGGCAATAAAGCAACAGGGCCATTTTCAGTAAAACGTTCAAAGGCTCTACCTTGATGAGATTCTTGAGTCACAATATTGGCAATGACAGCCACTTGTTCAAAATCTTGCTCAGAAAGTTCTAGACCAATTTTCTGACAACAGGTCGAAACAGCACCATCTGCAGCCACCAGCAGTTTTGCTTCAAGTTGCTCACCACTTTTCAACGTCACATGGGTACAGTTTTGCTCGCGCTCGATATCGGTAACGGAGTCAGGACAAAACAGTGTAATTGATTCGCTGCTGTCTAATAATTCTTGATATACACGCCCAACATCGGCTAATTCTACAACATACCCTAGAGCTCCCACCCCAACCTCTTGCTTGGTAATCTCCGTCATCCCAGCATGAGAGCGGTCAGAAACGTGGATATGTTCAATGGGTGTGACAAACGGTTCTACTGACGTCCAGAGCTGTAGTTGACGCAACAGATTGACAGTACCGTAAGACAATGCGATTGAGCGAGAGTCAAAACCAGGGTGCATATCTGATTGTGCTTTAAAAGGCTCAACGACGGCAATGCGGAGCTTTCCCTGAGACAAATGGTCAATCGCCAATGCTAACGTTGCACCAGCCATGGCACCACCAGCAATGACTACATCATATTGCTTCATACTAACCTCTGGACGGTCTACGATTAGTGAATAGTAGGTTTTTTGTCGCTGCTTTCAGGACGAACACCAAATTCAGCATGAATCGTTAGTACGCAAGCTTTGATGTGCTCAATCACTTGCTCTAGCAATTGCGCTTGTTCACCAAGATCGTCATCTTCATCGATGCCTAATTTGGCAATCTCTTCTAAGTCAGCCAGTGCTTCTTTAGCGTCATCAGATGCTTTATTAAGCGCAACGCCTGCTAGACCTAGCCCAGAAATAAAGTGGTTTACAAAGTCGGACACACTGTCGGCTAATGCGAATAAGCCTTCTTCGCCCGGCTCATCTGGCAATAGTAAAGACAGCTCCATTGATGTGCCAGTAAGCTCATTAACAGTAACGTTGAATATGCTCTGAGCAAATGTGAGTGCTGTCGAGGGCCACCCCATCCCATCATTGGTGTAGTCAAAAAGAATCGGCTGCCAAGTTTGATCATTGATCGCCAATCCACCACTTAACATGCCAACAAATAAGCCATGTAACTCCGCCGGTGTCACAGCCAGGCTTGCCGATTGCAGTTCAGCAGCAATAGATTGGTATTCAGGAAGGGTGATTTCACTCATAACTTGGCTCATTCTTGCGTAATAATGTATTGGTATATCCTACCATCAAGGTTAGTGGTCTGAAACGGCTATCAAATTCAATTTTGAACAGCATTTGTTCAATTTGCCCAATTCCTGTGTGATCTCGTCATCATTTCTCTTTCTGTGATGGGAAATGCTTGAATCTTAATAGCGGTTTTCCTATAGTTTGCTCCTCGGTAGTTGTATGAAGCAACACCTTAGATAGCGCGAATATAGAGTTTATTCATCATGAGCAATCAAGCGATCGACGTTGAAATATTAGGCAAACTTACACGAGTGAATTGTCCGACAGGACAAGAAGAGTCTCTTGTTGCAGCGGCAAAAGATCTGGATCGCCGATTGAAAGAAATGAGCGAACGTACTAAGGTAACCAATGAAATCCAACTGCTGACCTTTGCTGCATTGAATATTTGCTATGAGTTGCACACCAAGTCATACGAATCCAATGGTCAACAGCAAGAAATTACTGAGCGAATGGAAAAGCTCACCGCGTCTTTAGAGAACGCACTAAGCAAAGTTACGCAAGGACAGCAGTAAATACAAAATTTACCCTGGGGTGTGCGTCAGCAGGATTTAAGTCCCTGAGCCGATAAGCAATACCTAAGGGTTAGTATTTGGTAACTATTGAGCAAGCTCGGCATGCACCGAGAAGCCTACGGTTGTCATTGCTGATCCGCCTTGAACCAGCTGGTTCAAGGGCCACAATCCTCAACGGCACCCTGGGGTATTCTCTCTATGTCAGACCTCTCTCGACAAGACTTCCGCAAACTGATTCGTGAAAAGCGCAACGCTCTGTGCAGTGATACACAATACCAAGCGGGAATCGACCTTATTACTCAATTTTCCCAACTTCCTGAAATCGAGCAGGCGCAACATATTGCCATCTACCTTTCTGCAGACGGTGAGCTTGATACTAAACCGCTCATTGAATGGTTATGGCAACAGGGAAAATCGGTTTATCTGCCCGTCATCCATCCCTTTTCTAAAGGTCAGTTACTGTTTCTTCAGTATATAAGTGATGAACAGCTCGTCTACAACAAGTACGGCATCTTAGAGCCCAAGCTCGATATCAGACACCTCAAACCCGTTCGCCAGCTTGATTTAATCTGCACGCCTTTAGTTGGGTTCGACAGTATCGGACACCGCTTAGGCATGGGCGGAGGGTACTACGATCGTACTCTGTCACGTTGGTTTATAACTGGAGAGGGTGCTAAACCTGTCGGTATCGCTCATGACTGCCAACATGTAGAACGCTTACCAATTGAAAGCTGGGATATTCCATTACCTAAGATCGTGACCCCAAGCCAAATATGGCAATGGGAAAGTGACAAGTAAGCCGCTATAATCACGCCCGCAAACGTTAACGAACATCTATTCAGGAGATTGGCATGACTCAAGATGAAATGAAAAAAGCGGCTGGTTGGGCAGCACTAAAATATGTTGAGAAAGGCAGCATTGTCGGTGTTGGTACTGGCTCTACCGTGAATCACTTCATCGATGCACTAGGCACTATCAAAGATGATATTAAAGGTGCAGTGTCTAGCTCTGTCGCTTCAACTGAGCGCCTTAAAGAGCTTGGTATTGAAGTATACGAGTGCAACGATGTAATGAAGCTGGATGTGTATGTTGATGGCGCAGATGAGATCAACCCAGCACGTGAAATGATCAAAGGCGGCGGCGCGGCTCTGACTCGTGAGAAAATTGTCGCAGCAATCTCTGATAAGTTCGTATGTATCGTTGACGGCACTAAAGCAGTTGACGTACTTGGCCAGTTCCCATTGCCTGTTGAAGTAATCCCAATGGCACGCTCTTACGTGGCTCGTGAATTGGTAAAACTAGGTGGTGATCCAGCTTACCGTGAAGGCGTTGTGACTGACAACGGCAACGTGATTCTGGATGTGCACAATATGCAAATTACCAACCCGAAAGAAATGGAAGACAAAATAAACGGCATCGCTGGTGTGGTGACTGTGGGTCTTTTCGCTCATCGTGGTGCAGACGTAGTGATCACTGGCACACCAGAAGGTGCAAAAATTGAAGAGTAAATAACAGCCAAAAATGAACCTATCTGGTTCACTTTTCTGTTATTTCATTACATACGGTGCTGAAAGGCACCGTTTTTTATTCCTTTCTATAAGAAAATTATCTCTTATTCCGTAATTTTCTTACCCAAAGCAATTTTTTTTTGTTACTTTATTGAACAGAAGACGCACAGGGAAACGTTTGTCTTCCTACAAAACTGTTAATTATCCCCTTTTTAATAGTTTTGCCCAATGTGCGCCACATTAGCCCACCTTTCCATTTTAAGGACGAGAAAAAATGGCCAAAGTTTCACTGGAAAAAGAAAAGATTAAGATCCTCTTGTTAGAGGGACTCCACCCTTCTTCAGTTGAAGTTCTTCAAGCAGCTGGTTATACCAACATTGAATACCATAAAGGTTCCCTTCCGGAAGAAGAACTAATTGAAGCGGTAAAAGACGTGCACTTCATTGGTATCCGCTCCCGTACGAACCTATCCGAAGAGGTAATCAATGCGGCGAACAAGCTGGTTGCAATTGGCTGTTTTTGTATTGGCACTAACCAAGTAAACCTAGACGCAGCAGCAAAACGCGGTATTCCTGTCTTTAATGCACCATTCTCTAACACTCGAAGCGTGGCAGAGCTTGTACTTGGGCAAATCCTTTTACTAGTGCGTGGTATTCCTGAAAAGAATGCTCTTGCACATCGCGGTATTTGGAAGAAAAGTGCAGACAACTCTTACGAAGCTCGTGGTAAGTGCCTTGGCATTATCGGATACGGTCACATTGGTACGCAGCTTGGTATTATTGCCGAAAACTTAGGTATGCGCGTTTACTACTACGATATTGAGAACAAACTGTCCCTTGGTAATGCGACGCAAGTACATACCATGAGTGAACTATTGAACAAATGTGATGTGATTTCTTTGCACGTTCCCGAAACACCGGAAACGAAAAACATGATGGGTGAAGCTGAATTTGCTCGAATGAAACCAGGTTCCATCTTTATCAACGCGGCACGTGGCACCGTTGTGGATATTCCTGCACTTTGCCATAGCTTAGAAGCTGGTCACCTTGCCGGCGCTGCAATTGATGTATTCCCAACTGAACCAAAAACAAATGCTGACCCGTTCGAGTCTCCTTTACAAAAATTCGATAACGTCATTCTCACTCCACACGTTGGTGGTTCAACGCAAGAAGCACAAGAGAATATCGGCTTAGAAGTGGCGGGCAAACTGGCTAAGTACTCTGATAACGGCTCGACACTTTCAAGCGTAAACTTCCCTGAAGTGTCATTGCCAGAACACAGTGGTGAGTGCTCTCGTCTGCTTCATATCCATAAGAACCGTCCTGGTATTCTAACTCAGATCAACACCATCTTTGCTGAAGAAGGCATTAACATTGCCGCGCAGTACCTACAAACAGCCGCTGAAATAGGCTACGTAGTGATCGACGTTGAAACTGAACGAGCAGAAGAAGCTCTAACAAAGCTCAAAAACATTGAAGGCACAATCCGTGCTCGTATCCTGCATTAAACTGTGAAATAGAAATGACAAAGGCAGGGGTTGTAACTCCCTGCCTTTTGCTTTTTACTGTTTGCTAAGCCTTACTTTAGCTTATAAATGACATCGACTTGATCGCGAATGATCATGGTTGAATCTTGGTAGCTATTCGCTCCTTCTTTACTATCCATCGCCATTGAACGCATTAACACAGGCTGAACGTGCATCTGTCTGTAATTGATCTGCCATACATCGCCCAACTTTTTCTCAAAACCAGTCGCTAATGACCCTGCTTTTTCTCTTGCGTCCTTAATCGCAGCCATTCGTGCCTTTTGCTGATACTTGGCTTGGTTGCTTACCTTAAGTTGAATATTATCAACCTGATTAATTCCCGCTTCTAACGCCATATCTAGGTATTGGTTAAGGTTTTTCAGATCCGTCACCGTGACATCAATACTGCGAGATGCTCGATACCCAACAAGTTCTGCTTTTCCTGATTTAGGGTAATGGTACTGAGGAGCAAGGTATAAATTCGAGCTAGTAATATTGTCTTTTGACAAGCCGGCATCCGATAAGCTTTTTAGAAACTCTTCAACGGTTTTATCTACGGACAATTTCGCTTGTTCGGCCGTCATTGTCGTATCGACTACTTTTACAGAAAACGTAGCCATATCAGGTGTGGCCGTCACTTCGCCATACCCCGTTGTCGTAACATGAGCAAACTCTGGCGTATTCGCCAAAACTGAAGCACTGGTAAGGCTGAGTGCTGAAGCCAGCAAAAATGAATACAATTTCATTCAATAAATCCATCCATACAAAATTAAGTACTTAATCTCAGATTCCAACATCACTATCATGGCTGAGAAAGCGTGTGGTTTCATAATAGAAACTTCCGCCGATTATCCAAGCACCCATAGTGACTTCTAACACAACTTTGACTATGTAACATTGGCGTAATTTTTAAACAAAACGCACTTAAGTTAACGATATGCAGCTCTGACGAACTTATTGAGGTAGATGCTGCTGCGCATACCCCACTATCGCATGTGAGATTTCTTGTAGTACCCCAGTTTCTAACTGCCAGTGGTGCCAATAAATCCGATGGGACATTAAAAAACCTGGAGTCACATCAACCAACACACCTCTGTCTAATTCGTCGGTAATTTGCAAGCGGGGGATCAAGCAATAAGCTACACCAGCTAACGCCACTTTTAGAAACGCTTCAGAACTACTGATGTTGTGATGAATAACGCTGTCAGGATTGACGTTAAAGTGCTCGGTAAGAAATGTTTTATGTAGATCATCATATTGGTCATATGAAACGGCCGGTGCTTTTGCCAATGTCTGATTATTTACGCCTTTAGAAAAATAACGCTGATAGAACTCTGGGCTCGCGACACAAACATAATCGATGCGACCTAAATAGTCTGCTCTGCATCCGGGGATTGGCTGGGACTCCAAGCTGATCGCTCCTGTCACTTCGCCACTTTTGAGTTTTTCAATAGAGCGGTATTCACCATAGATAGTCAGTTTTAGTTCAACTTGACGCTGCTTCATAACATTTTGCAGCGCTGGCAGTAGCCATGTTGCAAGGCTATCTGCATTAGTCGCTAAAGAGAGTTGCACAGGTCGCGTACTGGTATCATTTTTTAGTTCGGGGAGAATTTCATGCTCTAGCAAGCGTACTCGCCGATAAAGACCCAACAATTTTTTACCAATTGGCGTTGGCTTAGGTGGCTGGCTTCGAATTAAAACAGGCTGCGCGAGAAACTTCTCTAACTGCTTGATACGTTGAGAAATGGCGGATTGAGAAACAAATAAATGCTCGGCAGCACGCTCAAAGCTACCCTGATAAACTATAGCGTCTAATGCCTCAATCCATTTGTAATCTAACCCTCGCATACCTTTCCTCTCACTCTTGATCAAACGCCTCCCGTTAAATTAGTCTATCTAATGTAAGATTAAAATCATTAATTATACTTATTTAGATAAACGCTTTATCTTTCCCTTTTCTGTAAATGTATTTGTTATTTTGAAGTGAGGTGAAGTGTGAGCTTGTGGGTTCTATTGCAAGGTTTTGGTTTAGGAGCATCAATGATCATTCCGATCGGCGCGCAAAATGCGTATGTTTTGAATCAAGGCATAAAGCGTAACCACCACCTAACAACCGCCACTATTTGTAGCGTGCTAGATATGATTTTCATCTCTCTAGGTATCTTTGGTGGTGGTGCAATTCTGTCTCAAAATGAAATCTTACTGACGTCGGTGACACTTGGTGGTATTGCTTTCTTGAGCTTCTATGGACTGCTCTCGCTAAAAAGTGCTTTTAAGCCAGAGAGTGAATCGGAATCAAAAGGGGAGATCGTAGCTCGAGGTCGTCGAACAGTTATTCTAGGTGCGTTAGCTGTCACTGTGCTTAATCCGCACTTATATTTAGATACAGTCGTTATTCTAGGTTCGATCGGTGGACAATTTGAAGGCCATGATCGCATTGCTTTTGCACTAGGTACGATTATGGCTTCCTTTGTTTGGTTCTACACTTTATCGATAGGAGCAGCCAAACTAGGTCCAACACTCTCTCAACCAAAAGTGAAAAAAACCATCGACATTGCAATCGCAATGATGATGTTCACAATAGCGTATATCTTAGCGAGTGAGCTTATTGATAAGTATTGGTAATCACCAGGTAGTAAGGCAGCAAAGACATGGAGTCACTAAAACGTATTTATAACAACAATAGAGAGCGATTCAACGCGCTCTCTATTCCTTTTCGGGAATGGCAGCACGAAGCCATCTTAGACTTTGAGACAGATATACGCATTGCGAGAGAGCTTGGTTGGACGGGTACGCATACCAAAAGCCTCTTTTTAACACTCAAAGGACAAGGTTACGCGGTTTATCTGACAGATAAGGACTCGCGCCTCGATGCCAAGCAGATTAAAGCGATTACAGGTAAACGTCCCTCTATTTGTAATGACGATGAAATGGTCGAAGTGTTAGGTTGCGTACCCGGCGCGGTTTGCCCAATAGGCTTACCGGAATACATCACTATCATTGTTGATACCAATCTCTATCAACATCAAGAGTTGCTCTATACGCCTGGCTTACCTGAGTTCACATTTGGATTTGCAGGTAAACATCTAAAACGCCTCTTACTTGCTGGTCATCACACCCTTTACGAAATATAAAAAAGCGAGGCCTATTGGCCTCGCTTTCGAATATCGACTGCTTTTGATTAAGCGTCGACTTTGTTCAGGTGAACATCCATTTGTGGGAATGGAATCTCGATACCATTTTCATCCAATGCTTCTTTAATACCTTGCATTGCATCAAAGTATACGCCCCAGTAATCTGCAGTTTTCACCCATGGACGAACCACAAAGTTAACTGAAGAGTCTGCTAACGTAAGTACACCAATTGTGATATCTGGGTCTTTCAAGATACGTGGATCTTTCTCTAGCGTCTCACGAATCACTTTCTTCGTTAGTTTAAGGTCTGCTTTGTATGAAACACCAATCACTAGGTCGACACGTCGTGTCGCATGGCGAGAGTAGTTAGTAATGGCACCGCCGATAACTGAAGAGTTAGGCACAACAACCATTTTGTTGTCTGGTGTTTTTAGAACTGTTTGGAAGATTTGAATTGCTTCAACACTACCCGCTACACCACCGATTTCTACGTAGTCGCCTGATTTGAATGGACGGAACGCAACAATAAGTACGCCTGCTGCAAAGTTTGATAGTGAACCTTGTAGTGCAAGACCAACAGCAAGACCTGCCGCACCAATCACAGCAACAACAGAAGCGGTTTGAACTCCTAATCGACCAAGAGCCGCGATTAGCACGATTACAAATAGCAAGTAACGAACAAGACCGTGAATAAATTCAACGACGGCCTTATCCATGTTTTTCTTTTCTAGTACTTTAGAAACACTACCAGCGACTGCCTTAACGATAAGATTACCGATAAACAGAATAAGCACCGCAGAGATAATGTTCACACCGTACTGAACCAGTAGATCTGAATTGTTTGTCAGCCAAGTTTCAGCCTGAGTTAGACCATCCGTTAAAGTGGTATCGATACCCACCGATTCACCTGCCATAATTCTTATCCTCAAAATAAAGAGATATAAATCCAATTGCCGTTAATTTATGAACCTTGTTTTTTAAAGGCTCTTTTCTAAAACAACATCCCTATTGCTCCACTGAACAGTGTCAGATTTTTGGCACAATATCCCAACTCTGACTTTTTTCAAAGTCAGAGTTTCGCAAAGATATGCAAAACAAGACTTTATCAGAGCTTTCTGACACTGACTTGTTACAGGTTACGCAATGCACTCTGATTTCGCCACTCTTAAGACTGATATTCCCATGTTTTCTTTAAAAAAAACGTTAAAGGTGAGATATCTCACTAGCAAATACAACCTAACGCATAAAAATATCGGGAGAAAGCAGAAGGGAAGAAAATGATAGATATAAAAAAACCCGCTCAAAGAGCGGGTTTTTAAGTAACTTAATCAGTAACGATTATAGTACGTCAACTGCGTTAAGGTCAGCAAATGCTTGCTCTAGACGAGTAACCATTGAAGCTTGGCCTGCACGTAGCCATACGCGTGGATCGTAGTACTTCTTGTTTGGTGCATCTTCACCAGTTGGGTTACCGATCTGACCTTGTAGGTAATCGTGGTTTTCAGCTTCGAACTTACGGATACCATCCCAAGTAGCCCACTGTGTATCAGTATCGATGTTCATTTTGATCACACCGTAGCCGATAGATTCACGGATTTCTTCTAGAGAAGAACCTGAACCGCCGTGGAATACGAAGTTTAGAGAGTTCGCTGGAAGACCGAATTTCTCAGAAACGTGCGCTTGAGAATCACGTAGGATAGTTGGAGTTAGTACAACGTTACCTGGCTTGTATACGCCGTGTACGTTACCGAAAGATGCTGCGATAGTGAAACGGTGGCTGATTGCGCTTAGTTTCTCGTATGCGTATGCAACGTCTTCTGGAGAAGTGTATAGTTCAGACGCATCCATATCAGAGTTGTCAACACCGTCTTCTTCACCACCAGTACAACCTAGTTCGATTTCTAGAGTCATGTTCATTTTAGCCATGCGCTCTAGGTACTTAGCAGAAATTTCGATGTTCTCTTCTAGAGACTCTTCAGAAAGGTCGATCATGTGAGAAGAGAATAGTGGCTTACCAGTTTGCGCGAAGTACTCTTCACCAGCGTCTAGTAGACCGTCGATCCAAGGAAGTAGTTTCTTAGCTGCGTGGTCAGTGTGTAGGATTACTGGAACACCGTAAGCTTCAGCTACAGCGTGAACGTATTTCGCACCAGCAACAGCACCTAGGATTTGAGCTTCTTGACCTTCAAGTTTTAGACCTTTACCAGCAAAGAAAGCAGCGCCACCGTTAGAGAACTGAACGATAACTGGAGCTTTAACTTTTGCAGCTGCTTCAAGTACTGCGTTTACAGAGTCAGTACCCACACAGTTTACTGCTGGAAGTGCAAAGCTGTTTTCTTTTGCAACTTCAAATACTTTCTGAACGTCATCGCCAGAGATAACACCTGGTTTTACGAAGTCGAAGATCTTAGACATGGATGTAATCCTATTTATCTGTCGTTTTTAAACAAAACTTGTTAAGTTGAAAATCTTGCAAACGTTTGCTCACAACTGAGGCTATTCTAGCAGAGTTCCTCACACGTTGCAGCAAACAAGAAAGCGGGAGAATCACTCCCCCGCTTTGCTTTAATTACTTAGCGCGTGCTTCTAGCATTTCTACTGCTGGAAGAACTTTACCTTCTACGAACTCAAGGAAAGCGCCGCCGCCAGTAGAGATGTAAGATACATCCGCTTTGATACCGAACTTGTCGATAGCCGCTAGCGTGTCACCACCACCAGCAACAGAGAAGCCTTCAGAAGCTGCGATAGCTTCAGAGATACCTTTAGTACCTGCTTCGAAGTTCTTGAATTCGAATACGCCTACTGGACCGTTCCATAGGATAGTCTTAGCGTTTTTAAGGATTTCAGCTAGTTCAGCAGTTGAATCTGGACCAAGGTCGAAGATCATGTCGTCGTCTTGTACTTCAGAAACGTGCTTGATTTCAGCTTCTGCGTTCTCGTCAAATGCTTTCGCACATGCAACGTCAGTTGCTACTGGAATTGCACACTCGTCCATTAGCTTCTTAGCTGTTTCAACTAGGTCTGCTTCGTATAGAGACTTACCAACGTTGTGGCCAGCAGCTGCGATGAATGTGTTAGCAATACCACCACCAACAACGAGTTGGTCAGCGATTTTAGATAGAGACTCAAGAACAGTTAGCTTAGTAGAAACTTTTGAACCACCTACGATAGCAACCATTGGACGAGCAGGCTTGTCCATTGCTTTGCCTAGCGCTTCTAGTTCGTTTGCTAGTAGAGGACCAGCACATGCTACGTCTGCGTGCATGCCAACGCCGTGAGTAGATGCTTGAGCACGGTGAGCCGTACCGAATGCGTCCATTACGAATACGTCACATAGTGCTGCATATTTCTTAGATAGCTCTTCGTCGTTTTTCTTTTCGCCTTTGTTGAAGCGAACGTTTTCAAGAACAACAAGTTCACCCGCATTTAGCTCTAGGCCATCTAGGTAGTCTTTTGCTAGCTTCACTTCGCAATCTAGTGCGTCGTTTAGGTAGTTAACAACTGGTTGTAGAGAGAACTCTTCAGCGTATTCACCTTCAGTTGGGCGACCTAGGTGAGACGTAACCATTACTTTAGCGCCTGCTTCTAGGCAGTGCTTAATAGTTGGAAGAGATGCGATGATACGTGCATCCGAAGTTACTTTACCGTCTTTTACTGGCACGTTTAGGTCAGCACGGATAAATACACGTTTACCTGCAAGATCCAGGTCAGTCATCTTGATTACAGACATGATGTGTCCTCTCAAATATTTAATAATTAAAGTTTTTGAAAACTCGGCAACCCTGCCAAGCCTGTTAATTCTTCAAACTGGTTATAGATATGGAGATATTATGGATTTATTTCAAGGCTTGAAATAAAAATTCTCCATCACTTCTTCGTCATTACTGTTCCACTTGCGAAGAAGCTTGCATTGCTAAGGCAGTATCCAGCATCCGGTTAGCAAAGCCCCATTCGTTGTCGCACCAAACGAGCATTTTTACGAGTTGCCCGTTACTCACTCTAGTCTGGCTTCCATCCACAATCGCACTATGGGGGTCGTGGTTAAAGTCGATGGAAACGAGTGGCGATTCAGTATAGTCAACAATGTTACGTAATGTACACTGAGATGCGTTAACAATGGTTTGATTTACGTCATTAACTTTCACATTTGTACTAATTGTGACACTTAAATCCATTGCAGTGACGTTAACCGTTGGAACACGAACAGAAATTGCTTCGAATTTGTTGGAAAATTTCGGGAAGATCCTTTCAATCCCCTTATGCAACTTAGTGTCCACCGGAATAATAGATTGGCTTGCAGCACGGGTACGGCGTAAGTCGTTATGATACGCATCAATTACTTGTTGATCGTTCATGGACGAATGAATTGTGGTAATGGTGCCAGACTCTATGCCGAAGGCTTCGTCTAGTACTTTAATGATGGGAACGATACAGTTGGTGGTGCAAGAGCCATTGGAGACAACACGGTGCTCGTCTTTCAGAGTTTCGTGGTTCACGCCATAGATAATCGTATTATCTAGGTCGTTTGCGCCCGGGTGCGAAAACAGTACTTTCTTCGCGCCTGCTTCTATATGCGCTTGCCCATCCGCTTGCGAACCAAATACGCCAGTGCAATCCAAGACAATATCAACTTCTAAATCACGCCAAGGAAGTAATTCGATTTCGGAGAGATGGAGAATGCGAATGGAATCATATTCACCGCTGTCATGATGAACATGCAAATGTTCTTGGTCATGGGAAATTTTTTTACCAAAGCGACCATGACTGGTGTCATATTGCAGTAGGTGTGCCATCGCCTCTGGCTGTGCTAGTTCGTTTACCGCCACAACCTTGATCTGCTGGTGTTTTCCGCTTTCATACACCGCTCGCAGAACATTACGACCTATACGTCCAAATCCATTGATCGCAACCTTTAGCATTTATCCTTCGCCCTACCAAAAATTTCGTGTCACAGATACTACCTGATCAGGCTGACAAACGCACCTGTTGAATCAAAGTAAAGCAGGATTAAAAAAAGGTCGAGACTATGCTCGACCTTATTACAACGATAGATAATTAAAATGCGACGTCTAAACCTAACCAGTAGCGACGACCATCTTCAATATATCCGTATTCTTCGTAACTGATTTCCTCGTCCAGCAAGTTATAGATAGCGCCTTTAATACGAGTATTGTCGGTTAACTGGTATGTCACACCGGCGTCCACAAAGGTATAAGCTGGCTCTACGATACTGTTTCTTGATGGGCCAGTAACCGGATCCATTTCTTTACCTCGGTACGTGACTTTCGCCCAGCTCTCTAGATCTGTTGTCGTTTGCCAAGTCACATCCACATTAAACAGATGCTTTGGTAACTGCTGCAGCGGCATGCCTTTGTATTCACCTGTTTTTTGCTCTGAGTCGGTAAATGTGTAGCTCGAGCTGAGGTAAATGGTTTCCGTTAATGGCGATGCTAAGGTCGCTTCAATACCTTGTGTGACCGCTTCGTCCACGTTAATGCGGTACGTTGGATCTGCACCCCATTGGTTTGGTCCATCTGTACAGATGGTATCTGGACAAACAACACGTGTGATCTTGTCTTTGAACTCATTATGGAACGCAGTCAAAGAGACATCTAAACCAGAGTCACCTTGATACAAGACACTGATTTCTTTGTTTAGCGACGTTTCAGGGTCAAGGTCTGGGTTACCGTAGATATTACCGCCGCCACTGACTTGCGCCCAACCAGGAGTAATTTCACGTAATTGCGGAGAACGGAAACCTGTTGCCACACCGCCTTTCACAGTCCAAGACGGGTCAACTCGCCATACACCATAGACACGCGGACTAAAGTGCGCGCCATAGTTTTCGTCATGATCTAGACGGCCGCCAAGCGTAACGCTAAACGGATCAGCAATTCTCCATTCATCTTCAATGAAAACAGCCCACTGCGTATTCGATGTTTCAGTCTTCGATGACGCTTTGTTGGAGGTGAAATCCTCAAGCTCTGCATGAGTAGCGTCCACACCCGTCGTCAACGTATGGTTTCCAATACCAGTCACCAAGCTCGATTTGAACGTGGTGTTGGTGATCGTCATCTCACGAGATTTGTTCTCGCTCTCTTCTCGCTGTAAGTAAGTATCTGAAATTCCCACCGAATCCCAATCACCGTTGTGGCTTACCGTTACGTAATTACGACGATATTCATTCAGTGAATCTTCACACCCACCACGACACCCAGTGGTCGGCACTGAAAGGCCCACATTACCACGACGACTTTGTGCCGAGGTGCCACCTTCTAATTGCACCGAGTGGCGCTCATTAATCTGGTAAGTCAGCTTTGAAGAGATACTCTGCATATCTTTATCTTCATAACCGTATTCGATGTCATCTTCTTCTCTGGTTGTGTACTGACCATATACTTGGAGAGATAAATTTTCAGCCAACGGACCATTAACGAAAAAATTCGCGCTCTGCTCTCCACCTGAGCGGCTATTCTCTTGTATTACCGTGCCCAGTTGAACATTACCCGTCCACTCTAGCGCATCTTTTCGTGTGATGACGTTAATCACACCACCAATCGCATCAGAACCGTAAAGCGTCGACATTGGGCCACGAATAACTTCGATTCGCTCAATCGCTTGAAGAGGAGGTAACCAACCTTGTTCGATACCAGGACCGTCACTATTTGGACGAGTTTCACGCGTGCTTTGACGTTTACCGTCGACCAGTATCAAAGTGTATTTAGAACCCATACCACGGATACTAATGTCGGTGGTATCACCACCACCTGTCACGACGACACCTGGCACACTTTTTAGTGCATCAGTCACATCGCGGTAATAACGAGAGTCCAACTCCTCACGTGAAATCACACTAATACTTGCAGGCGCGTCCGCTTGAGATTGCTCATAACTTGATGCAGTTACAACCACTGTTTCCATTTTAGAAACTGCATCATTGGCAAAAACATGAGGGACACTGACGAAGGCTAAAATACCAGTTGCGGTAATAACTGGCAGTCTAAGAGTAGACATCTACATCTCCATAATTGATAATGATTATTATTTTCGAAAGTGAATTATTCACAAATAGAATGAGATGCATAGTGAGAGTTATGGAACGGTTCTTTCCATTTATGGAACTCGTACATAACGCAGTAAGGAGTAAAAGAAATATGCACGACTTAGCATCAATTAGAGCCTTTGATGCGCTCAATCAGCATAAAAGTTTGACAGCCGCTGCTAAAGCCCTTAATCAGCCAAAATCAACGCTAAGTCGTCGCTTGGCACAATTAGAAGAAGACTTCGGTCAGGCTCTAACCGCCAGACAAGGTAATCGATTAGTTCTGACAAGAGCTGGAGAAATCTTTGCCCACTACAGCCGCCAGATTCTTGAGTTAAGTGAAGAGAGTTATGATGCACTTCAAGGTTTAACGAACCAAGTTTCAGGGCCACTGCATATTGTTTGTCACACTGCCTTAGTTAGAAGCTGGCTCGGCGGCGTACTCAATCGTTTTCTTGCTGATAATCCCGATGTTAGAGTTCAACTTACCAGTGACTTTTCTGAGGCGCATCATGACCCAGATTTGTTCATCTGGCTCGGTGAACGTAAAGAGCTAGACTGGCGAAAAGAAGTGCTGGGGGTATTTCGCTATACGCCTTTTGCCTCTCCAAATTATCTAAAACAACATGGGCCTATACCGCACCCCAAAGAACTTGAAGCACATCCATGGATCGATTTTGGTTCAGTGCAAGAAAATGGATTGATGCTAGCACACCCTCAACACGGTGAGTTCTTTTTAGAGCCCTTTGTTAGTCGCTTATACAGCGACAACATAGCAATGCAAATAGACAGTATCGCGAATGGTCATGGTATTGGACTGCTGCCGACTTGGACAGCATGCGGCTATGAGAAACATCACCCAGGGCGAATCACACCTTGCTTAGAAGGTTGGCTTTCTGAGCCTATTTCCATTAACTGCTATACACCAGCAGGACGACCACCACTGCGCTTATCCGTACTTTTAGACTGCATTCACCAAAGCATTCCACAAGGTTGGAAAACCTGACAAAAATAAAAAGGCCATCATAATGATGGCCTTTCTAACTTTAGCGTTTAACAATCGTCGTTTACGTTCGACTGTTTAGACGGTCCTGCAATTACGCTAGCAATTCTTTTGCTGTGTTCACTACGTTTTCAGTCGTGAAGCCAAACATCTCGAATAGCTGACCAGCAGGTGCAGATTCACCGAATGTTGTCATACCGATGATGCGACCGTCGAAGCCTACGTACTTGTACCAGAAATCCGCAATGCCCGCTTCAATAGCGATACGTGCCGTTACGTCTGATGGCAGTACAGATTCACGGTAAGCAGCGTCTTGTTTGTCGAATGCGTCTGTTGATGGCATTGAAACAACGCGTACTTTCTTGCCTTCTGAAGTTAGTTGCTCAGCGGCTTTCACTGCAAGCTCAACCTCAGAACCTGTTGCGATAAGGATTAGCTCAGGCTTACCTTCGCTATCTTTCAGGAT
This sequence comes from Vibrio sp. 1457, assembly GCF_033340195.1. Lineage (NCBI taxonomy): Bacteria > Pseudomonadati > Pseudomonadota > Gammaproteobacteria > Vibrionales > Vibrionaceae > Vibrio > Vibrio sp. 1457. Next base: position 159,023 of record NZ_JAWOWA010000012.1, read on the forward strand.
GTAAGCACCTTTCGCGATGTCTGCGACTTGTTCAGCAGTACGCTCTTGTTGCGCTAGGTTTTGACGAGAGAAGATAAGTGCAGTTGGTGCATCTTTACGTTCAATCGCTAGTTTCCATGCAACTGCAGACTCAACTTGGTCACATGGGCGCCATGTGCTCATGTTTGGAGTTACACGTAGAGACGCCATTTGCTCAACAGGTTGGTGAGTTGGGCCATCTTCGCCAAGACCGATCGAATCATGCGTGTAAACTTGGATGTTCTGAATTTTCATCAGCGCAGCCATACGCATTGCGTTACGAGCGTATTCCATGAACATTAGGAATGTTGCGCCGTAAGGAACGAAACCACCGTGCAATGCGATACCGTTGATGATAGCAGTCATACCGAATTCGCGTACACCGTAGTGGATGTAGTTGCCAGAGAAGTCCTCCGTTTCTAGAGACTTAGAACCAGACCACATGGTCAGGTTAGAAGGCGCTAGGTCAGCAGAACCACCCATAAACTCAGGAAGCATTTGACCAAACGCTTCTAGTGCATTTTGCGATGCTTTACGTGATGCAATGTTCGCTGGGTTTGCTTGAAGATCGGCAATGATTTGGTTCGCTTTTTCTTCCCATTGTGCAGGAAGTTCGCCGTTTAGACGACGTTTAAGCTCTGCCGCTTCAGCAGGGTAAGCTGCAGCGTATGCTTCGAATTTTTCATTCCAAGCTGCTTCTTTCGCGGCGCCCGCTTCTTTTGCATCCCACTCAGCGTAAACATCTGCCGGGATCTCAAATGGGCCGTACTCCCAACCTAGGTATTCGCGAGCCGCTTGGATTTCATCGTGACCTAGTGGTGCACCGTGACAGTCGTGCGAACCAGACTTGTTAGGAGAACCGAAACCGATAATTGTTTTGGTACAGATAAGCGTAGGACGTGGGTCCGCTTTTGCTGCTTCAATTGCTGCGTTGATCGCGTCTGAGTCGTGACCATCGACTGCTGGGATTACATGCCAGCCGTACGCTTCAAAACGCTTAGGTGTATCGTCAGAGAACCAACCTTCAACGTGACCGTCGATAGAGATGCCGTTGTCATCCCAGAATGCAATCAGCTTGCCTAGACCAAGAGTACCTGCAAGAGAGCATGCTTCATGCGAGATGCCTTCCATTAGACAGCCGTCACCCATGAACACATACGTAAAGTGGTCAACGATATCGTGACCTTCTTTGTTGAACTGTGCCGCTAGTGCTTTCTCTGCGATCGCCATACCAACAGCGTTAGTGATGCCTTGACCTAGAGGACCCGTTGTTGTCTCGATACCAGGCGCGTAGCCGTACTCTGGGTGACCTGGGGTTTTTGAGTGCAATTGACGGAAGTTTTTCAGATCGTCAATAGATAGCTCGTAACCGCTTAAGTGCAGTAGAGAGTAAATAAGCATTGACCCATGACCGTTTGACAGCACAAAGCGATCGCGGTCGGCCCACTCTGGGTTTGAAGGGTTATGGTTTAGGTGAGAGCGCCAAAGAACTTCAGCGATATCAGCCATACCCATTGGTGCGCCTGGGTGGCCTGAGTTAGCTTGTTGAACACCATCCATGCTTAGAGCACGAATTGCATTGGCAAGATGTTTACGAGACGACATGTCTGCTCCTGAGTACATTAAGCGAAACGAAAAGTAGGTCATAATTCTCTCAAAGCCCTGTTGGGTGTGCAAACGTTTTCCAGTCCAAAACCTCACAAATATTGCACCTTTCGCGCCAAATCGTTCGAAGTTCTTAAAATTATCAATAAATCAGGCAAACGTTTGGTTATAACAAAAACCAAAAAAGAGCTTGTAATTCGAGCAATCAAATTTAGAATAGACGTCTAGATGTAGATACACCTACAAAAATTAGTATTAATTTGCGCTGGAGAGTTTATCATTCCCCAGTTTTAAACCAGATATAGTGGAGCTAACATGGCTAAGCACCTGTTTACTTCTGAGTCAGTATCAGAAGGTCATCCAGATAAAATTGCAGACCAGATTTCTGATGCGGTTCTTGACGCGATTCTAGAGCAAGATCCAAAGGCTCGTGTTGCATGTGAGACTTACGTTAAAACCGGTATGGTAATGGTGGGTGGTGAAATCACGACTTCAGCATGGGTAGACATCGAAGAGTTAACTCGTGAAACCGTTCGTGAAATCGGCTACGTACATTCAGATATGGGCTTTGACGCAGATTCTTGTGCGGTACTAAACACAATCGGTAAACAGTCGCCAGATATCAACCAAGGTGTTGATAAAGCTGACCCTAAAGAACAAGGTGCAGGCGACCAAGGCATCATGTTTGGTTACGCTTGTAACGAAACTGAAGTACTAATGCCAGCGCCAATTACTTACTCTCACCGTCTTGTTCAAAAGCAAGCAGAAGTTCGTAAAAACGGCACACTACCTTGGTTGCGTCCTGATGCAAAATCTCAGGTAACATTCCAATACGATCAAGATAACATCGTTGGTATCGACGCGGTTGTTCTTTCAACTCAACACTGTGACTCAATCTCAACTTCAGACCTGCGTGAAGCGGTAATGGAAGAGATCATTAAGCCAGTGCTACCTTCTGAGTGGATCAACAAAGAAACAAACTTCTTCATTAACCCAACCGGTCGCTTCGTAATCGGTGGTCCTATGGGTGACTGTGGCCTAACTGGTCGTAAGATCATCGTAGATACCTACGGCGGCGCAGCTCGTCACGGTGGCGGTGCGTTTTCTGGTAAAGATCCATCAAAAGTTGACCGTAGTGCAGCATACGCAGCACGCTACGTAGCGAAAAACATCGTAGCGGCAGGCATGGCTGACCGTTGTGAGATCCAACTTTCTTACGCAATCGGTGTTGCTGATCCAACGTCTATCATGGTGGAAACGTTCGGTACTGAGAAAGTATCTCACGACATCATCATTGAAGCGGTTCGTCAATTCTTCGACCTACGTCCATACGGTCTACAAGAAATGCTTAACCTTCTTCAACCTATCTACAAGAAGACAGCGGCTTACGGTCACTTCGGTCGTGAAGAATTCCCGTGGGAAGCGACAGACAAAGCTGCACTTCTACGCGATTTCGCTGGCATCAAATAATCAAGCCAAGCAAGAATCAATCAAGCCCTCGCCTATGGCGGGGGCTTTTTATTTTCAGCAACTTTTATCCAGCCATTTCGGCTCATACCGCCCTGCCCCACAAAGCAGTCCTGTTTCTCCCTCATTTTTATACCGAATAAATTTTAAGCAATTATTTGTAAATTATCCCATCTCCGCCAATAGTTAAAATATTGTTAACTCCAATTTAAATAGAGACGTCGGATGCTGGCGACTGTGGAAGCAACACTTAAGTAAAGACATGAGTCAGGCATCTTTATGGCCGATACCAAACTAAGCCAATGATCAGATGTAAACTTGAAAAAGTCGCTTCAAGTTTGACTGAACAAAAACCGCTGTCAGTTGGTATAAGCGGATAATGTGGGAATAAATCAAGGAGGAGTTATGCCTCGAACTGTTAATCCATCGGACTTCCACAACAAACGAAAGGAAGTGCCAGACAACGAATACGCCAGAACCATACCGTGCAATACGGTCAATCTTTCTGCACCTTTTCATTGGCTCGCATTAGGTCTGCATGATTTCGTGCGAATGCCGCTTATTAGTGCTTTCTATGGCATCTGTTTTATGGCTGCTGCGATAGGCATTGTTTTGCTCGTACAGTGGCAAGGCACACACTTAGTCGTCATGCCCAGTTTGATTGTTTACATGTTAATCGGTCCGTTTCTCGCGCTGGGCTTGTATGATGCCAGTTGGGAGAGAGAGCGCGGACACAAAGCAAGCTTGTTCCATTCAATGAAAGCGATCGGTCGTAACTCAACATCTCAATGGGCGTTCGCCGTGTTACTCGCAGTGTGTATGATATTTTGGATGCGCATTGCCGCTCTACTTCATGCACTCTACCCTTCTGTTCAAGGGGCACCTTTAAGTGAGTTCCTACCCTTCCTTGTCATCGGCTCTTTAGTTGGCTTTGTTTTGGCTTGTGTGGTGTTTAGCATTTCAGCCTTTTCTATTCCTCTCATGATGGAGCGTCGTGTAGACATGATGACCGCTGTATTTACCAGCTTTAATGCAGTGAAATCCAACATTCCAGCAATGATTGTTTGGGCAGCGATCATCTGTGGCGGTATTCTTGTCGGCTTTGCGACCTACGGGATCGGAATGTTGTTTACCATGCCAATTCTAGGCTACGGTACATGGCACGCTTACCATGCCACCATCAAGAAAAAACACACACCATAATTAACTGATGCTATGATCTGGCCCTCGCAAATGCGGGGGCTTTTTTATTTAATTTATCGAGGTGAATTGTGGATATAGAACTCAGCTATAAAGCCAAGCAAGTGATGGCGGGCTGTATCGCGATGGCGGAACAAGCTTTCAAACGTTCTTTCCCGATTCCAACAATCACCTTCGACGTCCGTGGGAAAGCGGCAGGAAAAGCCTACCTTCAATTAAATCAAGTACGCCTAAACCCTGTTTTATTTCGCGAAAACACCCAAGCATTCTTAGATGAAGTCATTCCTCATGAAGTAGCACACCTGATTACTTATCAGGTTTACGGGCGAGTAAGGCCTCACGGTAAAGAATGGAAAGGCGTCATGGAAGCCGTATTTAACGTACCAGCCAAAACCACTCACAGCTTTGAAGTAAAATCCGTTCAAGGTAAAACCTTTGAGTATCGTTGTGGTTGTATGACCTACCCTCTATCGATTCGCCGTCATAATAAAGTGCTGCGCAAAGAGGCGACGTACTCTTGTCAAAAATGCCGCCAACCACTTAACTTCACCGGCATTCAATTATCGTAGCCCTTACCTCATAGTGTTACCTGCGTTCCCAAAACAAAGATCGAGTTGATCAAAACCTTCCCTTCCCCACTTATTGTTAACTTACTCATCACTAAAGCTATTTTATGCGTGTTATCATGAATAAAGCCATACTTTATAAAGACTTTTATCATGAAATACTTATTCTCTCTGTTGCTTATCGCGCTTTCTAGCACTGCGATTGCCGCGCCACCGAGCTCATTCTCTGCAGCCAAACGTGAGGCGGTCAAAATTTATCAAGACCACCCAACAAGCTTCTACTGTGGCTGTAACATTCAATGGCAAGGCAAGAAAGGCTCACCCGATTTAGCCTCTTGCGGTTACCAAGTCCGTAAACAAGAAAAACGGGCTGCACGAATCGAATGGGAGCATGTGGTTCCTGCGTGGCAATTTGGCCACCAGCGTCAATGCTGGCAAGATGGCGGACGTAAAAACTGTAAGAAAAAAGACAAAACTTTTCGTTTGATGGAAGCAGACTTGCACAACCTAACTCCTGCTATTGGTGAAGTAAACGGTGACCGTTCGAACTACAACTTCAGCCAATGGAACGGTATGGATGGCGTGAGTTATGGTCGCTGTGAGATGCAAGTGAACTTTAAGCAGCGTAAAGTCATGCCACCAGACCGTGCGCGTGGCTCAATTGCTCGTACCTATCTATACATGAGCAAAGAGTACGGTTTCAAACTGTCGAAGCAGCAAACGCAATTAATGAGTGCTTGGAACAAAACCTATCCTGTCGATAAATGGGAATGTGAGCGTGACGAGCGCATTGCAAAAGTACAGGGCAATCACAACCCATTTGTTCAAGAAGCCTGCCGCGCACTGTAACCTCCGACCTCGAAGCGTTCCAATTACTGATATTGAAACGCTTCTTGCCCCTTGTTTTTTCGGTGCAAAGCATCCATGTTAGGGTTTAAGTTTATTCTCTTGCTGGAAATCTCATGCGTACCCCTCGAATTTATCATCCAGAAACCATTCATCAACTTGGCTCACTTGCTTTAAGTGACGACGCAGCAGGCCATATCGGTCGTGTTTTGCGCATGAAAGAAGGCCAAGACGTTCTCCTTTTTGACGGCAGTGGCGCAGAGTTCCCAGCGGTTATCAGTGAAGTCAGCAAGAAATCAGTTTTGGTTAACATCACCGAGCGCGTAGAAAACAGTATTGAATCCCCTTTAGATCTGCACCTTGGTCAAGTCATTTCACGTGGCGATAAGATGGAGTTCACCATCCAAAAGTCTGTTGAACTTGGCGTCAATACCATCACTCCTCTGATTTCTGAACGTTGTGGCGTCAAGCTTGATCAAAAGCGTTTTGAGAAAAAACTCGCGCAATGGCAGAAAATCGCCATCAGTGCCTGTGAGCAATGTGGGCGTAATGTCGTGCCCGAAATTCGTCCAATTATGAGCTTGGAAGAGTGGTGTAAAGAAGAGTACGATGGTTTAAAGCTTAACCTTCACCCTCGTGCTAAATACTCAATCAACACTTTGCCAACCCCGGTTGAAAAAGTGCGCCTACTGATCGGTCCTGAAGGCGGTTTATCGTCTGAAGAAATCGAGATGACTCGAGAATACCAATTTGAAGAAACGCTACTCGGCCCTCGCGTTCTGCGTACCGAAACAGCGGCTCTGACAGCAATTACAGCCTTACAAGTTCGTTTCGGCGATCTTGGTTAAACGGAGAAAAATAATGATCAAACTCGGTATCGTAATGGACCCAATCTCGTCCATTAACATCAAAAAAGACTCTAGCTTTGCCATGATGCTTGAAGCGCAACGACGCGGCTATGAAATCCACTACATGGAAATGAATGATCTGCATCTCGATCAAGGCGTTGCCATTGCAGATACTAAAGTGGTAGAACTAAAAGAAGATCCAAACGATTGGTACGAGTTCAAATCAGAGCAAACTATCGAACTGTCTGAGCTAGACGCGGTGCTAATGCGTAAAGATCCTCCGTTTGATACTGAATACATCTACGCGACTTACATCCTTGAGCGTGCAGAAGAACAAGGTGCACTGATCGTTAACAAGCCTCAAAGCTTACGTGATTGTAACGAAAAGCTGTTTACAGCATGGTTCCCAGAGCTGACACCTACAACGATCGTGACGCGAAAAGCAGAGAAAATTAAAGAATTTCGTGAAAAACATGGTGATGTCATCCTGAAACCGCTTGATGGTATGGGTGGCGCGTCCATCTTCCGTGTAAAAGAAAACGATCCAAACGTCTCTGTAATCATCGAGACATTGACTAACCACGGTCAAAACTACGCAATGGCACAAACCTTCGTGCCAGACATCAGCAACGGTGACAAACGTATCCTAGTGGTAGATGGCGAACCTATGCCTTACTGTCTAGCACGCATTCCTGCTAAAGGCGAAACGCGCGGCAACCTAGCCGCTGGTGGTACTGGTGAAGCTCGTCCGCTAAGCGAAACCGACCTCAAAATTGCGCAAACCGTTGCCCCGACACTGAAAGAAAAAGGCCTTATCTTTGTTGGCCTTGACGTAATTGGCGACAAGCTAACAGAAATCAACGTCACCAGCCCAACCTGTATTCGCGAAATTGAAGCAGCTTTTGATATCTCAATCACAGGCAAGCTGATGGATGCGATTGAGCGTCGAGTAAAAGGCGAATAACTCAAACTGTATTACAGTTAATAGAGAGCGTAGTACATTAACTTAAGCAAACTCATGCACATACCTAGATGTAAATTGTATGATGTTTGCTTAAGGGCATTTACGAGAGTTAAGGGTCAGTATGAGTATGAATCTCACAAATCACTTTTTGGTTGCCATGCCTGGGATGAAAGATCCGTACTTTCAAAACAGCGTGATCTACGTTTGTGAGCACAACGAAGACGGCGCTATGGGGCTGATGATCAATGCTCCTGTTGATATCACCGTCGGCAACATGCTCAAGCAGGTGGAAGTTCAGCCAGTACACCCGCGCCTATTTGAAGCCAGTCTAGATAGACCAGTCTACAATGGCGGCCCAATCTCGGAAGATCGTGGTTTTATTTTGCATAAACCCAAAGATTACTACGAGTCCAGCGTCCAAATGACCGATGACCTCGCGGTAACCACTTCGCGTGATATTCTGTCGGTGTTAGGAACAGAAGCAGAACCAAGTGATTACTTAGTGGCACTTGGCTACTCCGGTTGGAGTGCAGGCCAATTAGAAAGTGAGCTGGTCGAAAACTCTTGGCTCACCATTGAAGCGACGCCTGAAATTATCTTTAATACACCAATCAACGAGCGTTGGAAGAAAGCGGTCGAAAAGCTGGGCATCGACCCAAGTCACCTTTCAGCAGACTCTGGACATGCTTAGTCCAAATATACAGTTACATTAGATAGAGACACCTTATGTCACGCACAATTATGGCTTTTGACTTTGGAACCAAAAGCATTGGTAGCGCTATTGGCCAAGAAATTACTGGTACAGCTTCCCCATTAAAAGCCTTTAAAGCCAATGACGGTATTCCAAACTGGGACGATATCGAAAAGCAAATCAAAGAGTGGCAACCAGATTTGCTAGTGGTCGGTTTACCGACCGATCTGCATGGTAAAGACCTTGAGACCATAACCCCTCGTGCACGAAAATTTGCTAAGCGTCTGCAAGGCCGATACGGATTGCCAGTTGAACTGCATGATGAGCGTTTATCTACAGCAGAAGCTCGTGCGGAGTTGTTCAGCATGGGCGGCTACAAAGCCCTATCGAAAGGTAATGTTGACTGCCAGTCAGCAGTGGTGATTCTAGAAAGCTGGTTTGAAGCCCTTTGGGGTGAGTAAACACTTCAAGCACAATGAAAAAAGGTTGGCTCCTGCCAACCTTTTTTGTTTCTGGATTGGATTAATCCATATCGATCTTAACGTTCGCCAAACTGCCCGTAGAGAATGCTTCACCACGCTGCGTTTTCAACATCAAGCGCAGATCATTTGCCGAGTCGGCACTATGTAGTGCATCCTCTTCGCTGATCTTACCTTGCATCACTAACTTATAAAGAGATTGATCGAACGTCAGCATACCAAACTCATTTGAGCGAGCCATGGTTGACTTCAACTCATGTAAATCTCCGCGACGAATCAAATCCGACACACGTGGGCTATTTAGCAAGATCTCAAATACACCATGACGTCCCTGCCCATTTTTATCTCGGATCAGCTGCTGACCAACCACGCCTTTCAGATTCATCGACAAGTCGAACAAGAATTGTTCTTTTTGATCTTTCGGTACCAAGTGAAGAATGCGCTCTAAAGCTTGGTTTGCATTGTTGGCGTGCAACGTTGCCATACACAGGTGACCCGTTTCGGCGAAGGTCATCGCGTATTCCATTGTTTCACGGCTACGGATCTCACCAATCAAAATCATATCTGGTGCTTGGCGCAGCGAGTTTTTAAGCGCAACTTCATAGCTTTCCGTATCTAACCCAACTTCACGTTGAGTCACGATACAGCGCTTGTGTTCATGCACGAACTCGATCGGATCTTCGACCGTCAAAATGTGCCCGGTTTTATTGCTGTTTCGATAGCCTGTCATCGCCGCCATAGTGGTCGATTTACCCGAACCAGTAGCACCGACCACCAGCACCAAACCACGCTTAGCTATCGCCAAATCTTGCAACACTAACGGTAACTTTAACTGCTCAAAAGTAGGAATATTAGTTTCAATACGACGAATCACTGCGCCTGGTAACTCGCGTTGAAAAAAGGCACTCACACGGAAGCGACCACAATCTCTCACAATGGCAAAATTCGACTCGCGACTTTTACGAAATTCCTGACGCCGATCTGGTTCCATAGCGCTGTCGAGTAATGCAGCCACATCGCTCTCGGTAAGTTTTTCCCCTTGCGGACGCAATTCGCCATCCACACGAAATAGAATTGGCGCTCCAACCGTGATGTAAAGATCCGACGCTTTCAGCGCCAGCATGCCTTCGAGAAATTTATCTAGATCCATCTTCCGTATTCACCATTATCTGTATGAACGTTACGAGAATTGCTGCACTTCTAATCCGATCTTACTATCGACCTCTTCACGAGCAACCATGCCTTGCGCCATTAACTGACGAGCATTTTGCTCCATGGTTTGCATGCCGTGAGCCGCACCTGTTTGAATGATCGAATACATCTGCGCGACTTTGTCTTCGCGGATCAAGTTACGAATCGCAGGCGTTGCCATCATAATTTCATGGCATGCAATACGTCCACCACCATTACGCTTCAGAAGCTTTTGCGCGATAACCGAACGAAGAGACTCAGATAGCATCGAGCGAACCATATCTTTATCACTACCAGGAAACACATCGATAATACGGTCAATGGTTTTTGCCGCCGAGCTGGTATGCAACGTCCCGAAAACTAAGTGACCGGTTTCAGCCGCTGTCAGCGCTAGACTGATGGTTTCTTTGTCACGCATCTCACCGACTAGAATAACGTCTGGGTCTTCACGCAATGCGCTGCGCAGTGCGTTTTGGAAACTATGGGTGTCACGGTGAACTTCACGCTGGTTGATCAAACATTTATTGTTGTTGTGAACAAATTCAATCGGATCTTCAATTGTGAGTACGTGCTTGTTGTGATTACGGTTAATGTAGTCAACAATGGCTGCTAAGGTCGTCGATTTACCTGAACCTGTTGGGCCAGTGACCAGAACTAAGCCTTTTTCAGCGTTCGCAATTTTTTTGAAGATCTCTGGCGCTTCTAGCTCTTCCAGAGTTGGAATGCTACTTGGAATGGTACGGAATACTGCCGCACAACCGCGAGATTGGTTGAAAGCGTTGACACGGAAACGGCCAACGTTATGCAACTCAAAAGAGAAATCGACTTCGAGTTTTTCTTCGAACTCACTGCGCTGGGCATCGTTCATGATTTCGAAAACCAAACGATGCACTTCTTGGTGTGTAAACGCTGGAATGCCTAGTTTTCTTACATCCCCATCAATACGAACCATTGGTGGGACACCTGCAGAAAGATGTAGATCCGAGGCATTATGTTTTACACTAAAATCCAGTAACTCAGTGATATCCATTTAAAATCCTTAAGTCTAAAGTACAGCTATGAGTAGTATTCAACAAAATATTGAACATATCACCTCTCAAATTCGATATGACGAGCAAAAATGTGGTCGAACTCCAGAGTCAGTGCAACTTCTAGCGGTAAGCAAAACTAAACCTGTCGAGGCAATTCTCGAAGCCTACCAAGCGGGACAAACCGCCTTTGGTGAAAACTACGTTCAAGAGGGCGTCAGTAAAGTTCAGCACTTTACCGAGCATTATCCAGATAATCGAATCGAATGGCACTTCATTGGCCCGATCCAATCAAATAAATCGCGACTTGTTGCTGAACATTTCGATTGGGTTCACACCATCGATCGAACCAAGATTGCTCAACGCCTGAATGATCAGCGGCCAAGCGAACTTAAACCGCTACAAGTTCTGATTCAGGTTAACACCAGTGGTGAGACATCTAAGTCTGGTGTCACTGAAGCGGAAGTATTCGAGCTGGCGGAGTTGATTTCTCGCCTACCCAACCTCACTTTAAGAGGGTTGATGTCGATTCCTGCCAACGTGTCTGACTACGAATCACAACTCCATGAATTTCAGAAGTTGGCTACGTTGAAGCAAACACTCGAAGCACAGTTCCCAGAAATCGATACATTATCAATGGGAATGAGTGGTGATATGACCGCTGCAATCGAAGCTGGTAGTACAATGGTTCGTATTGGAACCGCTATTTTCGGCGCACGAGACTACAGCTAAATCAACAAAACGCTCACTCGCGACATAAGTTATGTCGCCAATCGTTAGAGCGTAAATGCGCAATCATCTTACTCGCCAATAGGAGCAGTAAGTAACAGCGGCGCCATTATACACCTGAGCGCACAACAAATTCTAAATATCATGATGGAAATCAGACAAATGGAACATAAAAAAATCGCCTTCATTGGTGCTGGCAACATGGTGAGAGCCATTGTTTCCGGCTTGGTTGCTAACGGATACCCTGCGCAAAACATTACCGCGACGGCTCCTTCAGAGGCTCGTCGCCTTCTGCTAGAACAAGATTTTGGCATCCGTACCACCAGCGATAACATCCAAGCTGCGACCGAGGCGGATGTGGTGGTATTGTCTGTAAAACCGCAAATGATGGCGGATGTCTGTAAACCACTGCAATCGATCGATTTCACTAATAAACTGGTGATTTCTATTGCCGCAGGCATCAACTGTTCACGATTGGATGATATGCTAGCCACCAAATTGAACTTGGTTCGTGTTATGCCAAATACGCCATCACAACTTGGGTTGGGTATGAGTGGGTTGTTCGCACCAACTCATGTAACCGAGCACGACAAAGCTTTTGCCGCAGAGTTAATGGAAGCGGTCGGTAAAGTATGTTGGGTTGAGCAAGAGTCTGGCATCAATAATGTGATTGCCGCAGCGGGCAGTGCTCCAGCATACTTCTTCCTGTTTATGGAAGCGATGCAAGCAGAAGCGATTGCGCAAGGCTTTGATAAAGAGACCGCTCGACTATTGGTTCAGCAAGCTGCACTGGGCGCGGCCAGTATGGTGGTTAGCAACCCAGAAACTGAGCTATCAACCCTGCGTGAGAACGTAACTTCGAAAGGTGGGACAACGGCAGAAGCACTGCGTACATTCAACGAACATCAACTTTCAGATATTGTCGCTAAAGCCATGCAAGCTGCTGTGGCTCGCGCGGAAGAAATGGAAAAACTGTTTTAATTATTTGGATGAACTCCGTTTAGTATCATCCATCACTTGTTAAGGGTACCTTATGAATTCAATGAGTTTTCTCATCTCAACCCTATTTGACCTGTACATCATGGTCGTAATTTTGCGAATTTGGTTGCAAGCTGCGCGCGCAGACTTCTACAACCCATTCTCGCAATTTATAGTAAAAGCGACTCAGCCGGTCATTGGTCCATTGCGCCGCGTTATCCCTTCCGTGGGGAATATTGACCTAGCAACCGTGTTGTTTGCCTACGTGTTGTGTGTGCTTAAATTTGTCGTGCTTATCCTAATAGCTTCGAACGGTTCCGTCTCTTTCAGCGCTGACTTCTTATTCTTGGGCTTATTATCATTAATCAAAGCCGCAGGTGGCCTATTGTTCTGGGTACTATTGATCCGTGCAATTTTGAGCTGGGTAAGCCAAGGCCGCAGCCCTATCGAGTACGTATTCCATCAACTGACCGAGCCAATGTGCGCTCCAATCCGTCGTATTCTTCCGGCTATTGGTGGTCTTGATTTAAGCGTACTGGTGTTATTTATCGGCTTGCAGTTCGCGAACTTCTTAATGGGCGATATCATTGGTCCAATTTGGTTCCAGCTATAATGTCAGCTGCAGTCTGGCAAGATGGTGAGGACATCATCCTGAAGCTCTATATTCAACCTAAAGCTAGCCGCGATAAAATCGTTGGCTTGCATGGTGAAGAGCTAAAAATCGCCATTACTGCTCCACCTGTCGATGGCAAAGCTAATGCACACCTAACTAAGTTCTTAGCCAAGCAGTTTAAAATCGCTAAGGGCTTGGTTCACATAGAAAAAGGTGAATTAGGACGGCACAAACAAATTCGGATAGAATCGCCTACCCAGATACCGACAGAAATTAAAGCCATCATATGATGGCTTTTTATTTACGGTTTTGTACCACACTTACTAATACCAACGACTGAGTACGCATTTTTACCCCCTGACCAAGGTAAAATTGCAGCTATGGTTGTTTTATAACAAGTGCTTTGAGGAAGTAACAATGAGCAAATGGATTACCGCATTACTGATTAGCCTGTTGTCGTTACCAAGCTTCGCCGATCAGTTTAAAAATATGAAAGATATCGAAGTACACTATGTCGCGTTTAACTCAACATTCCTAACACCCAAAGTCGCACGTAGCTACGATATCAAACGTAATGGATACCTCGCTGTGGTTAATATTAGCGTGTTAGATAGAGCTTCATTGGGTAAACCAGCATTAGAAGCAAAAATTGCTGGACGCGCGAAGAACCTTATCGGCCAAACTCAGACCTTGACCTTTCGTGAAGTCAAAGAAGGCAATGCGATATACTATTTAGCCGAACTACCAATTACCCACGAAGAAACTTTTACTTTCGATATTGACGTAAAAGCTGGAAACAAAGGCTCAGGTAAGCTTAAATTCACCCAGAAGTTTTATGTTGAAGAGTAATTGGGTTGTGATGTTCCAAAAGCTTTTGGATCTAAGCAGGCTAAAAACCACTTATTAGTTAAAGAATATCTAGAGGAGAACGATTTGTTCTCCTCTATCACTATTAAAAGAGATTCCCATGAAAAAAATTGTGCTAGCAACTGGTAACCAAGGCAAAGTTCGTGAAATGGCAGATTTATTGTCTGACTTCGGCTTTGAAGTATTAGCGCAAAGTGAATTCAATGTATCGGAAGTAGCTGAAACGGGTACAACTTTCATTGAAAACGCAATCATTAAAGCTCGCCATGCCGCACAAGAAACAGGGCTTCCTGCCATTGCAGACGACTCTGGATTAGAAGTCGATTTCTTAAAAGGCGCTCCGGGCATTTACTCTGCACGTTACGCAGGCGAGAGCGCATCTGATCAAGAGAATCTAGAAAAATTGCTCGCGGCAATGGAAGGCGTACCAGAAGCAGAGCGTACAGCACGTTTCCACTGCGTATTAGTCCTCATGCGTCACGAGAACGACCCAACGCCTATCGTCTGTCACGGTAAATGGGAAGGCCGAATTCTAACTGAAGCACACGGTGAAAATGGCTTTGGCTACGACCCTATCTTCTTTGTTCCTGAAGACAACTGTGCGTCAGCCGAACTTGAACCTGCACGTAAGAAACAACTGTCTCACCGCGGTAAAGCGCTCAAGTCGTTGTTTGCTCAACTGTCTGAGCAAGTGTCTCAGTAATCACGAGCGAATTAGACCATGTTAACGCCCCCAGCACTCAGCTTGTATGTACACATCCCTTGGTGTGTGCAAAAGTGCCCGTATTGCGACTTTAACTCTCACGCGCTCAAAACCGAGATTCCAGAAGAAGAGTACATCAGTGCCCTTTTAGAAGATTTGGATACCGACATTGAGAAATACCGACTTAACGAAGCGCCACGTCCACTGCATTCAATCTTCATTGGTGGTGGTACGCCGAGTTTGATTTCGGCAGAAGGCATCGAGCATCTACTTAAGGGCATTGAAGCGCGTATTCCGTTCAAGCCTGAAATCGAAATCACCATGGAAGCGAATCCAGGCACCATCGAAGCAGAGCGTTTTGTTGGCTACCGCAAAGCTGGTGTAACGCGTATCTCTATCGGCGTACAAAGCTTTGAGCAGCAGAAGCTTGAGCGTTTGGGGCGCATTCACGGCCAAGACGAAGCCGTCAATGCTGCTAAGCTGGCGCACCAAATCGGTTTGAACAGCTTTAACCTCGATCTCATGCACGGCTTACCTGATCAAAGCATCGAACAAGCCTTGGCAGATTTGGACAAAGCGATTGAGTTGGCACCGCCGCACTTGTCTTGGTATCAGCTGACCATCGAACCAAACACCATGTTCTACTACAAGCCACCAACGCTACCTGACGATGATGACTTGTGGGATATTTTCGAGCTCGGACACCAAAAACTTGCAGCCGCGGGTTATGTGCAATATGAAATCTCCGGTTACAGTAAGCCGGGCTATCAGTGTCAGCACAACCTCAACTACTGGCGCTTTGGTGATTACCTTGGTATCGGTTGTGGCTCTCATGGCAAACTCAGTTTTACCGACGGACGTATTATTCGAACGACAAAGGTAAAACACCCGCGAGGCTATTTAGCGGCTTATCAAAATATGGTCAAACCTTATCTGCATACGGAACATGTCGTCGCGGATGAAGATCGTCCATTCGAGTTCTTTATGAACCGATTCCGCTTAATTGAAGCCTGTCCGAAGCAAGATTACGTGGACACCACGGGCTTACCGCTCAGTACGATTCAAGAAACCATCAACTGGGCGATAGAAATGGGCTACCTGAGTGAAACGCCTACCCACTGGCAAATTACTGAAAAAGGGAAGCTCTTCCTTAATGATTTGCTCGAAGCCTTTATGGCCGAAGAAAGCGAAGAGTAACGCAACCCCAAAACAAAAAAGCCTCTCAATTGAGAGGCTTTTTATTTAGAAACAGTACCACCCTAAATAAGGTTGACACATTTCCAACCTTAGAAAATTGAACGGCCAATTCGCTCTGAGAGCAGCTCAAGCGCCTTAGTACCCGCAAGCGAGTTACCTGAAGGATCAAGCTCTGGAGACCATACTGAAATGGTCATTTCACCAGGTACTACCGCGATAATGCCACCACCAACACCAGACTTACCAGGCATACCAACGCGATAAGCAAACTCGCCCGCGCCATCATACAAGCCACACGTTGCTAACAGTGCATTAAGTTGTTTGGTTTGCACAGGAGAAACTACAGGCTTACCCGTTTGTACCGATGTGCCCTTGTTTGCTAAATAGCTAAACGTTTTAGCCAAATCGACGCAACTCATCTTCAGCGCACAAGCGTGGAAGTAGTTTTGTAGTACTGGAATCACTTCATTTTCGAAGTTGCCAAACGAACGCATGAGATATGCAATCGCCGCATTACGATCACCATGCATCATTTCGGATGCCGCAACGACTTTGTCATACACAATATGGGTATCACCAGAAAGCTGACGCACAAATTCCAACAGGCGCTGACGAGGTGCAGATAAGCGAGTTTGTAACAAATCTGCCACTACTATCGCTCCAGCATTTATAAATGGATTACGAGGAATACCTTGCTCCATTTCTAGCTGGATTAGCGAATTAAATGCCTGCCCCGAAGGCTCTTTTCCCACTCGAGACCAAATTTCTTCTTGCTTGTACAAGCACATCGCTAACGTCAAGCTCAATGCTTTTGAAATAGATTGGATAGAGAAAGGTTCATCGGCATCACCCGCCTTAATAACCTCACCTTCGTTGGTGTATACCGCAATACCTAACTTGTTGCTGGGTACTTTTGCCAGAGCAGGAATGTAATCAGCCACTTTACCTTGGCCGATTAAAGGGCGTACTTCCGCCAAAATATCTGTCAAAATTTCCACTGTCGGTTTCATTCTCTACCTTCTATTTACAAGAGAACTCGTTGAGCTCAGAGGTAAAAAAAGCCAACGTGTCGTTGGCTTTTCCATAGGGTTCGTTCGACTCAAGTCGATTATGGTTTTACTGCCACAATAATATTGCGGTTGATAGATTGATCAACACGGTGAAGATAACCGATGTAAGGCTCTTCTGAAAGTACCTTCCAACCTTGCTCTTCAAATAATGCCGCGACATCTTTCCATTTCAATGTGAATTCATTGAAAGACAACACCACTGAACCTTGCTTTTTCAATACCACTTTCCATGCAGGCAGAGCCTCTTTTAAAAGCTCTAGTGGACTACGGTTCAGTTTGCTGTCCTTGGCATTTTTGCTGCCGTGCTGCACGCCATAAGGCAGATCAGACACCATCACATCAACTGAGTTCTTTTTCACGACTTGATCAGCGATACGAGTATCAGCCGAATACAGCTTCATAAACTGAAGATTGCCTTGGTTGTAATCTTCTTTATTTGCTGCAGCTTCAACCACGAAACCATCCGCCACTTTCTTGCCACCCGCAGTGCGCTTTTCTTTGCTCACTTTGTGCTTAAAGCGGCCATTCTTCATGAACTTAACAATAAAGGTCTGGATCTCTTGCACCCACTTGGCGTTGATCTCAACCCCTACCACGTTCAAACCGTGGATCAAGCCTTCAAATAAGGTTGTACCTTTACCACACATTGGATCCATTAAGGTCAGTTGTTCACTTCCCGTATTGGACGCACTAATGCCGATATTCACCATCAAACGGGTAAACTGCTCATTTGTTTTCCCGGTGTAGCGCAAAATCTGGCTCATGCTTTCCGGGAAAGTGTTAAATACGGGCGCTTGAACTGGTCGAAGTAAACCATCTTCGCGCACTTCAAATAGCGCATAGTAAATCGAAGAGGCTGCGATTCTTCGCGCCTGCTCATCGGTTAGCGCTTCCTGACAAGAAAACACCAACGCAGCAGGTAAGCCAACGTCTTTACTACCAATTTCTGTCACATCCACGCCTTGTGAAGCTAAAATTGCTTTTAGTTCAGAACAGGCAATGGTCATTGCGCTATCAAAGTAAATTCGGTTATGACCCGGATTCGCTAATATCGCGTAATGGTACATCCCATGAACTCCTCTGGTTACGCAATACGCTTATATTTGATATCCCAAACACCGTGACCAAGACGGTGACCACGAGCTTCAAACTTCGTTAGCGGGCGATCGTCTGGACGAGGAACGAAATCACCATCTTTAGCAATGTTTTCGAAACCTGGCGCTTGGTTCATCACTTCAATCATGTGCTCTGCGTAGTTTTCCCAGTCGGTCGCCATGTGGAAAATACCTTCATTAGGGATAAGCTTCTCACGCACCATTTCCGCAAAACCTAATTGAACAATACGACGCTTGTGGTGACGCTTCTTATGCCAAGGGTCTGGGAAGAACAATTGCAGTGTCGATAAGCTGCCATTTGGGATCATGTGTTCGAATACTTCTACCGCATCGTGACACATTACACGCAGGTTAGTAATTCCCGCTTCGCGAGCATCGGCAAGACAAGCACCAACGCCTGGGCTATGAACTTCGATACCGATGAAGTTTTTCTCTGGCGCGTTCTTTGCCATTTCAACCAATGAAGCACCCATACCAAAACCGATCTCAAGCACTACTGGGTTATCGTTGCCAAACACCTCTTTCCAATCGAGAAGTTCAGCTTTGAAGTCAATACCCATCGTAGGCCAGCATTCATTCATCGCGCTCTCTTGACCTTTAGTCAAACGCCCTTCACGGCGTACAAAGCTGCGGATTTTGCGGATCAGCTTTCCGTCTTCGTTGTATTCGTTAGTGGTTACTTCACTCATTGATTTTGCCTGCACATTGATTAATCAAAGCGGGGATTATCCAAAGAATTTACTTAGGTGCAAGTATTTGTTGAGCTCTTGGTCTATGGCAACCCAAAAGCAACGAAACACCTCTTTATATCCCTACTGTTTATCCGTTGTACTTCTTGCCCATTATGTGGTGCAATTTTGCACCTAACCAATAATAGAATACAGAGCAAGTCGTGACACCTTTCGCCAGTGCCATCCTAGAATGGTATGACGCATATGGAAGAAAAGATCTTCCGTGGCAACAAAATAAGACCGCATACAGTGTCTGGTTGTCTGAAATTATGCTTCAGCAAACTCAGGTCACTACGGTTATTCCGTATTACCAACGTTTCTTGGAGCGCTTTCCAACCGTAATCGATCTTGCCAATGCTGAGCAAGATGAAGTCCTACACCTTTGGACTGGCTTAGGGTATTACGCCCGAGCCCGTAACCTTCACAAAGCAGCACAAGAGGTCGCCTCTACATACAATGGTGAGTTTCCTCTTGATATAGAGAAAATGAACGCCCTACCGGGGATTGGTCGCTCTACTGCTGCCGCCATTTTATCGTCTGTGTATAAACAACCACACGCGATTCTTGATGGTAACGTGAAGCGCACCCTATCCCGCTGTTTCGCAGTTGCAGGATGGCCAGGACAAAAAAAGGTTGAAAACCAGCTGTGGGAAATTGCCGAAACGCATACCCCACAAACGGATGTAGATAAGTATAACCAGGCAATGATGGACATGGGCGCAATGGTCTGCACTCGCAGCAAACCCAAATGTAGCCTCTGCCCTGTTGCTGACCTGTGTGTGGCAAAACAACAAGGTAATGTGCTCGACTACCCGGGCAAAAAACCGAAGAAAGATAAACCAATCAAGCAAACTCGTTTCGTGATGCTTCACCACAACACCGAAAATGGTCATGAGGTGTGGTTGGAGCAAAGACCACAAACAGGCATTTGGGGTGGCTTATTCTGCTTCCCACAAACCGAACATGTGGATGCAGAAAGCGACATTGAATTGCTACTGGATCAACGCGGCATTCAAGCCAGCAATATCAAACAGAAGCAAACACTGATTACCTTTCGTCATACATTCAGCCATTACCACCTAGATATCACGCCAATTTTGATTGATTTATCAAAGCAACCGGACGTGATAATGGAAGGCAACAAAGGTCTTTGGTATAACTTATCTAAACCTGAAGAAGTCGGTTTAGCCGCGCCAGTAAAACTATTGCTGGAAACGCTACCCCACGAACTTCGTTAATTGAATACAAGGAGTCATTATGAGCCGCACTGTATTTTGTGCTCGACTAAAGAAAGAAGGCGAAGGTCTAGACTTTCAACTTTACCCTGGTGAACTAGGTAAACGCATTTTCGACAACATCTCGAAAGAAGCGTGGGCTCAGTGGCAACACAAACAAACCATGTTGATCAACGAGAAGAAACTCAACATGATGGATCCAGAACACCGCAAACTGATCGAAACAGAAATGGTAAATTTCCTCTTTGAAGGAAAAGACGTTCATATCGAAGGTTACACACCGCCGAGCGAATAAAGTCGCTTGAGTTAAACAATGACATCACAACCATTTGTGGTGTCATTTTTCTATTACCTTCAATAACTCTGATACTTATGAAAAAAATTGTCTTTATTGCTGCCGCACTTTTAATGGCAGGCTGTAGCCGTGAATTCGTCGAAAAGATTTATGACGTCAACTACGAGCCAACAAACCGTTTTGCCAATAACTTAGCTGAGCTACCAGGACAATTTGAAAAAGATACTGCGGCGCTAGATGCCTTAATCAATAGCTTTTCAGGCAATATTCAAAAGCGCTGGGGTAAAAAAGAAATCAAGTACGCTGGCAAGAGTAATTACGTTAAGTACATCGATAACTACCTTAGCCGCGCCGAGGTCGACTTTCGCAAAGGCGTGATCACGATAGAGACCGTATCACCGACAGAGCCCCAAAAACACCTAAAAGACGCGATTGTCACCACCTTATTAACACCAGACGATCCCGCTCACGTCGACTTATTCTCCTCTAAAGGTATCACGTTAGAGGGGCAACCATTCCTGTATAAACAAGTTGTCGACCAAGACAATAAGCCAATTCAATGGTCTTGGCGGGCAAACCGATTTGCGGAATACCTCATCGCAAATAAAATAAAAACCAAAAATGTAGATTTCAAGAAAGCGTATTACGTCGAAATTCCCATGGTTGAAGACCACTTTTCAACTCGCAGCTACCAATACGCCGATATCGTGCGTCGAGCTTCCAAGAAATACGACATTCCAGAAGACTTGATATACGCCATTATTAAAACCGAGAGCAGTTTCAACCCATACGCGGTAAGTTGGGCAAATGCATATGGCCTAATGCAAGTTGTACCTAAAACAGCGGGACGAGATGTGTTCAAACTCGTGAAAAAGCGCTCGGGCCAACCAAGCCCTGAATATTTGTTTAATCCAGAAAACAACATAGATACTGGTACTGCGTATTTCTATATCTTAAAAAATCGTTATTTAAGAGAAGTCCGCCACCCTACCTCTCTCGAGTACAGCATGATTTCAGCTTACAATGGCGGTACTGGAGGAGTTTTAAACACATTTCATCGCAGTGATCGCAAACGCGCAATGCAAGATCTTAATTCATTGCAACCCAACCAAGTTTATTGGGCGTTAACCAAGAAACACCCGAACGCAGAAGCGCGTCGCTACCTAGAAAAAGTTACAAATTTCAAAAAGGAATTTAACTCGAAGCAAACTTTGTAGTGACAGTTGAATAAAAAGCGTTCGAACAACCACTTTTTTGAAATTATTTAAAAAAAGTGGTTGACGCAACGCGGGAAAATCCGTTTAATAGCGCTCCGTTGCCCGGATAGCTCAGTCGGTAGAGCAGAGGATTGAAAATCCTCGTGTCGGTGGTTCGATTCCGCCTCCGGGCACCATATTTTGATTTGTTGGTGTCTTAACGAAATGTTATAACACGGACAAAAGCACAAAGAATAAAGTGTGCCGACTTAGCTCAGTAGGTAGAGCAACTGACTTGTAATCAGTAGGTCACCAGTTCGATTCCGGTAGTCGGCACCA